>CAYWRY010000170.1:0-7692 GCA_964460485.1 uncultured Spirochaetales bacterium
GCGACTTCGGCATCGGCGAGGTCTTCCAGCTGATCGGCCAGCAGCAGAAGACGGGCGTGCTCGACGTGACGGGCGAGACGGAGCGGGTGCGCATCGCCTTCGACCGCGGGTCGGTGGTGTGGGGCGAGCCGGTAGGCCCTTACGAGCGCGCGGCGCTCGGCGACCTGCTCGTCCGCAGCGGCCTCGTGCCGGCGGAGCGCATGCTGAAGCTCGAGAAGAGCGTCCAGGACGGCGAGGGCGACCTGCTCGGCCTGATCGCGCGCTGGGGAGAGCTGGGCGAAGCGCAGCTCCAGGAAGCCGTGGAGCTGCTCACGCGCAACACCATGTTCACCTTGCTGCGCTGGACGCAGGGATCCTTCCACTTCACCGCGCAGCCCGTGGCGGGCGAGGGCGACGCGGCCCGCGGCACGCCGGCCGAGCAGATCCTGATGGACGGCCTGCGCATGGTCGACGAGTGGCGCACGTTCGACGCCGACGCGCGCGAGTTCGAGACCGTCTGGCGTCGCAGCGAGGCCTTCGACCTGTTCCGCGAGCGCGCCGAGGGCGACTCGCCCGCGCGGCTCGCCCAAGCGGAACGCGTGTTCATGCTGGTGGACGGCCGCTCGCCGGCGCGGCGCGTGGTCGACTTCGCGCGGCTCGGGGAGTTCGAGGGCGTCTACTGGCTGTCGCGCCTGCGCCGCGCGGGCGTGATCGAGCCGCTGCGCCGCGAATCCTCGCGCCCGCTGCGCCGCGCGCGGCTCTCGTTCTCGCTGGCGCCGCTCGCCTCGCTGCGCGTGGTGATTCCGTTCGCGTGCGCCGCGCTCGGTGTGCTGGCGCTGGTCGGCCAGCGCGCAAGCGAACGCGCCCCGGCCGAAGGGGCGCGCGCCGCCCAGCGAGCCGCCGCGGCCGCGTTCGAGCGCGCTCTGCTCCGCAACGCCGTCGAGGCCTATCGCTTCCGACACGGGAAGTGGCCGGCCGACGTCGCGGAGGCGGTGCGGAGCCTCGAGCTGCCCTTGGCGACGGAGAGGGCCGACGCATACTATTTTGCGCGCCGCGGCGACAACTTCGTGGTGTTGTTGCCCGAGGAGTAGCTTTACGACGGAGCGACCCCACTGAGCGCGCGAGAGGCCACGAGTCGTCAGACGCTCGTCTTCGACGACAATCAGCTCGCCTCCGCGCTGTACGGGGAACGCGAGCGGACGCTGCGCATCGTCGAGCAAGACCTCGGGATCTCGGTGCACGCGCGCGGAAATCAGGTGCGCTTGGCCGGCGCCGAGGACCGCGTGAAGCTCGGGCGCGAGGTGCTCGAGCAGCTCTACGGGCTGCTGCGCGAGGGTCGCTCGGTCGCTCCCAGGGACGTCCACTCCGCGATCCAGGCGGTCGCCACCCAGCCGGGCACCGCGCTGCGCGAGGTCTACACCGACGTGCTGTCGCACGTGGGCTCGCGCCGGCGCATCGCCGCGAAGAACCTCTCGCAGCGCCGCTACATCGAGCTGATCGAGGCTCACGACATCGTGATCTCGATCGGCCCCGCCGGCACCGGCAAGACCTACCTCGCGATGGCGATGGCGATCGCGGCGCTGAATCGGCAGGAGATCGCGCGCGTGATCCTCGCTCGGCCGGCCGTCGAGGCCGGCGAGAAGCTCGGCTTCCTGCCCGGCAACCTCGCGGAGAAGGTGAACCCGTACCTCCGCCCGCTCTACGACGCGCTGCACGACATGATGGACTTCGACAAGGCGCAGCGGCTGATGGAGCGCGGGGTGATCGAGGTGGCGCCGCTCGCCTTCATGCGCGGCCGCACGCTGAACGAGTCGTTCGTGATCCTCGACGAGGCGCAGAACACGACGCCCGAGCAGATGAAGATGTTCTTGACCCGCCTCGGCTACGACTCGAAGGCGGTCATCACCGGCGACGTGACGCAGATCGACCTGCCTTCGCAGCAGGGCAGCGGTCTGATCGACGCGCTCGACGTGCTGCGCGACGTCGAGGGCATCGGCTTCATGCGCTTCACGGACCTCGACGTGGTGCGGCACCCGCTCGTGCAGGCGATCGTGCGCGCCTACGACCGGCGCAGCGCGGGGCTGCTCGAGCGCGCCCGCGACGAGGTGAACGGCGAGCGGAACGGCGACGGGGAGCGCGCCGCCGGCAACGGTGGCGGCGAGGACGGCCCGGCGGCGAAATGAACGTGCGCCTGGCGGGCCCGCCGCGCGGCGCGCCGCGCTTCGATCGCCGGCTGCTCGCGCGGCGCGCGCGCCGCGTGCTCGCAGCGCTCGGCCTGCCGCGCGCCGAGCTTTCGCTCGCGTTGGTCGGCGACGCCGCGATCGCACGGCTCAACGCCTCGCACCGCGGGAGGCGCGGGCCCACGGACGTGCTGTCCTACTCGCTCCTGCAGGGCGCGCACACCGGGCATCGCGGCGAGTTGTTGGGGGACGTGGTGATCGGCGTCGGAGTCGCGGCGCGGCAGGCGCGCGAGCTCGGCCACTCGCTGAACGACGAGCTGCTTCGCCTGCTCATCCACGGCGTGCTGCACCTGCTGGGCTACGACCACGAAGTGCCGCGCGACGCGAGGCGCATGCGGGCGAAGGAGCGCGCGCTCTGGAAGGCGGTGGCCTGATGCCCTGGCGCTGGATGCTCGCGTACGTCGCGGCGACGTTCTTCGCGTTCCCGCAGCCGATCCGCGGCGACTTCGTGCTCGACCTCGGCCTCGTGCTCGCGCCCGCCGCGCCCGCGCTGCTGCTCGTCGCACTGCGCGGCCTCGCGCCCGGGCGCGCGCTGAGCGTCGGCTTCGTCGCGGGCTGGCTCGCCAACGCGGCGCTGTTGCACTGGGGATACGTCGTGACCGTCACCTACGGCCACGCGCCCGTCGCCGTCGGCCTGCTCGCGCCGTTCGGCATGGCGCTCTATCCAGCGGCATTCGTCGCGTGCTTCGCGTTTATCGTCGCGCTGCTCGCGCGGCGCAGGCTTGCGAATCCGCTGCTGCTCGCGGCGGTGTGGACCACGGGCGAGTGGCTGCGCTCGTGGGTGCTGACGGGTTTCACCTGGGGCGGGCTCGGATATGCGTGGCACGCGAACGTCCTGCACCTCGCGTTGACGGCGATCACAGGCGTCTACGGGCTCAGCTTCCTCGCGGTCGTGCTCGGCGCGAGCGCGCTTCGCGTCGTCGAGGAGCGTCGCGGCGGGGCGAGCGCCTGGCGCGAACTCGTTCTCGCGGCCGCAGTGCTGGCCGTGACCGCCGCGCTCGCCGCTTGGCAGACGGTCGCGGATCGCCCGATCTACGAACGGCAGCCGCGGGTCCGCGTCGCCGCGCTCCAGGGCAACATCGACCAGAACCAGAAGTGGAGCGAGCAGGCGTTCGAGGAGACGCTGCTCGCGTACGAGGAGCTCACGCGCCGCGCGGCGGCGGACGGCGCACAGCTGATCGTTTGGCCCGAGACGGCGGTGCCCGCCCCCCTCGCGATTCCCGACCTGCACGATCGCATCGCCGCGCTGGCGCGCGAGGTGCGCACGCCGCTGATCGTCGGCGCGGTCGGCATGGACTTCGACGCGCAGGGCCGACGCACCGCGCACTACGACAGCGCCTTCGTGTTCTCCGCGGAGGGCGAGCTGCTCGACCGCTACGACAAGACGCACCTCGTGCCGTTCGGCGAGTACCTGCCGCTGCGCCCGCTGCTCGGGCGCTTCGTCCGCGCGATCGCGACGGGCTCGATCCAGAACGACGTGAGCGAGGGAGAGCGCGTGCGCGCGATCGACGTGCCGCTGACCGGGTGGCCGGACCGCGTGCGCGTGGGCATCCCGATCTGTTACGAGCTGATCTTCCCGGACCTCGTGCGCCGCTTCGCTGAGGACGGTGCGGAGCTACTAGTCGGGATCACCAACGACGCCTGGTACGGGCGTACGGGCTCGCCCTACCAGTTTCTCGCGATGACGGCGCTGCGCTCGGCGGAGACCCGGGTGGCGGGAGTGCGCTCGGCGAACACGGGGGTGTCGGCCCTGGTCGGCTCGAACGGACGGGCTCGCGCGACGACCGCGATCTTCGAGCGCGACCTCGTGGTGGGCGAGCTGCCGATCCTCGAGCGGGATCGCCCGTCCTTCTACGCCCGCCATGGCGACCTCTTCGCCCACGCCTGCACAGTCGCTACGGTGCTCGGCTGCTTCTTCGCATTCCTCCGAGGCCGCAACCAGCCATGAGCGCACCCACCGCACCCCAACAACTGGATCGCGTCGAGCTGGCGCAGCGCGCAAAGGCGCAGCGCGCGCGCTTCGACGAGTTTCGGGGGCGGCTTTGACGAGCCCGCGCTCCGCGCGCGGCTCCAGCAGCTCGACGCCGACGCCGCGAAGCCCGACCTGTGGGACCACCGCGAGCGCGCCCAGCAGGTCCTGAGGGAGAAGCGCGCGGTCGAGCGAGAGCTCGCCGCCATCGCCGCCATCGCCGAGGCGCAGAGCGACGCCGAGGTGCTGCTCGAGCTCGCGACGGAGGCCGACGACGCGGACGCCACGCGCGAGGCCGGCGAGAAGCTCGCGCTCGCCGAGGAGCGCCTCGCGGAGGCCGAGCTGCAGCGCCTGCTGGGCGGCGAGTACGACCTCGGGAACGCGATCGTGACGATCTCCGCCGGTGCGGGCGGCACCGACGCCGCGGACTGGGCACAGATGCTCCTGAAGATGTACGGGCGCTGGTGCGAGGAGCACGACTACAAGGTCGAGATGATCGACGTCCAGGAGGGCGACGAGGCCGGCTTGCGCAGCGTCACCTTCACCGTCGCCGGCGACTACGCGTTCGGGTACCTGAAGGAGGAGAACGGCGTGCACCGCTTGGTGCGCATCTCGCCCTTCGATGCGCAGGCGCGCCGCCACACCGCCTTCGCGAACGTGCTGGTCGTCCCCGAGCTCGACGACGAGGTGGAGGTCGAGATCGACGAGAAGGATCTGCGCGTCGACACCTACCGCTCCGGCGGGGCCGGGGGGCAGCACGTCAACAAGACCGACTCGGCGGTGCGCCTCACGCACATTCCGAGCGGCATCGTCGTGCAGTGCCAGAGCGAGCGCTCGCAGCACAAGAACCGCTCGAAGGCGATGAAGGTGCTGCGCGCGCGCCTGCACGAGAAGGCGCGCCTCGAGCAGGAAGAGCGGAAGGCGGCGCTGGCGGGGGACAAGGCCGACGTCTCGTTTGGCTCGCAGATCCGCTCCTACACGCTGAACCCGACGCAGCGCGTGAAGGACCACCGCACCGACGTCGAGATCGGCAACGCGCAGGGCGTGCTCGACGGCGACATCGACGAGTTCATCCGCGCGTCGCTGCTGCAGAAGGCGGCGGCGCGCAGGCCGGGGGCCTCGGCGTGAGCGACCACGAGCTGAAGGCGCGGCGCGAGCGTCTCGAGAAGCTGCGCGCCGCAGGCACCGACCCGTTCCCGGCGCGCACCGGTCCGCACACGCGCGTGGGCGAGCTGCGCGCGGCGCACGACGCGAAGAGCGCGGAGCAGCTCGAGGCGGAGCAGCCGGCCGCCGCCGTCGCCGGCCGTGTCCGCGCCGCGCGCAGCTTCGGCAAGCTGGTGTTCGTCACGCTCGGGGACGACGGCGCGCTGCTGCAGGTGAGCGCGCGGCGCGGCATCACGCCCGACGCGACGTTCGCGTTCGTGAAGGACCTGGACGTCGGCGACTTCGTGCGGATCGAGGGCGTGCTGTGGCGCACGCAGAAGGGCGAGCTCACGCTCGACGCGCGCGCGGGCCAGATGCTCGCCAAGGCGCTGCGGCCGCTGCCCGAGAAGTGGCACGGCCTCTCGGATGTCGAGGCGCGCTACCGGCAGCGCTACCTCGACCTGCTCTCGAATCCGCGCGCGCGCGAGATCGCGCTGCTGCGCAGCAAGGCGATCGCGTCGCTGCGGCGCACGCTCGACGCGCGCGGCTTCATCGAGGTGGAGACGCCGGTGCTGCAGCCGCTCTACGGCGGCGCGGCCGCGCGCCCGTTCACCACGTACCACGAGAAGTTCGACCAGAGCCTCTATCTGCGCATCTCTGACGAGCTCTACCTCAAGCGCTGCATCATCGGCGGACTCGACCGCGTCTACGAGATCGCCCACAACTTTCGCAACGAGGGCATCAGCCACAAGCACAGCCCCGAGTTCACCATGCTCGAGTGTTATCAGGCGTACGCCGATTATTCGGAGATGATGGCGCTCGTGCAGGTGCTGGTGACCGACGCAGCCCAGGCGGCGCTGGGCTCACTGTCGGTGCCCCACGGCGAGACCCGGATCGAGCTGGGCGGCGCGTGGCGGCGCGTGAAGATGGCGGACGCGATCCGCGAGGCGACGGGCATCGACATCCTCGGCGAGACGGATCTCCCGAGACTGCGCACGGCGGCTGCGGCAGCGGGAATCGCGCGCAGCGACGCGCCGACCTGGGCGCTGCTGGTGGACGAGATCTTCAGCGAGCGCGTCGAGCCCGAGCTGATCCAGCCCACGTTCGTGACCCACCATCCCACCGAGCTGTCGCCGCTGGCGAAGCGCGCGCCGGAGGACCCGCGCCTCGTCGAGCGCTTCGAGCTGTTCGTGGCGGGCATGGAACTGGCGAACGCCTTCAGCGAGCTGAACGACCCGGACGACCAGCGCGCGCGCTTCGAGGAGTCGCGCCGCGACGCGGCAGCCGGCGACGCCGAGGCGCACCCGCTCGACGAGGACTTCCTGACCGCGCTCGAGCACGGCATGCCGCCGACCGGCGGGCTCGGGGTGGGCGTTGATCGGCTGGTGCGCGTGCTCGCCGATGCGCCCAACCTGCGCGAGGTGATCCTGTTCCCCCACCTGCGACCGGAGGGGAAGTGAGCGGCGCCGAGGCGGCGGGGACCTCCCTGCTCGCGCAGGCGCTGGGCGCCGTCGCGCTCAGCTTCATCGTCGCGCTGCTCCTCGCGATCGCGGCCAACGCCCTGTTGTTCTTCGGCTCGGCGGTCGTGGTGCTCGAGCGCTTCGCCCGCAGCGCGAAGCGCTTTGGGCACGTGCTGGCGGTGACCGCGGTCTGGGCGGCGTTGCTCGGGTTCCTCGGCACCGACGAGGAGACCGTCGAGAGCCTCGGCATCGCGTGGCCGGGCGTCGTGCAGGCGTGGCTGCTCTTCGCCGGTGCCGCTGCGCTGGCAGTCGCCGCGGCGCAGCTTCTCGTCGCGGGAGTGCTGCGCCTGGTTCCGCCGCGCGCCCTCGCCTACGCCGCGGTCTGCGTGCTGGGCCTCGCCTTCGCCGCGTACGCGGGCAGCCTGGATCAGCTCGGCTACGTGGCGCTGCCCGCCGCGCTGGCGGCGCTGGTCGCGCTGGTGCTGCGCCTGCGCCGGCGGCGTTCTGGCGCGGCAGCGGCGGGAACCGACGAGGTGCTCGCGCTGCTGCTCGCCGTCGCGCTCGCCGCAGGCGTCCCCTTCGCCGCGTGGCTCGACGCGCCACGCCCCGACCTCGGCCTCTACGGCGCGGGCGCCGGCCTCGGCCTCGCGGCGCTCGTGGCGCTCGGGCTCGCGCCGCTGGCGGCCGCCGGCTTCCTCGGCGCGCGCGGCAGCGCCGAGTGGTTCATCGCGCGCCGCTACATGTTCGCCAAGCGGCGGCAGACGTTCATCTCCGTGATCACGGGCATCTGCGTCGCCGGCGTTGCCGCGGGCGTGTGGCTGATCATCACGGTGCTGTCCGTGATGAACGGCTTCGAGAACGTGTGGCGCGAGGAGATCATCGGGAACCGCGCGCACCTCAC
>CAYWRY010000171.1:0-7669 GCA_964460485.1 uncultured Spirochaetales bacterium
AGGTCGCCCTTCTCCTCGGCGATCGCCTCGCGCGAGCCGAGGAACTCGATGTGCGCCGTGCCGATCGTGGTCACGACGCCGACCGTCGGGCTCGCGATCGCCGCCAGCGGCGCGATCTCGCCGCGGTGGTTCATGCCGAGCTCGACGACCAGCGCGCGGTGCTCGGCCTCCCGGCGCAGCAGCGTGAGCGGCAGGCCGAACTGGTTGTTGAGGTTGCCCTGCGTCGCGAGGCAGGGCCCGCGCTCGCGCAGGATCGCCGCGCACATCTCCTTCGTCGTCGTCTTGCCGTTGCTGCCCGTGATCCCCACCACGGGCCCGGCGAAGCCGGCGCGGTGGCCGGCGGCGAGCGCGCCGAGCGCGCGCGTCGTGTCGTCGGCTACGAGCACCGGCACGTGGGCATCCGCGGGTACCGCCTCCGCGCGCTCGACGAGCACACCCGCGGCGCCGGCCGCCAAGGCCGTCGCGAGGAAGGCGTGGGCGTCGTGGTTCTCGCCGCGAATCGCGACGAACAGCGCGCCGGGCGCGAGCGTGCGCGTGTCGATCGACACGCTCGAGAAGGTGCGCTCGGCGTCGCCGCGGGCGAGCTCGGCGCGCGCCCAGGCGGCGGCCTCGCGCGCGCGGAAGGGGATCGTCATCGCGCGCGCCTCTCGAGGGCGCGCTGCGCCTCCTCGCGATCGTCGAACGGGAACTTCTCGCGGCCGACGATCTGATAGTCCTCGTGCCCCTTGCCCGCGATCACCACCGTGTCCTCGGGCCGAGCGCTCGCGATCGCGAGCGCGATCGCCTCGCGGCGATCCACCAGCGCGACGTAGGCGCGCTGCGCGGAGGCGAGCTGCGCGCTCGCCACGCGCTGCATTCGCCCGAGGCCGGCCTCGACGTCCGCCAGGATGCGCTGCGGGTCCTCGGTGCGTGGGTTGTCGCTGGTCAACACCGCGCGATCGGCGAGGCGCGCGACTGCTTCCGCCATCTTCGGCCGCTTGGTGCGGTCGCGATCGCCGCCGCAGCCGAACACGGCGATCAGCTTGCCGCGCGTCAGCGGCCGCACCGCTCGCAGCACCTTCTCCACCGCGTCGGGCGTGTGCGCGTAGTCCACCAGCACGGTCGGTGCGTCCGGCAGCTCGGCGCCCACGCGCTGCATGCGGCCCGGCACCTGAGGACATTCGGCGACGCCGCGCGCAATCGCCGCGGGCGCCACGCCGAGCCCGGTCGCGATGCCGACCGCGACGGTGAGGTTCTCGAGGTTGAAGTCGCCGACCAGCGGCAGCTCGAGCTCGAGCTCGCCGTCCGGGAGCGCGAGGCGCGCGCGCGTGCCCGCGAGCGAGACGTCGGCGGACAGCACGCGCACGTCGGCCGGCGCGTCGCGGCGCTTGCTCACCAGCACGCGGCGCGCTCCGCGCTTCTCGGCAGCCGCCACGAAGCCGGCGTGGCGCGGGTCGTCGAGGTTGATCACCGCGACGCCGTCCTGCGCCAGGTAGGTGTGGAACAGGCGCTCCTTCGCGGCCTGATAGGCGTCCATCGTGCCGTGGAAGTCGAGGTGGTCCTGGGTCACGTTCGTGACGGCCGCCGCGCGGAACACGCAGCCGTCCACGCGCCCGAGCTCGAGGCCGTGGGACGAGACCTCCATCGTCACCGCGGACACGCCGCGCGTGCGCATGTCGCGCAGCAGTCGCTGGAGGTCGAGGCTCTCCGGCGTCGTGTTCACCGCGCGCAGCCGCTCGCTCGCGTAGCGCACCTCGACTGTGCCGATCAGGCCGGTGCGCTCGCCGCCGGCGCGCAAGATCGACTCCGTCAGGAAGGTGGTGCTGGTCTTGCCGTTCGTACCGGTGATGCCGACGAGCGCGAGCTCCGCCGACGGCGCTCCGAAGAAGGCGTTCGCGATCGGCGCGAGCGCGCGGCGCGAGTCGCGCACGACCGCGACGGCCGCGCCGCCCGCGCTCGCCGGCGCCTGCTCGCACAGCACGGCGACCGCGCCGAGCGCGAGCGCCTGGGCGACGTAGGCGTGGCCGTCCGCGGTGGCGCCGCGCAGCGCGACGAACAGTTCGCCGGGCGCCACGGCGCGCGAGTCGTAACAGATGCCGCGGACGACCGGGTCGAGGGCGGGACGCAGTGTGGGTGCGAGCTCCGGCGGGAGCGCAGCGAGCAGCTCGGACAGCTTCACGGGTTGGCCTTCGCTCCCTGCGCGAACGGGGGCGCCGCAGCCTCTGCGGCGGCGCGCAGCCCGTCGGTGACGAGATTCACGGCGACGGCGCTTGGAACCCGCTCCGCCGCCTGCGTTGCCGCCGGCGGTGGTGAGGCGACCGGCGGGAGCGCGGCGGGCGAGCCGGCGGGAACCGCGGCGGGAGGCGGAGCGGGCCTCTTGGGTGTCTGCGCGGCGATCAGCGCGCGGCCGACCTCGGGCGCCGCCGTCGGCCAGCGCTCCTGGATCTTCGCGAGCCGCGCCGGTATGCCGCGCTCGGGCGTCCAGCCCACGAACGCGGGTGCGGGCAGCCCGAACACCGCTTGGGTGCGGACCCCGCGGCGCCCCAGTGCGGCGGCGGCGACACGCGCGAACAGCGGCGCAGCCGTCGAGCCGCCGGTGTGCGCGACGCCGCGCGGCTCGTCGACCATCGCGACGATCGCCACGCGCGGCGCGTCGATCGGGGCCGCGCCGAGGAACCAGCCGATGTAGCGATCGCTGCGGTAGCGGCGCGTGGCGGGATCGAGCGGCTGCGCGGTGCCCGTCTTGCCGCCGACGCGCACCCCGTCGAGGCTCGCGCGGATCGCGGTGCCTGCCACGTGCACGACACCCGCGAGCATCGCCCGCAGCTGCGCGGCGACCTCTTCGCGCAGCACGCGCCGGCCCTCGGCGGGCGGCATCGGCTGCCAGACCCCGCCTGGGCTGCGGCGGGCTGAGACGAGTCGCGGCGCGCGCAGGATCCCGCCGTTCGCGAGCGCGCCGGTCGCGGCGGCGAGCTGCATCGCCGTGACGCTGACGCCCTGGCCGAAGGAGACGGTCGCGTGGTCGACGGGGCGCCAGCGCTTCCAGTCGCGCAGCAAGCCGGGGGATTCGTCCGGGAATCCGCTGCCCGTGCGCGCGCCGAAGCCGAGCGCCCGCAGCATCGCATGGTGGTCCTCGGCGCCGAGGGCGTAGCCGATCTTCGCCGCGCCGATGTTGCTCGAGACCTGCAGCACGCCGGCGACGTCGAGCAGGCCGTGCTCGTGCGTGTCGCGCAGCGTCTTGCCGGGGACGCGCCAGCGCCCGTTCTCGCAGTCGAACAGGTCGGTCGCGCGAATCGCCCCGTGCTCGAGCGCGGCCGCGATCAGGAACGCCTTGAAGGTCGAACCGGGCTCGATCGCGTCGGTGAAGACGCGCTGGCGCGTGTCCGCGTAGCGGGCGGCGCGGAACTTGTTGGGGTCGAAGGCGGGCGCCTCGGCGAGGGCGAGCACGTCGCCGCTCGCCGGGTCGAGCGCGATCACGAAGCCGCCCTTCGCGCCGGTCGCAGCGACCGCATCGGCGAGCGCCGCCTCCGCATCGGCCTGCAGCACGGCGTCGAGGGTCAGAGCGACGTCCCCGCCCGCAGAGGCGAGCGGGTCGTGGCCCGCATAGGCGAGCAGGCGATGCCGCGCGTCGCGCTGCACGGCCACCGTCTCCGCGTGACCCGCGAGCCATTCGTCCTGCGCTTGCTCGATGCCGCGCACGCCGGCGCCGTCGACGTTCGCGAAGCCGATCAGGCGGCCGGCGAGAGCGCCCTGCGGATACACGCGGCGCGGCTCGGAGATCAGGCCGACGCCGGGCAGCGCCAGCGCCTCGACCGCCTTCGCCTGACGCGCGTCGATCCAGCGCGCGAGGTAGACGAAGCCGCCGCCGAGCGTGAGGCGCCCCTCGAGAACCTGCGCCGAGAGTCCGAGGATCGGCGCCAGGGCGCGAGCCGCTGCGCGCGCGTCGCCGACCTGCTTCGGAACCGCGTAAACCGACGGGGCGGGCACCGTCAGCGCCAGCTCGGCGCCGCTGCGGTCCGTGATCGCGCCGCGCGCCGGTGCCAGCCGCAGCACGGTATGGGCCTGCCGCGGAGCGAGGTCGTGACCGCGGGGGTCGACGAGCGAGAGGTGCGCCGCGCGGGCGCCGAGCAACAGGAAGCCGAGGACGAGCGCGAGGCCGACGACGCGGACGCGAGCGGTCGCGCGGCGCAGGTCGGCGCCTCTCATGGATGCGCGGCGCCTGCGAGCTCGATCACGCGCTCCGGCACCACGAAGCCCTGCCCGGCGGCGAGCTCGCGCAGGCGGCGCGGGTCGCGCAGCGCCCGCACCGCGGCGCGCGCCGAACGCTCTCGCTCGAGTAGCCGCTGCTCCGTCTGGACCGCGCCGCCGAGCTCGTAGGCGAGGCGTTGGATCTCGCCGCGCAAGGCGACGAGGCCGAGGTAGGCGACGAACACGCCAAGCGCGATCGGCACCAGCGGGAGCGCGCGCTGGTCGCGTCCGGCCGGGATCGCGAGGTCTCGGCGAAGCCAGTCTTCTTGGGTCGTCGCGCTCATGCAGCCTCCGGCAGCTTCTCCGCAGCGCGCAGGCGAGCCGAGCGCGCGCGGGGGTTGTTACGGACCTCGCTCTCGCTCGGGCGCACCGCCTTGCGCGTGGCGCGCACGAGCCGCGGCTTCTTTCCGCAGCTGCAGACCGGCGCGGAGGGAGCGCACGTGCACGGGCGCTCCTCGCGCGCGAAGCGCTGCTTCGCGATGCGGTCCTCGAGGGAGTGGTAGGCGATCACGCACAGCCGGCCGCCCGGGGCGAGGGCGTCGATCGCGGCGCCGAGTCCCTGGTCGAGGGCGCCGAGCTCGTCGTTCACGGCGATGCGCAGCGCCTGGAAGACGAGGGTCGCCGGGTTGTGCTTGCGCCCGCCGCCGATGCGCGCCGCGCGGATCGCGTCGAGGAGATCTGCGGTGGTGCGCAGGGGCCGATCGACGCGGCGGCGGACGATCTCGCGCGCCAGGCGGCCGGCGCCGGGCAGCTCGCCGTACTCGCGGAACCAGCGCGCGAGCTCCGCCTCGGAGGCCTGGGCGAGCAGCTCGCCCGCGCTCTCGCCGCGCGTCGGATCCATGCGCATGTCGAGCGCGGTCGCGCTCGCCGTCTCCGCGCCGAAGCGGAAGCCGCGCTCGGGCTGGTCGAGCTGGCGCGAGGAGACGCCGAGATCGAGCAGCACGCCGTCGACGCGCGGCGTGCCCGCCTCGGCGAGCACGCCCGCCAAGTCGCGAAACGAGGCGTGCGCGAGGGCGACGCGGGCACCGAAGCGGGAGAGCCGCGAGCCCGCGACTCGCAGGGCCTCGGGGTCGCGGTCGAGGCCGACCAGCCGGCCGTCTGGCGCCGTGCGCTCGAGGATCGCTTCCGCGTGTCCGCCGTCGCCGAGTGTGCCGTCGACGATCAGACGCCCGGGCCGGGCGTCGAGCCAGTGCAGCGTCTCTTCCAGCAGAACGGGTTGGTGGTGCACGGTGCTTCCGGGCCGGCGTCGCGCTCGATGCCCGCTTCCTGCCGCGCGCCGGCGGCACTGGTGGCACAGATCGAGCGGCCCCCCACCGCCCGACCGCGGCGGCCGCATCCGCGGCCCCCGCGTGAAACCCGAAACCGTCCGCGAAGCGATCGAGCGACGTTCGGGGCGTCAGATCAGGGCAGGGGTGCTCCGGAGCAACGTGCGGCGGCGCGAGTCGAGCCCCCATTCTCTCCCCGCACTTCGCACGCCTGCTCCGGAGACACCCCGTCCCTCTCTCGACCGAAGGAACGTCCTTCGGTCCCCCCCATCGCTCGATGTCTTCACAGACCCAAATCCGCCGCGATCCGGGCGAGCTCGGTGCCGCGATCCTTCGCGGTGGCGAGTTCGCGCTCGAAGCGCGTCTTGTCCCAAAGCTCGATGCGCTGGCCGACCCCGGCCACGACCACGTCGCGCGAGAGCCCCGCGTACTCCCTCAGGTCGGCGCCGACCAGCAGCCGCCCCTGCGTGTCGAAGGGCGCGTCCTGGGCGCCCGACAGCAAGAGGCGGCTCATCTGCTGGACGTCGGGCTGCACTTGAGACAGCGAGCCGAGCCGCTTCTCGATCTCGTCCCAGCGCTCGGCGGAGTAGAGTGCGAGGGCGGGCGCGCCCACCAGGTTGGTGAGGACGGGAGGCCGCTTGCCGTGCGCTTGGAGGTCCATCCGCCAGTCCTGCGGGATCGCCAGCCGACCCTTCGCGTCCATGGTGTAGGTGAAGCGACCGCGGGCCATCGTCCGAGCTCTCTCAGACCTTCCGAGGTCCATTCAGTCTAGGATCACCACTGATCCCCACTGAATCCCACCAACAGCCGCTTTCTACACCTCTTCCGCGCGCGGATCAAAGTTTTTTTTGGTGCGCTGAAAATCTCGCGCTCTCCACAATCCCTGGGAGCGCGACGCAGCTCGGCCCCAACTTCTAGGGGCAGGGCGTTCGGCGCGCTCGGTTGCAGCCCTGGCTGCTCGGGATCTAGGAAGTCCCCAGCTCGCGGTAGCGCGCACGGTGGATCGCGGCGGCGCGGTCGACGAGCCGCGCGGCGCGCGAGCCCGGCACGAGGTCCCCCGCACGCGGCGCGAACGCAGATGGCGCGGTGAGCGAGTCCACCAGCGCACCGACGCCCTCGCGCAAGCCGCTCGCCGAGTAGCCGCCCTCGAGCACGCAAGCCACGCGGCCGCCGCAGAGCTCGTCGGCGAGCGCGCGCACCGTCGCGGCCATTCCATAATAACCCGTCGCGCCGAGCTCCATCGACGCGAGCGGATCGTCGCGGTGTGCGTCGAAGCCGGCCGACACGAGGATCAGCTCCGGCCGAAAGGCGAGCGCGATCGGCACGAGCACGCGCGCGAACACCGCCAGGTACTCGGCGTCCCCGCAGCCCGCGGGCATCGGGACGTTCACCGTCGCTCCCTCTCCGCGCCCCGTGCCGATCTCGTGCCAGTCGCCCGTGCCGGGGTAGTAGGGGAACTGGTGCGTCGAGAAGAACAGCACCGACGGGTCGTCCTCGAAGCTGTGCTGGGTGCCGTTGCCGTGGTGCACGTCCCAGTCGACGATCAGGATCTTGTCGACGCCGAGCTCGCGCTTCGCGGCGCGCGCCGCGATCGCCACGTTGTTGTAGAGGCAGAAGCCCATGGGCTGCGCGGCCTCGGCGTGATGACCGGGTGGACGCACCGCCGCGAAGCCCGCTTGGGCGCGCCCGCTCGCCACCGCGCGCACGAGGTCCACGGCGCCGCCCGCGGCGAGTCGCGCCACCGCATCGCTCGCAGCGCACGCGTAGGTGTCGGCGTCGATGCGGCTCGGCGCGTGGGCGGCCGCCTCGCCCACGAGCGCGAGGTGCGCCGCGCCGTGGATCGCGCGCAGCTCGCCGTCGTCCGCCGCACGCGCCGGTAGCGCGGTGAGGGCCGCGCGGCGCTCGTTCAGCGCCTCGCTCACGGCCGTCAGGCGCTCGGGGCGCTCGGGATGGCCTGCGGGCCCGCGATGATCGGCGAAGCGAGTGTCCTCGACGACGGCGACGACGCGCTCGGTGCTCACGCGGCGACGTTAGGCGCGCGCGTCGCGGCCCGCTCCGTGGCTGCGGAGGATGCGACGCCTCGGCGGATCGTGCGGCGAAGGCCCTGTGCCCGTCTGCGCGACCGCTCAGAGCCTGTGAAGGAATCGTAGTTTGAGAGTGTCGCGGGATCGCCGCGT
>CAYWRY010000172.1:0-7589 GCA_964460485.1 uncultured Spirochaetales bacterium
CTAGGACGACCGCTGCCACCAGGCGCCCGCGGTCGCTCGGGTCTCCTGCGCAGCGAGCGCGCGCCGCCTTCCATCCGTGAACCAGTGCGCGAAAACCAGACCCGCGCCGATGCCCCAGCCGCCCGCTTCCTTGACGACGTGCGCGCTCCATTCCCAAGGCGGCGTCGCCGCGTGCTGCCAGCCCTCCCGCACGAAGCCGAAGGCCGCGATCAGCACGACGACTTCGAGGAGGCTGCGCCCTGCGACGCCACAACGCACCGCGTAGAGGGCCGCGAGAAGCCCGCCGGCGATGTGAAGCGCAAGATCCATCTGCACTCCCGCGAGGCCTGATGACTCGCCGAGCACGAGTGTCGGCGATGCGCGCGATGCTTCGTGTTCGCATCCCGGTCGTGTATGCGCGCGGCGCAGGGCGAAAGCGCAGAGCGCTCGCAGGCAGGGTGCGGGCGGCGCGCAACGCGACGAGCGCGCGAGGCGCTCGCGGGCCGCGCTCGCGCGCGCAGGGCGCTCGTGTGCCGGCGGCTCCGGCTGCCCCGAAGCGGCAAGGATCTCGGCGCGGCGGCGATCGAGGCCGAGGCGGTGCGCGAGCTCCTCTCCTGAGCGGGCGCACGCTTGGCCCGGTTCAAACCGGCTCGCGCAGCGCGAGACGCGGCCGCGCCGCCGGCCGCGGCGGCCGGACACTCGGCTAGCTTGCGCGGCCGTCCGTCCGCCGAACACGAAAGGCCCCGCAATGTCCGCTCCCGCGAACGAGGTGCTGAATCCGCTGGCCAAGGAGCTGAACGAGAAGATCGGCGCCGCCGCGCCCGAGCTGCTCGCGATGCTCTCGCCGCTCGGCCGCCGCCTCTACTTCCCGAAAGGCATCCTCACCCAGGGCGCGGAGGCGAAGCTCAAGGGCACGCGCTTCAACGCGACGATCGGCATCGCCACCGAGGGCAAGGCGCCCATGTACCTGCCCTCGCTGCAGAAGCACCTGTCGGGCGTCACGCCGGACGAGGCCTACAACTACGCGCCCGCCTCGGGCAAGCTGACGCTGCGCGAGCGCTGGCGCGAGAAGCAGCTCGCCGAGAATCCGTCGCAGCGCGGCAAGGCGGTCTCGCTGCCGATCGTCACCAGCGCACTCACCCACGGCCTCGCCATCGTCGGCGACCTGTTCGTCGCGCCAGGCGATCTGATCGTCTTGCCCGACCAGCTCTGGGGCAACTACCGGCTCACCTACGAGGTCCGGCTCGGCGCGAAGTGCGTGACGTTCCCGTTCTACGCGGGCCAGGGCTTCAACACCCAGGGCTTCGCCGGCGCGCTCGCGAAGCACGCCGAGGGCCGCGAGAAGCTGCTCGTGATCCTCAACTTCCCCAACAACCCGACCGGCTACATGCCGACGCCTCCCGAGGGCGACGCGATCGCCAGTGCGCTGATCGCCCAGGCGCAGCGCGGCACCAAGCTCGTGGTCGTCACCGACGACGCGTACTTCGGTCTCTTCTACCACCTGGGCGGCGAGTCGATGACGGAGTCGCTGTTCGGCAAGCTCGCGAACGCGCACCCGAATCTGCTCGCGGTCAAGCTCGACGGCGCGACCAAGGAGCTGTTCGTGTGGGGCCTGCGCTGCGGCTTCATCACTTACGGCCCGGGCCGCGCCGAGAGCGCGCAGGCCGTGCTCGACGCGCTCGAGGCGAAGACGAAGGGCGCCATCCGCGGCGCGATGTCCAACAGCCCGATGCTCTCGCAGTCGCTGGTGGAGAAGGCGTTGGCGTCGTCGTCGATCGACGAGGAGCGCAAACAGAAGTGCGAGGTGCTGCGCGAGCGCGCCCAGCGGGTCTTCGAGGTCGCGAATGCGCCGCGCTTCCGCGAGAGCTGGGACGTCTACCCCTTCAACAGCGGCTACTTCATGTGCATCAAGCTGAAGGGCGTCGACAGCGAGAAACTGCGCGTGCACCTGCTCGACGAGTACCAGACCGGCCTGATCAGCACGGCGCCCACGGACCTGCGCATCGCGTTCTCGTGCATCGAGGCGAAGGACGTGGAGCCGCTGTTCGAGGTGGTGCACCGCGGCATTCAGGAGCTGCGCGAGAGCTGAAGCGAGCGGGTGCGAGGCGCCGCGTCGACTCTCAGGCGCGCGCCAGCTCGGCCATCAGCTCCATCGCCTCCGCGTTGGCGCCGTTCAGGATGAGGCCCGTCGCGCCCGAGTCGCGCCACTCCGCATAGCGCTCGCGGATGCGCGCGCGGGGCCCCACCAGCGCGCCCTCGTCGAGGTACTCGTCGGGCACCGCCTCGACGGCCTCGGCCTTGTGGCCCGAGAGGTAGAGCTCCTGGATGCGCTTCGCGGCCTCGGCGTAGCCGCGCCGCACCATCATGTCGTTGTGGAAGTTCTTGTTGCGATGGCCCATGCCGCCCACGTAGAGGGCGGTGTGCTCCTTCATGCGGCGCAGCGCGCCGCGCACGTCGTCGGTCACGTGCACGAAGCACATGGGCATGATCTCGAAGCGCGCGAGCGACTTGCCGCCGCCCGCGCGCGCGAAGCCCGCCTCGAGCCACGGCCGATACGTCTTCATCATCCCCGGCACGAACGAGAGCGGCAGCCAGCCATCGGCGATCTCGGCGGTGAGCTTCACGTTCGACTCGGTGCCGGTCCCCAGCCAGATCGGGATGTTCGGATTCGTGTGCAGGATCGACTGCAGCGGCTTGCCGATGCCCAGCGCGCCGGGGCCTTTGTACGGGAGCTGGAGCTCCGGGCCGTCGTGCGACACTGGGCCGTTCCGTAACAACACCTTGCGCACGATCGTCACGTAGTCCTTGATGCGGTGATAGGGGCGGCCCCAGGGCTCGCCATACCAGCCCTCGACGATCTGCGGTCCCGAGACGCCGAAGCCGGCGATGAAGCGATCGCCGCCGGCGAGCGCGTCGATGGTGGCGGCCTGCATCGCCGCCATCGCCGGCGTGCGGCCCGCCAGCTGCATCACGGCCGTGCCGAGCTTGATGCGTTTCGTGAGCGCCGCGAGATAGGCGAGCGGCGAGGTGGCGTCGGAGCCGTAGGCCTCCGCCGTCCACACCGAGTGAAAGCCGAGCGCCTCCGCGCGCCGGATCGCCTCCATCGGCAGCGCGAGCTGCGCGCCCGAGTAGCCGAGCATGAGTCCGAGCTTCACGGCTCGCACCCCACGCCCTCGAGGCGCAGCGCAAAGGCGATCGCGCCCTCCAGGAGCGCGAGCATCTCCGGCTCGTCGTAGGACTTTGCCTGATGCCCGAGCGCCGAGTAGAGCGCGCGGCCGCGGCCGACGCAGTGGTGCCACACCATCGGATGGTCGCCGCCCCCCATCGCGAGGCTGCGCTCGCGGAAGAAGATCTTCTCGACCGGCGAGTAGCTGCCCTCGTCGACGGTCACGAGCACGAGAAAGCCCGCGAGGTCGCGCACGCTGCGATCGAAGGAGTAGATCTCCTCCTCGTGCTGCCACGTCTCGGGCAGCTTCGCGGTCGCGGGGTGGAGCGGATTCTCGTTGCGCCAGCTCGCGGTCTGGAACTGCGGCCCCATGGTGTGGCCGATGAACTGCGCGCCGACCAGCTCGTTCACGTACCAGGGCCAGTCGTAGGAGCGGTCGCCGCCGGCGCCGTGGATGCCGACCCAGCCGCCGCCGCCCTCGACGAAGCGCTTCAGCGCGACGCGCTGCGTCTCGTTCAGCACGTCGCCGCTCACCTGATGCCAGACCGTCGCCTGGAACTTCGCGAGCAGGGCGTCGTCGAAGACCGCTCCGTTCTCGGTGTGGAAGACGCTCCAGCCGCGGCGCTTCGCGATCTCCTCGATGCGCGCGAGGCCGGCCGGGATCGCCTCGGTGTGCCGGAAGCCGTTGGTCTTGGTGAAGACCAGCAGTGCAGGCGCCGGCAGATCCGCCGGGAGCTCGGGCGGCGTGGTCTCGTGCGCGTGGCTGGGAAAGAAGACGCGCAGCACGTCGCAGCCGGCGAGCGCGAGCGCGCTCGCTGCCAGCAGTCCGGCCGCGAGCGCGCGGTGCGCGCGAGTCGTTCGCTTCATGGGCCCTCCCAGGCGGCGCGCGGCGCCGCGATGTCAACGCGTCTGCAAATGGGCGATCAGGTCGCGCAGCTCGCGCGGCGAGAGGCCGAGCGCGGTGGGCGGCATCGCGCTGGCCGGCGGCGTGCGCTCGGCGACCTCGCGCAGCGCGATGCGGCGCGGCTGGCCGTCGCCGGTGTCCACCACCACCTCGCTCGCGCTCTCGCTCAGCTGCACGCCGTTCACGATCTCGCCGCCGCGCAGCGTGACCGCCACCGAGCCGAAGCCGGGCGCGATCTGCGCTTGCGGCAGCAGCAAGGATTCGAGCAGGCCGCGGGCGTCGTGGCGCTTGGAGACGCCCGCGAGGTCGGGGCCTGCGCCCGCCCCGTGGCCGCCGCTGCCGTGGCAGCGCATGCACTCGGCCGTCTCGCTCTCGAAGACGCGCGCGCCGCGCGCGGCGTCGCCGCCAGCGAGCGCGAAGGCATACTGCGCGAGCAGATCTCCCGCGGGCAGGGCCGCCTCCCAGGCTGCGAGCTTCGCGGAGAGCGTCGGGTCGCCGCGGGCGCGCGCCGCCTCGAGCACGTCGAGCTGCACGTCGGGCGCGAGCGTGCCCGCCGCCAGCGCGTCCAGCGCGCGCGCCAGCTCCGCGTCGGCGCGCGAATCGCGCGCGCGCGCGAGCGCGGCGAACGCGCGCTGGCGCTCGACGAGCGGCGCGTCCGCGGCGACCGCGAGCAACGCGCCCACGCCTTCCTCGGGCCTTAGCTCCGCCAGCACGTCGCGCGCGCTGGCGCGCAGCGCGGGAGCCTCGCTCGCGAGCGCGGCGCGGGCCGCGGCCAGCGCGGCGTCACGGCCGCCCGGGCGCGCGGCCAGCGCGCGCAGCGCCGTCTCGCGCGCCTCGGGCTTCGCACCGGCGTCGCTCGCCCGTTCCGCCAGCTCGGAGTCGTCGAGGGGCAGACGTCCGTAGTCGCTCGCAATCGCGAGCGCGCGCTCGCCGAGCTCGCCCTGCACCAGCGCACGGCCGTGCGTGTCGAGCGCGGCGAACACCACCTCGCGCGACCGCTCGGGCTGCGGCCGCCAGAAACCGAGCACGAGATCGCGCGGCTCGGGCTTCGCGAACTGCGCGAGCGCCTCGAGCGCGATCTCGCGCAGCGCGCGCGCGTGCTTCGGGCTCGCGGCGTACGCGGCGAGCGCGCTCGCGTTCTCCGCTCGGCCCTCCGCGAGGTTCGCGGCGATCGCGCGCCGGTGCAGGGCGAAGCCGGTCTCCACGTCGTCGTCCGCCACCGACGCGAGCCGCCCGAGCAGCGCCGCGAGCTCGGCCGTCGCGCCGGGGATCGGCACGTCGTGGATCGCGCGCGCGGCCTCCGCCACGAGCGAGCGGTCCGCGTCGCCGAGGAAGCGCGCGACGCGCGCGTCGCTCCGCCAGCGCAGCGCGAGCAGCGCGCCGAGGCGCACCGAGGGCGACGCGTCGTCCGCGTGGGCGAGCACGGCCTCCATGTCGCCGATGCGCTGGATCGCCCAGGCCGCGGCGTGACGGAGGTAGACGTCGCGGTCGGCGTTCTCGCGCAGCACGCCGAAGAGCGGCCCGACGGCCTCGCGCGCGCCGAGCGCGCCCAGGGATTGCGCCGCAAAGAAGCGCACGCGCGGGTGCTCGTCGCGCAGCAGCGTCACGAGCAGTGGCGCGAACGGGGCGGCGCGCGCGTCGCCGGCCACCCGCGCGAGCTGCGCGCGCAGCTCGGGCGAGAGCGACGCCGAGAAGTCGGGCGCCTCGAAGCCCGCGAGCGCGCTCGCGCCGAGCTGCCCGAGCCCCCAGAGCGCGTGGACGCGCGCCAGCTCGGGCGCCGCCGGGTCGCGCGCGATCGCGGCGAGCGGCGCGGCGTCCCCGCGCCGCGCGAGCTCGAGCTGCGCGCGCAGGCGGATGCGCTGATCCGCGTGCCCGAGCAGCGCGCCGAGCTGCGCCGCGTCGCGCTGGCGGAATCCCTCCCGCGCCAGCCGCGCGGTCTCGGCGACGATCGGCGCTGCGCGCGCCTCGGCGTCCTCCAGCATCAGGATGCGCTGCTTCTTCGAGATGTCCTCGTAGTGGGCGACGTAAACGCGCCCGTCGAAGCCGAACGCGAAGTCGGTGGCGACCACCTGACCGATGAATGGCTTCGGGTCGACCACCTCGAAGCCCGCGCCCTTCGGCCGAACGGCGAACGACCAGATCTGCGAGGCGGCCGGCGTGTAGCGGTAGTCGGCCATGAAGAAGCGACCCTGATGACTCGCCGCGAGCCCCGTGCCCGGGTAGTGCGCGAAGCCCGACGGCCCGCGCCCGAGGTGGCCGATCGGCGGCACGATCCAGGCGGGCTGCCCCTCGTGCGGCGTCTGCCACAGCTTCTCCGCGACCCACGCTGCACGCTGATACGGGGCGGACATCGACTGGAAGGGCATCGCCCAGCCGGAGTCGCCGCCTTCGACGACGTAAGCGATGCGCGCTTCGTCCTCGGCGTCGGAGTTGTTCTCGCCGGTGAAGAGGTTCCCCCAGTCGTCGAAGGCGAGCTCCTGGGGGTTGCGCAGGCCCGTCGCGAACACCTCGAGGTTCGAGCCGTCGCGGTTCACGCGAAAGACGGCGCCGCGCCCGGGATCGAGCGGCGGCGCGAGCGTGCGCCCTTCGCGCGTGACGACCCGATAGCCGCGGTCGCCGAGCGAGAAGTAGACCTTGCCGTCGGGGCCGAGCGCGAGGCCGTGCAGATCGTGGCCGACGAGGGAGGTCTTCACGCCGAATCCGCGCGCGACGTCCTCGCGCAGCTCCGGCACGCCGTCGGCATCCGCGTCGCGAAGCTTCACGAGGAACGGGATGCTCGTGATCCACAGCTCGTCGTCGATCGCGAGCACGCCGGCCGCGAGGCCGTCGACCACGTCGTTCCAGGCGATCAGCTCCTTGCGCTCGTCTGCTGCGCCGTCGCCGTCGGTGTCCGCGAGGCGCACCGCGCGGTCGCTGCGGCTCGTGAAGAAGTCGGGCTGCTCGGCAAACTTGCCGGCTGCGAGCCACTTCTCGTAGTAGGCGCGACGGTCCTCGACGCTGCGGGACGCGAGGTCGTCGGGCAGCCAATACGCGTGCTGGCGGTTGTCGGTGACGCCGCCGTTGTTGCGGTCGGCTTCCGCCACGTAGAGGTTGCCGAGCGGGTCGACGTCGATGGCCACGGGCGTCGCCTTCAACAGCGCGTCGGCCCACAGCCTCGCCGTCATGCCCTCGGGCAGCTCGGCCGGGCAGCCCGTGACGCCGCAGTACGCGCGGCTCCACAGCTCGGTGGCGACGATGCCGTAGAGCGTGCCGTAGGAGATCTCCTCGCCGGCGCGATCCTTGTAGTACGCGGTGATCCCGGCGATCGCGAGGGCGACGACCAGCGCCAGCGAGACCGCGATCCCCAGCAGCCACTTCAGCGCTCTCACGCCACCGCCTCCCAACGCCGGCTCGCCGCCGAGCGCTCGATCGCCGCGAGCACGCGCTGGTTCGCGAGCCCGTCGGCGAAGCTCGGGCTCGCGGCCTCGCCGCGCGCGATCGCGTGAACGAAGTCCGCGACGGTGTGCACGAAGCTGTGCTCGTAGCCGAGCGCGTGGCCGG
>CAYWRY010000173.1:0-7577 GCA_964460485.1 uncultured Spirochaetales bacterium
CGATGCCCGTCAGCGCGGGCTGGAGCACGTCGATGCGGTCGAGCTCCTCGCCGCCCACGGCGCGCTCCAGCAGGTCGCGCAGCGACCAGTCCGCGTGCTCGCGCTGCGCCGCGTCCCACGCGTCGACGGCCGCCGCGAAGGCGGGCTCGCTCGCCAGCAGCGCCTTGCCCATGCCGGCCCAATGCGTGCCGTGGCCGGAGAACGCGAACGCGACGCCGGGTGGCTTGCCCGCGGCGGCACCCGATGCGGTGGTGGGCGACGGTGCGCCGGAGAGGAAGCTCGCGAGCTCGCTCGCCAGCTCCGCGCGATCGCGCGCGACGACGGCGAGGCGATGGCCGCGCAGCGTGCGGCGGCGCGCGTGGGTGTAGGCGAGGTCGCGCAGTGCGGGGCCCGGCTCGCGCGCGGCGTCCTCACGCACGGCGTCGGCCAGCTCCACGAGCGCGCGTTCGGTGTGCGCGGTGAGCGTCACGAGCCGCGCGCGGCCGTCGTCGGCCGGCAGCTCCGGCCGCTCCGGCGCCTGCTCGAGCACGACGTGCGCGTTCGTGCCGCTGATGCCGAACGAGTTGACGCCCGCGAGCGCCCGCTCCGGGTAGGGCCACGCGGTTCGCTGCGCTTGCACGCGCACCGGCAGCTCGTCCCAGGGAATCGCCTTGCTCGGCGTCTCGAAGTTGAGCTGCGGCGGGATCTCGCGGTGCTTCACCGCGAGCGTCGCCTTGATCAGGCCGGCGACACCGGAGGCCGGCTCGGCGTGGCCGATGTTCGCCTTCACCGACGAGATCAACAGCGGCCGCTCCTTCGCGCGGCCCGGGCCCATCACGTCGGCGAGCGCGCGCACCTCGACCGGGTCGCCCACGATCGTGCCGGTGCCGTGCGCCTCGACGAAGTGCACGTCGCTGGGCGCGATGCCCGCGCGCTCGTAGGCGTCGCGGATCGCCTGGCCCTGGCCGTAGCGGCCGGGCGCCATCATGTGTCCGCCGTCCCGACCGTCGGCGCTGAAGCCGGTGCCGCGAATGACGGCGTGGATCGGGTCGCCATTCGCGAGCGCGGCTGCGAGCGGGCGCAGCACCACGGCGCCCGCGCCCTCCGCGCGCACGAAGCCGTTGGCGCGGTCGTCGAACGCCTTGATCTTGCCGTCGGGCGCCATCATGCCGACGCGCGACAGCGCGATCATGCCCTCGGGCGTGAGGAACACGTTGACGCCGCCGGCGATCGCGGTGTGCGTCTCGCCGGACCAGAGACTCTGGCAGGCGAGGTGCACGGAGAGCAGCGAGGTCGAGCAGGCGGTGTCGATGAAGAAGCTGGGGCCGCGCGTGCCGAGCCAGAACGAGATGCGGCCCGACAGCACGGAGCCAGTGATCCCGGCCGCTCCCCAGACGTCCATGTTGCGGCGGAAGCGATCCTCGCCGAGCACGGCGATGTGCTCGCGCGAGTAGTCCTCGTTCATGCGACCGAAGATCACGGCCACGCGCTCGCCCATCAGCGCGTCGTGAGGAATGCCCGCGTCGTCCAGCGCGTCGGCGACGACTTCCAGCGCGTAACGCTGGTGCGGCTCCATGGCGACGACGTCGCGCGGCGAGAGCCCGAAGACGAAGGGGTCGAAGCGCTCGGGGTGGTCGAGGAAGCCGGCGAGCTTCGACGAGATCTTGCCCGGCGTGCCGGGCCGCGGGTCGTAGATCTCGTCGATGTTGAAGCCGAGCTCCACGCGGTGCGCGGGCGGCTCGCTGATCCCGCTGCGCCCTTCGAGCAACATGCGCCAGAACGCGTCGGGTCCGCGCGCGCCGCCGGGAAAGCGAAGGCCGATGCCGATGATGGCGATCGGCTCTACCGGACGCGCGATCAAACGCGCTCCCAGATCAAGTAAGCAGTGGGCGCCTGCGCGTTGATCGTCAGCGGCGGCGTCTCGAGGATCAGGCGGTCGCCGTCGATCTTGAAGATCCGCTCCTGGTCGATCCCGCACCACTGGGGGAGCGACGCGACCTCCACGTGGTGGACCACGCGATTGCCCTTCACCTCGAAGCGGCCGCAGTAGGCGTTGAACTGGTCGTAGTTCACCGTCTTCGCAGTGTCGGCGAGGTCGGCGGATTGCGGCTTCACGCGCTCCGAGCCCATGAAGGCCGCGGACATGAAGCCTTGCGCGTTGTAGAAGACGTAGCCGCGCGGCTCGGGACCGAACGGATGCGAGACGCCACCGTTCGGCAGACGCAGCTCGAAAGACACAAGCTTCCAAGAGCCGAGCAGCGCGTGCCGGCCCGCGTCGTCGCTCATGGCTCCCCCTCGCGGAACCGGGGCATGATCGACGGGCCCCCGCGAGGTGTCCCCCGATTCTGCTGACCCAAAGTCGCTCTGCGTCTAGACTGCACGAGCGTTCGAGTCTGATGAGCGAGGCAATCGAGTCCCCGGCCGCGGCTGCGGGACCGGGTTCGTGATCTGGAGCACAGCGAGGCCTGCGGTCGGCTGCGACTCGACTCGCGCGGCCCCAGCATAAAATGCACTTCGGGGGGTGAGATGGCGAACGGCGTCGAGGGTGGAGGCCCGCGCAAGGGCGGGAAGGCGGCGACCCAGGAAGCGATCCTGATCGCGGCCACCGAGCTCTTCCTGGAGCGCGGCTACGAGGGCACGACCGTCGCGGACGTGGCGGAGCGCGCGGGCGTGAGCCGCGCGACGGTGTTCTGGCACTTCAGCGACAAGGGCGGCCTGTTCCGCGAAGCGTTCGTGCGGCTGCTGACGCCGTTCCGCGAATCGCTCCAGCGCGACTTCCACGATCTGCCCGCGCCGAAGCGTCTCCACGAGCAGCTCGGCAGCGCGGAGCTGTTTGCGCGCGAGCACGCGCGCGAGCTGGCGGCCTTCATCGGCTGGGGCTTCGAATCGCCTGATCACCGGGAAGGCGTGATCACCGCACTGCTCGACCTGAACCAGCGTTATCAGGGCGTGCTGATCGAGACCGTCGCCGAGATCGTCGGCGAGAGCCGCGATGCGAAGGCGCTCGGCGGCGCGCTCTGGCTCGCCGTCGACGCGAACTTCTTGCTGTCGATCTTCGACAAGAGCGATCGCGGCTTCGAGCAGCGCTCGGCCGCGGCGCGCGCGCTCGCGGACCTGATCATCGAGGAAGCGCAGCTCGCGCGCGCCCTGCGCACCGGCTCCTAGCCGTCACGAGCCGATCGGGTCCCCGATTGGCCCGGCGGCACCTGCCGAGGCCGCTCAGCGCGCGAGGTCGCGGTGCAGGCGCCACCAGTGCAGCGCCGCGATCACCAGCGCGTGGTCGACGTCGCCGGCGCGCAGCCGGGCCGCCAGCTCCGCCTCGGGCACGAGCTCGACCCAGGTCTCCTCGGTAGGTCCGTTCTGAATCTCGGCAACGCGTTCGCAATCTTCCGCGAGGTACGTGTGCACGCGGTTCCCGAAGATCGCCGGATTCGGATTCACGGCTCCGAGTGGAAGGATGCGTCGCGCTGCGTAGCCCGTCTCCTCCAGCAGCTCGCGAGCCGCTGCGGCCTCCGGCGCCTCGCCCGGATCCACGACGCCGCCCGGGATTTCGAGCGTCACCTTGCTCGCCCCGTGCCGCCATTGGCGGACCATCACCAGCTCGCCGCGCTCGGTCGTCGCGACGACGTTCACCCAGTGGTCGGCGTCGATCGTGTAGAACGGATGCGCATTCGCGCTGTGCGGTGAACGAACCGTCGCCCGCTGCACGCGGAACACGCGGCAATCCTGGAGCGTCTCGCGGCCGATCACCTCCCAGGCGGGCGGGTCTTGGCGCGGGCCGCGGCCGCTCACCCGCCCGAACCGAGCGTGAGCGAGACGCCGCTGTCGCCCGGAGACGCAGGCGCTTCGGCGCTCCCCTCGAGGTCTCCCGCATCGCGCGTGGTGGCGTTGCCGTCCAGATCGATGCGTGCGGTGATCTGAAAGGGACCCTCCCAGGGAGACTCGGCGATCATGCGGTCCTCGGGGCCGAGGCGGAAAGCGAACGGGAAGCGCGGAGCCGGCAGGCGCAGCACCGCGGTGGGCGGCCCCGCGGCGCCCGTGCGCGCGATGACGAACAGCGTCGCGCCGGCGGGAACGGCCGCGCCCGCCGCGAGCGAGATCGTGCCGGTGATCGGCGGGCCCGCGTTCTCGGGCGCGGTCATGCCGGCCAGTGCGGGCGCCTCGCCGGTCAGCTCCTCGGGCGACGGCGGCATCTCGGCCGGCGCCGCCATCGCTCGCTCGGCCCCCTCCGGAAAGATCTTCGAGAGATCGGGCTCGCGCGGCTGCTCGCTCGCGTCGAAGGGCTCGACCTTGCGGTGGAAGGGGTTGCTCAGATGGAGCCGGTCGCAGGCGATCGCGCCGAGACCGACGGCGAGGGCCAGAGCGACAGCTGCACTGCGACGGGCGGACATGGCGACGCACCTTAGCCGCGGCGACCCTCGTTGCGACGAGCGGGGCGAACTGAGCGCTTCGGGGCTAGGGTCGCGAGCCGGAGCCTAGGGGTGGGTCGCGCGAGCGATCCTGAGAGAACACCCTCGGAACCTGATCTCGTTCGCACGAGCGGAGGGAAGGCTCACCGGCGCCGCGCGCCGGCGAGCTCCTTCCGCGACGAAGGAGCCGCGATGCCCGCCTACTCGCTTCCGCCGCTCGGCCACAACCCGTCTTCGCAGGCCCAGGGCACGACGCCCGGCAGCTTCGCGAACGCGCCGCAGGTCGGCGGGCCCCGCGCCTTCAGCTCGCCCGACGCGCCCGGCATGCCGGCGCCCTCGGAGAAGACCGCGTGGGATTTCCTCCCGCGCGGCTGGAAGCGCGACGCGACGACGGGCTTCGCGATCGCGCCGGAGGGCTTCGTGCCCTCGACGCAGCTCGAACACGCGCGCCTCGGCAACGTGACGCCGCAGATGCGCCGCGTCGCCGAGCGCGAGCCGCATCTCACGCCCGAGCAGGTGCGCGACGAGGTGGCCGCCGGCCGCATGGTGATTCCCGCGAACCACGTGCACCTCGGCTACGCGCTCGATCCGATGGCGATCGGCCGCGCGAGCAAGACCAAAGTGAATGCGAACATGGGCGCGTCGCCGATCTCGAGCTCCACCGACGAGGAGGTCGAGAAACTGCGCTGGGCCGAGCGCTGGGCCGCCGACACCGTGATGGACCTCTCCACGGGCGGAGACCTCGACGCGACGCGCGAGGCGATCATCCGCGCCTCGACGGTACCGATCGGCACCGTGCCCATCTACTCGATGATCGTCGGAAGAAAGATCGAGGAGCTCGACGAGAAGATGATCCTCGAAGGCATCGAGCATCAGGCGAAGCAGGGCGTCGACTACATGACCGTGCACGCCGGCGTGCTGCGCGGCCACCTGCCCTTCGTGCGCCGCCGACTGATCGGCATCGTCTCGCGCGGCGGCTCGCTGCTCGCGAAGTGGATGATCGCGCACGGCAAGCAGAACCCCATGTACACGCTGTGGGACGACATCTGCGAGATCCTGCGGCGCTACGACGTGACGTTCTCGATCGGCGACGGGCTGCGGCCGGGCGGGCTCGCCGACGCGACGGACGCCGCGCAGCTCGCGGAGCTCGAGACACTCGGCGAGCTGACCGAGCGCGCCTGGCAGCACGGCGTGCAGGTGATGGTCGAGGGGCCGGGCCACGTCCCGTTCGATCAGATCGAGTACAACATGAAGCTGCAGCGCCGGCTGTGTCACGGCGCGCCGTTCTACGTGCTCGGGCCGCTCGTGACGGACATGTTCCCGGGCTACGACCACATCACGAGCGCGATCGGCGCCACCGCCGCCGCTTATCACGGAGCGGCGATGCTCTGTTACGTGACGCCGAAGGAGCACCTCGGCCTGCCCAAGAAGGACGACGTGAAGCAGGGCTGCGTCGCCTACAAGATCGCGGCGCACGCGGCCGACGTGGCGCTCGGCATCCCGGGCGCGCGGGATCGCGACGACGAGCTGACCAAGGCGCGCGCCGCGCTCAACTGGGAGCGCCACTTCGAGCTGTCGTTCGATCCCGACCTCGCGCGCGCCTACCACGACGAGGACCTCGACGTCGACACGGACTTCTGCGCGATGTGCGGCCACGACTGGTGCTCCGTGCGCATCAGCAAGGAGATCGAGCAGTTCGTGAGCGGGAAGGACGAACGCTACGCGTGGTTTTCGCCGAGAGTCTCCGCCGCTCTCACCAGCGAGCAGAAGGCGGTGCTGGAGAAGCGCGGCGTGCTGTCGCCGGTCGAGCTGCATCGCCTCGCGAACAAGACGCGCGCGAAGGTAGGCGCCGAGAGAGGCAGCAAAGCGGCATGCCACAGCGACGTCGCGTCGCCGGAACAGGCGCAGGAGATCCAGGGCGAATGACCGGCAGCGGCGCCCGCTGAGCAGCGCGAGCTCAGTGCGGCTCCCCGAGAAGCGAAAGCCCCGAGGCGCGTGGCGCCTCGGGGCTCGCAGCATCCAGGCCTCACCCCCCAGTTCGACCTGGGCATGACCTCGGTTTCGGCGCGTTGCCGCTGGGCTTGAGGGAAATTCGCGGAGATAGCCGGGATGGCTGCACAACGAATGCTCACGGATGATGGAATTCCTGCGTACCTACGCGGGCTTGGGCTCGTAGGCGCGAACGAGCCAGTCCGCGCGGAAGCCGGCGGCGACGGGAACGTCAACTGGGTGCGGCGCGTGCGAGTAGGCGGCGCGAGGCCGCGCTCGCTCGTGCTGAAGCAGGCGCGGCCTGCCCTCGAGCGCTTCCCGCAATACGCGGCGCCCACCGAGCGCCTGCTCTTCGAGGCCCGCTGGTTCGAGCTCGCGCGCCCTCACGACGTGGACGCGATCTGCCCCGACGTGCTCGCGCTCGACGAGGCGAACCGCGTGCTCGTGCTCGAGGACCTGAGCTCCGCGGAGCGCCTCGACCGCGCGCTCGCGCGCGGCGCAGACGTCGCGGCACCCGTGACGGCGCTAGCGCGCTTCCTCGCGCGCGTCCACCACGCGACGCGCGACGACGCGGCGCTGCCGCCGCAGTTCGCGAACGACGCGATGCGGCGGCTGCACGGCGAGCACATCTTCGTGCTCCCGTTTCGGGCCGGCGACTTCGGTCTCACGCCGCGCCTCGAAGCTGCGGCGCGCGAAGCGCGCGGCGACGCGGAGCTCGTCGGCGCCGCAGCAGCGGCGTATGCACGCTACCTCGATCCGCGCGGCGCGCTCGTGCATGGCGACGTGCAGGCGGGCAACGTGCTGCTCGCTGTGGGCGGCGGCGTAAAGCTGCTCGACGCGGAGATCGCGCACACGGGCGACCCGGCGTTCGACCTTGGGACGCTGCTGGCGCACCTCGCGCTGCCCGCGCTCGCGCGCGGCGGCGATGCGAGCCCGCTCCTCGAGCGCGTGCGCGCCGCGTACTGCGAAGAGCGCCCCTGCGACCGAGACTCGGCCGCGCGCGCGATGCGCTACGCCGGCTTCGAGCTGATCCGGCGCACGATCGGCGCCGCGCGCGTCGCCGCGGTTTCAGCCGATGACGCGGGACTGCACGTCCTCGCGCGGGGCCGCGCCTGGGCGCTGGGCCGCCGCGGCGGCGCGGCGGACTAGAGTGTTCTGTCCCGCATTGGTCTGAACAACTCAGCTCTGATCATCGCGTGC
>CAYWRY010000174.1:0-7564 GCA_964460485.1 uncultured Spirochaetales bacterium
GTATTTCATCGCGGCGCTACCCTGGGGTCGAACTTTTGGGACAAGGCACTAGCTCGCGGGCGCCATCGCGCCGAGCGTGCGGTCGACGCTCGCGGCGAAGTCCTCGCCCCACGCGTAGGGGAGGTCGACGAGCTCGCCGCCACGCGTCGCGGTCTCGGCGAGGCGCAGGGCGTCTCGCAGCACGCGGCGTTGCATCGCGACGTCGCCCGGCCGGCCGAATGGGTTGCCCATCGGGAAGTTCACGAACACGCTGCGCGGCGGCAGCACCTGCTCCGTGAGATCGCGGCCCGTGGACACGAGCACGGTCGGGATGCCGCGGGCTTCGACGACGCGAGCGACCAGACCCACGGTCTGGTGGTCGAGGGGTCAAGCGGGCACCAGCACGAACAGGTCGACGCGCTCGCGCGCGAGCGCGTCGGCGAGCGCCGGCGCCGCGACGTCGGTGGCGTGCGAGCGCTTGTAGATGCGCCCCATGAAGCCGCTGTAGTGGTGCGGCGCCACCTCGCGGATCACGCCCTCGCGCGCGAGCTCGCGCAGGCGCTCGATCGGGAACACGCAGTTCACGTCCTCGCGCGCGGAGCGCACGTCGTAGTAGGAGTCGTGCACCTGGAAGTCGGGGGCCGCGGCGTCGCTGGCGATCGCGTCGAGGCGGAAGTCGTTGCGCGCGTCGGGATTCCAGGCCGGCATCGCGCAGTGCGAGACGCCACCCGAGGTGAGCATCGACACGCGACAGTCGCGCAGCGGCTTCGCGAGCGGCGTGAAGGGCGCGTCGTGGTTCACGGTCCACGCGTACGGCGGGAAGCCCTGCGCGCGGTAGCGGGCGTTCAGGCGCTCGACGTAGCGGACGGGCTCCATGCGCTCCCCTCGCGAATCCACGCTTGGGTAGCGCAGCGCGCCGACGCGAATCCACGCGCAGCGCGCCCTCCACCTCGCGACGGCCGCGGTGTCATCCGCGATAGCCTGCGCGCCATGCGCCTCGCGAAGCCCTGCGTCGACGTCGGCATCCTCACCAATCGCGGCGAGGCGCAGCTCGCGTTCTGGCAGAACGAGGTCGGCCTGCCGTTCGAGGAGCGGCTCCCGGTGCGCCGCGGCTTGGTGCAGATGCGCCACGGCATGAACGGCTCGGTGTTCAAGCTGAACGTGGTGGAGGCAGAGGTTCCGCCGAGCCCGCCCGCCGGCTACCGCGAGCTCTGGATCGCGCGCGAGGGCGTCGCGGCGCCGCGCGCGCTCGCCGATCCCGACGGCAATCGCGTCGTGCTCGTGCCGCCGGGCCATCGCGGCGTGACGGGCATCGCGGTGTCGCTCGCAGTCCGGAATGCGGCGGCGCACGCGCGCTTCTACGCCCACGCGCTCGGGCTCGAGCCGGCGGGACCGGACGCGTTCCGCTGTGGGAGCTCGCTCTTCGTGGTGCGCGAGGACGAGAGCGCGCGCGGCGACGCGGCGCGCGACGGTCTCGGCTACCGCTACACGACGATCCAGGTGTGGGATTGCGACGCCGAGACCGCGGGCATCCTGGCGCGCGGCGGCGCGCTCGGAGCGGAGGCGGTCACGCTCGGCAGGACGGCGCGCTTCTCCTTCGTGCGCGATCCGGACGGCAACTGGATCGAGATCTCGCAGCGCGCGTCGCTCACGGGGCCTCTGTCAGCGTGAGCGCGCGAGCCCCGGGAGCGCGCGCCTGATGCCCGCCGCCGCGGCGGAGGCCGCGCGCGCGTTCGCCGCGCCCGAGTGGCTGTGGATCCCGATCTCGATCGGCGCCGCGCTCGCCCAGAACCTGCGCACCGCCGTGCAGCGCAAGCTGAAGGGGCGGCTGAACACGAACGGCGCGAACTACACCCGCTTCGTGTTCGGCGTGCCGCTCGCCCTCGCGTGGCTGGCGGCGCTCGCTCTCGGCGCGGGCATCCCGCTCGCGAAGCCCAGTGCCTCGTTCTGGCTGGCGCTCGTCGTGGGCGGCGTCTCGCAGATCCTCGCCACCTCGGCGCTGCTCGAGGCGACGGCGCGCCGCAACTTCGCGGCGGGCATCGCGTTCTCGAAGACCGAAGCGGTGCAGGCCGCGCTGTTCGAGACACTCGTGCTCGGCGCCGCGCTCGCGCCGCTCGGCGCGCTGGCGGTCGGCATCGCCACCGCGGGCGTGATGCTCGTGTCGCTCGCGCGCCCGACCGGCGCCGGCTGGCGCGATCCCGCGGTGGGCTACGGCCTCGCCTCGGGTGCGCTGTTCGCGATCTCGGCCGTGGCGTTCCGCGGCGCGTCCCTCGCGCTCGGGCACCCGTCGTTCCTGATGAGCGCGGCCACCACGCTGCTCGGCGCGCAGGCGCTCCAGACCGCGCTGCTCGGCGGGTGGCTCGCGTGGCGCGAGCCCGGGCAGCTCGCGGCGGTGCGCGCGAACTGGCGCGTCGCGAGCCTGGCGGGCGCGACCGGCACGCTCGCGAGCGCGGGCTGGTTCACGGCGATGACGCTGACGTTGGCCGCCTACGTGCGCACGCTGGGCCTCGTCGAGCTGCTCTTCACGTTCGCGATCGGGCGCATCGTGTTCCTCGAGAGCCCGACCGGCCGCGAGGTCGCGGGCGCCGCCCTGCTCGCCGCTGGCATCGCCCTGCTCCTGAACGCGGGCTGAAAGTGGCCCTTTGGGGTCAGACCCCAAAGGGCCACTGCGCGATACCTTGCGCGGCCATGCCCACCGCCCGGCCGCCGGTGAGCGGCGTCGTCACCTGCTTCGACGAGGAGCGCCACATCCGCGCTTGCCTCGAGAGCCTCGCGTGGTGCGACGAGATCGTGGTGCTCGACTCGTTCTCCACCGACCGCACGCCCGAGATCGCGCGCAGCTTCCCGAACGTGCGCTTCCTGGAGCGCACCTACTACGGCGCGGCCGCGGCGAAGAACTTCGCGCTGGACCAGACGCGGAACGAGTGGGCGTTCATCCTCGACGCCGACGAGCGCTGCACCCCCGCGCTGCGAGCCGAGATCGAGGCGCTGCTCGCGCGCGGGCCCGCGCACGGCGCCTACACCGTGCGGCGCCGCTGCTTCTTCCTCGGCCGCGAGATCCGCTTTTCGGGATGGCGCAACGACCGCGTCGTTCGGCTGATCCGCCGCGGCGCCGCGCGCCACTCGAACGCGCGCGTCCACCCGCGCGTGATCGTGCAGGGCGAGGCGCCGCTGCTGCGCAGCCCCCTCGACCACTACATGGTCGAGGACTTCCACGACTACCTGAAGCGCATGGTGAGGTACGGCCACTGGGGCGCCGCCCAGGCCTGGCGACACGGCAAGCGCGCGAGCTCGCTCGCCGACGTGCTGTTCCGCCCCGCCTGGCGCTTCTTCCGCACCTACGTGCTCCAGCTCGGCGTGCTCGACGGCGGCGTCGGCGTCGCCTTCTGCCTGTGCCAGGCCTTCGCCACCTACGCGAAGTGGTCGCTGCTCTGGAGCTGGCAACTGGACGCCGCGCGCGGCCGCGCGCCCGTGCTGCCCGAGTTCGACGAACGCGAGGAGACCTGGCGCGGCGCGGAGCCGGCGGCGGAGTAGGCGCCCGCTGCGTCGACGGCGCAGAGCTTGCGCGCAATGCTGCGGGCGATCGCCCCGCGGTCCCGCGGAAGCGAAGCGATGGAAGACATGGATCTCCGCGCAGCTCTCCTCGCAATTCACCGAGCACTGTCCGAACGCGAGATCGATCACGCCTTGATCGGAGGGTTGGCCCTATCGGTACACGGCGCTGCCAGGGCGACGGTCGATCTGGATTGGATCGCGGACGGACGTCGCGATTCGGACGTCGATGTCGTCATGCGTGCCCACGGCTATGAGCCGATCTACCGCACCTCGAACGTCGGCAACTACCTCTCCGAGGATCCCGCGAAGGGGCGAGTCGACTTCCTGTTCGTCCGCCGCGAGCGAGGGCTCGCGATCTTGCACCGCGCCGCTTCTCACGGCGTGCTGGGAGAGCGGGTCCGCGTCGTGGACGCCTCCGACTTGATCGGCCTCAAGGTCCAGGCATACGCCAACAACCCGAACCGTAAGAATCGGGATCTCGCAGACATCGAAAGGCTCCTCACGTTCGGCGAGGTGGACATGGAGCGCGTGCGCATGTACTTCCGTCTCTTCGAGTTCGAGGGCGACCTCGATCAGCTGCTGGCGAGGCTCGGACGGACGTGAGCCGCTTCCCCCGCGACCTCGAGGAGTTCCGAGACGAGGCGCTCTCGCCCGAAGCGAGAGCCGAGTGGGTAGGCTCGGCTCGCGCGGTAGAAGCCTGGGAGCGCGCCCACCCGGTCTCGGTCGACGCCATCCTCGGATGGATCGATCAGCTCCGTGAGGCCTTTGGCGAACCGCCCGTCGACCGAGCTCCGTGGCGCGCCCATCGCTTCCTGATCGACTGAGGGCGCGGAGCCGAGTCGGCTACCCCGTCTCCACGATCTTCAGCGCGCGATTGGGGCAGTTCCGCACGGCGGCTTCGACCCGCGCGCGCTGCTCTTCGGGCGGCGTCTCGGTGAGCAGCGATGTCTGCGCATACTCGCCCGCGCGCTCGATCACGAGGAACACGTCGGGCGCCTCGTCCATGCACACGCCGTGGCCCTGGCACAGCTCGCGGTCGATCACGACCCGCAGCGTCATGCGGCGGCTCGCTGTGCGCGGCGGCGGTAGCGCAGCCGGCACGGCTCGCTCGGGCGCAGGATCAGCGACGGCATCTCGTCGCGGTAGCTGTCGGGCGCATCCACGAGCGAGAACTCGTAGCGCGCGAGCAGCGCGGCGAAGATCGCCTTCACCTGGAGCAATGCGAAGGCGTTGCCCACGCACTTGCGGCGCCCGCCGCCGAACGGGATGTAGGCGAAGACGTTCTCGGGGAACGCGCGCTCCGGGTCGAAGCGCTCCGGGTCGGGGAAGCTCTCGGGCAGGCGGTGCGCCACGTAGGGCGAGACGACGACGTTGAGCCCCGCTGGGACCACGATGCCGCGGAACGCGAAATCGCGCTTCACGAGGCGCATCAGCGTGACGAGCGGCGGGTGCAGGCGCAGCACCTCGAACACGAAGCGCTCGAGCGCCGGCAGCTCGCGCAGCGCGGTGTGCGCGAGCTCGCCGCCCGGTGCGTAGACCGAGTCCACTTCGCGCACGACGCGCGCCGCGTGCGCCGGGTGCCGCGCCAGCTCGACGATCGTCCACGCGGCGGTGTTCGAGCTGGTGTGAAAGCCCGCGAACATGATCCAGATGACCATGCCCACGATCTCGTCGTCGCTGAGGCGCCGGCCGTCGAGATAGGCGGCCTCCATGAACGACTGGAGCATGTCGGGCGACTGCGCGCCGGTGCGGCGGCGCTCGTGGATCACCGCGCCGATCAGCTCCGCGAGCCGCGCCCGCGCGCGGTCGCGCTTCGCGAAGGCGGTCTCCTGCCCGTAGGGATCGACGATCGATGCCGCGGAGACGGCGTGCTCGAGGTCCTGATACAGCGCGCCGAACTCGTCGGTGAGCTTCGCGCGGAACTCGCTGCCCATCAGGCAGTGGGTCGAGGTGCGCAGCACGAGCTCCTTGAACTCGTCGTGGAAGTCCTTCTCGCCCGCGCCGTCCCAGCGCTGCACCCAGTCCTCGACCTCGCGCGCGATCACTTGCGCGTAGCTCTTCATGCGGTCGAGGCGCAGGGCGTTCGACTGCATCTTCACCTGCTGCCGCTCGACCTCGTGGGGCGCGCCGAACTGAATGCCCTCGCCGAACACGGGCACCATGAAGCGGTAGGGCTCGGAGGGCGAGAGCTGCTCGTCGGGCGCGCGGAACACGGCCTCGTAGGCGGCGGGGCTGCTGAGCAGCACGTTGCGCACGCCGCCGAGGTCGAACTCGGCGATCTCGCCGCACTCGCGCCAGGCGCGCAGCATGAAGTTCGCGGGATGCGCGTTGAACTCCTCGTAGTGGCCGAGGAGTGGCTTTGCGCCGGGCACGATCGGCCAGGGCGGAGTCGGCACGCGTTTACCTCGGGCGAAGCTTCGGGAACTCAGGGTGGCGGAAGGGATCGCCCGGCTTCAACCGCCCCGACAGAAGCTGGAACACGCTCGTCGCCTTGGCCTCCGGGATCTGTTTGCCCGTGAGGAACGGGCGCATGGCGTAGCGCGCGTCGGCGCCGAAGTAGCGCAGCGAGAGCGTGCGGCGCCGCGCGCCCGCCTTCGTGGCGGCGCCGCCGTGCAGAAGCCCGGGGTGGAACACGACTGCGTCGCCCGGCTCGACGCCGAAGGCGACGATGTCCCACTTCGCGCGCTCCTTCTCGATGTCGGGCAGGCGCGGCAGCGAGCCGTCGCCGTAGAGCGGCGCTGTGTCGTCGCTCGGGTCGAAGCGCGAGCCGTCGTACATCGGGCCGCGATGGGAACCGCGCACGAACTCGAGGGAGCTCTCGCGCGGCACGGCGTCGAAGCAGATCCACACCACCGCGATCTGGTCGCCGTCGACGGGCAAGTAGGACGAATCCTGGTGCCACGGCGTGCGCCGCGTGTCGCCGCCTTCCTTCAGGAAGACCTGCTCGTACATGAACCACACGTCGGACGCGCCCCAGAGCGCAGCGACGACGTCGGTGGCCGGCGTGGTCGCGACCACGTCGCCGTAGACCGGCTGCGCCTTGCGATTCGCGAGATCCTGATAGAAGCGGCCGCCGCCGCCGGCGTACACGTTCGCGCTCGGGCTCGGATGCGCGAGGCTCCACTCGTAAGCACCGCGCAGCGCGGCGAGCTGCTGCGCGTCGAAGAGCCCGCGCACGCACACCACGCCGTCGCGCGTGAAGGCCGCGCGCACCGCGCCGTCGATTCCCGCGAGCGCGGTTTCGCGCGGCGCCGCTCCGTCCCGCAGCGCAGCCTCCGCCGTCACGAGATCACGTAGTCCGCGGCGTTCACGCTGCGCGTCTGCTGCCAGTACTCGAGCAGCGTGAAGGGCCAGTTCTGCGCCACGCGCCCGCTCGGGCTCTTGTACCAGCTGTTCACCTTCGAGACGCCCCACGCCATCTGGAGATTGCCGGCGTCGATCCATTCGTTGTAGCGGTCGTGCACGTCCTTCCTGCACTCCATCGCGCGCTTGCCGCTTTCCAGCAGCAGGCGGATCGCGTTCACGATGTAGTGCATCTCGCACTCGGAGAAGTAGATGATGCTGCCGTTCACCACGATGTTGGTGTTCGGCCCGTACATGAAGAAGAAGTTCGGGAAGTTTGGCGCGACGAGGCCGAGGTAGGCGCGCGCGTTGCCGCCCCACTGCTCGTGCAAGTCCGCGCCGTTCTTCCCGAGGATCTGCATCGGCGTCAGGAAGTTCGACGCCTGGAAGCCGGTGGCGTAGACGATCACGTCGGCGGGCCGCTCGCTGCCGTCCTTCGCCACGACGCCGTGCGGGGTGATCTCGCGGATGCCGTCGGTGATCAGGTTCACGTTGGGGCGCTTCAGCGCCCGACACCACACGCCGTTGTCCACGAGGATGCGCTTGCTTCCGGGCGGATAGCTCGGCACGACCTTCGGGATCAGGTCGGGGCGATCGGCAAGCTGCTCGCGCAGCGCCTCGGCGAGCAGCGCGCGCAGCTCCTCGTTGCCGGCGCTGATGCTGTCCTCGCGGCCGGTCCAGCTGCGGT
>CAYWRY010000175.1:0-7552 GCA_964460485.1 uncultured Spirochaetales bacterium
CGCCGAGCCGTGGCTGCACTTCACGTCGTCGGCGTAGATCTCGAGCTGCGGCTTGCTGTCGATCTCGGCGCCGTCGCCGAGCAGGAGGTTCGGGTTCGACTGCGCGGCGTCGGTCTTCTGCGCGCCCGGGCGCACGATCACGCGGCCGCGGAAGACGCCCTGGGAGCTGCCGCCGAGCACGCCCTTGTAGAGCTGGCGGCTCGTGCCGTGCGGGACGGCGTGGTCGACCAGCGAGTGGTTGTCGACGACGCGCTCGCCCGTGCCGAGGTAGAGACCGTCGAGCGAGCACTCCGCTCCGCTGCCCGCGAGCACGACCCCGAGCTCGTTGCGCACCAGGCGGCCGCCGACCGTGACGACGCGGCTCGTGAAGCGCGCGTCTCGCGCGAGGCGCACGGCGAGATGCGAGGCGTGGATCGCGTCGTCGTTCTCGCGCTGGATCACGGTGAGCGCGAGGTGGGCGTTCTCGGCGACGTCCAGCTCGACGACCGCGCAGGTGACGTGGGGGCCGCGCGCGGCCTTCGACGTGTAGTCGAGCACGAGGGCGAGGCGGCTGCCGCGGCGGGCTTCTACGCGCAGGCGCGGGACGCGAAGCTGCGCGCGCTCGCCGGCCGGCGCCGCGAGCGAGAGCGAGAGCGGCGCGGCGTCCGCGTTCGGGGCGCTGCGGATCGCCAGAGCGTCGTCGAACAGCGCCGTCGCGAGCGCAGCCAGCGGGTGCAGCTTCAGGTCGATCAGGTCGCCGAGCGCGGGGGCTGCGGCCGGCGACTCGCGCAGCGAGACGATCTCCACGCCCGCGGGCGCCGCCGGGCGCAGCCACGCGGCGGGCACGAGCGAGAGCTCGAGTGCGGCGAGCGGCGCGAGGCTCGTGTAGCGCCACTCCTCGCGCGAGGTGTCGGGCAGACCCGACGCCGCGAACGCCTCGCGACCGGCGCGCCGCAGCGCGGAGAAGGCGTCGCCGCGCGCCGCCGCCGCGTCGCACAGCGCGAGCAGCCGCGCGCTCGCGGCTTCCAGGGCGCCGCTCACCGCGCAGCCCCGGCGCTCGGCGGCTCCTTCTCGAGCCAGCCGTAGCCCCGCGCCTCGAGCTCGAGCGCGAGCTCCTTGCCGCCGGAGTGCGCGATGCGTCCCTCCGAGAGCACGTGCACGAAGTCGGGCACGATGTAGTCGAGCAGGCGCTGGTAGTGCGTGATCACCAGCATCGCGCGGTCCGCGCTGCGCAGGTGGTTCACGCCGCTCGCGACCACGCGCAGCGCGTCGATGTCGAGCCCCGAATCCGTCTCGTCGAGCACCGCGAGGCGCGGCTCGAGCAGCAGCATCTGCAGCACTTCGTTGCGCTTCTTCTCGCCACCCGAGAAGCCCTCGTTCACCGCGCGGGACATCATCTCCGGCTTCATGCCGACGATCTTCATCTTCTCGCGCGAGAGCGTGAGGAAATCCATCGCGTCGAGGGCGTCCTCGCCGCGGTGCTGACGCACGGCGTTCACTGCGGCCTTGAGGAAGTAGTTGTTGGTGACGCCCGGAATCTCGACCGGGTACTGGAAGGCGAGGAACACGCCCTCGCGGGCGCGCTGCTCGGGTGAGAGCGCGAGCAGGTCGCGGCCCTCGAAGAGCACGGAGCCCGCGGTCACGGCGATCGTCGGGCGGCCGGCGAGCACGCCGGCGAGCGTGCTCTTGCCCGAGCCGTTCGGGCCCATGATCGCGTGCATCTCGCCAGGCCGGATCACGAGGTCGATCCCGCGCAGGATCGGCTTCTCGCCCGCGCTGGCGTGCAGCCCGCGAATCTCCAGCAGCGGTCCCTTCTCGACCATGCTCATCGTCCACCTCGTCGTGCGTCGTGCGGGGTGTTCCGTTTCATCGAGGTCGTCGTTCGATCTCCGCTCGGCTTCGCGGACTCCGCCTCGCTGCGCGCGGCGATGCGCCGCTTGCTACCCGACGCTCCCTTCCAGAGACACGCCGAGCAGCTTCTGCGCCTCCACCGCGAACTCCATGGGCAGCTCCCTGAGAACCTCGCGGCAGAAGCCGTTCACGAGCATCGAGACCGCGTCCTCTTCCGAGATGCCGCGCTGGCGGCAGTAGAAGAGCTGGTCCTCGGAGATCTTCGAGGTGGTGGCCTCGTGCTCCACCGTCGCCGACGCGTTCGTCACCTCGAGGTACGGGAAGGTGTGTGCGCCGCACTGGTCGCCGAGCAACAGCGAGTCGCAGCGCGAGTGATTGCGCGCGCCGGTCGCCTTCGGGCCGATCTTCACGAGCCCGCGGTAACTCTGCTGCCCGCGTCCGGCGGAGATGCCCTTCGAGACGATCGTGCTCCGGGTGTTCTTACCGATGTGGATCATCTTCGTGCCGGTGTCGGCCTGCTGGCGGCCGCGCGTCAGGGCGACCGAGTAGAACTCGCCGACCGAGTCGTCGCCCTGGAGGATGCAGCTCGGATACTTCCAGGTGATCGCCGAGCCGGTTTCCACCTGCGTCCAGCTGATCTTGCTGCGCCGGCCGCGGCAGGCGCCGCGCTTGGTCACGAAGTTGTAGATCCCGCCGCGCCCGTTCGCGTCGCCTGGGTACCAGTTCTGCACCGTCGAGTATTTGATCTCCGCGTCGTCGAGCGCGATCAGCTCGACCACCGCGGCGTGCAGCTGGTTCTCGTCGCGCCGCGGCGCGGTGCAGCCTTCGAGGTAGGACACGTAGGCGCCTTCCTCGGCGACGATCAGCGTGCGCTCGAACTGCCCGGTCTCCTGCGCGTTGATGCGGAAGTAGGTGGAGAGCTCCATCGGGCAGCGCACGCCTCTCGGCACGTAGGCGAAGGAGCCGTCGCTGAAGACCGCGCTGTTGAGCGCGGCGAACAAGTTGTCGCCAGCGGGCACGACGGAGCCGAGGTAGCGCTTCACCAGCTCCGGGTGCTTTTTCACGGCGTCGGAGAAGGAGCCGAAGAGGATCCCGTGCTTCTCGAGCTCGGCCTTGTAGGTGGTGGCGACGGAGACGCTGTCAAAGACCGCGTCGACCGCGACCCCCGCGAGTCGCTTCTGCTCGGCGAGCGGAATGCCCAGCTTTTCGTAGGTGCGCAGCAGCTCGGGGTCGACGTCCTCGATTCGGTCGTACTTCGCCGTCTTGCTCGGCGCCGCGTAGTAGTACATGTCCTGGAAGTCGATCTCGGGATAGGTCACCTGCGCCCAGCGTGGGTGGTGGCCCGCCTCGAGCATCTCCACGAATCGCCGGTAGGCCCCGAGACGCCACTCGAGCAGCCAGGCCGGCTCATCCTTCTTGGCGGAGATCACCCGCACGATCTCCTCCGAGAGGCCCTTCGGGGTCTTGTCTTCTTCGATCTGCGTGACGAAGCCGTACTCGTACTCCTTGGCGGCGAGTTCGCGCAGCTCGGTGTTCTCGGACATGGCTCGGCTCAGTGGTTGGGGTGGACGGGGCGCTGCGCGGGCTCGATCGCCAGCAGCGCGGCGCCGCCGGCGGGGCGCGCGAGGTCTGCGAGCGTCACGCGCGAGAGCGCCTCGTGGACCGCGCGGTTGATGCGATGCCAAGGCTCCTGCACGGCGCAGCGCGCTTCCTGCTCGCAGTGGCCCGGGCCGGCGGTGCACGCCATCAGCGCGATCGGGCCCTCGAGCGCGTGCACGATCTCGGCGACGGTGATCGCCTCGGGCGCGCGCACCAGCCGGTAGCCGCCCTTCGCGCCGCGCAGCGACTCCAGCAGGCCCGCGCTGGCGAGCTGCTTCAGCATCTTGCTCGCCGCGGGGAGCGGCAGCGCGGTGTTCTCGGCCAGCTCGCGCGCCGAGAGCTGGGCGTCGCGCGGCGCGGCGGCGAAGCACGCCAGCAGCACGATCCCGTAGTCGGTCAGCTTGCTGATTCGAAGCATGGGCGCCTCCGGCGAAGCGAAGGCGCGACCATATCGGACCAAATCGGTGCCGTAAATCTGGGACCGACCCGGTACGGATTATTTTGCAGGCCCACGGAGGCCAAGCTCGAGGTCCGTGAACGAGGCGAGGGGAGTCAAGACGCCCTGGCCGTCGTGGCACCACGAGATGGGGGGCGCCTGCATTTCACCCAGGGGGCAGATGCGAGATGGGCGCAAGGCGAGGAGAGGGCCCGTCTCGGCCGCGTCCCCGAGCCCGGCGACCCCCAAGCAGGAGAGGTGGCGCGCGGCGGGGGCGAGAGCCGTCCCGAGCTCGGCGGCGTCGCGGACAAAGTGAATGCGCAGGACGCGGTGGAGCGGGGACCCGCGGAACGCGGGTTCTCGCTCCGCGATCAGCGCCCACTTCCCGGCCGGGTCGCGGCGTAGCTCGGCGTCGCCTCCCGCCGCGGTGAGCAGCTCGGCGGTCGCCAAGGCGTCCGCGCGAACCGCCCAGTCCTCCCGCGAGATCTTCCCGAGCGGCCAGCGACGTTCCCGCTCCGCGAACGCGCTCGCGAGCTCGCCCAGTAGCGCTCCGCGCTCCTCCCAGCGCCAGCCGACCGCGTACAGGGCGACTGGCGAAAGACACCCCGCCTGATCCCATAGAGCGACGTCCCGCGCGAGGTCCGCGCAGGCGGCGCGAAGATCGCCGGCGCGCCCGATCACCGCCGCGGAGAAGCGGTGCCCGTAGCCGACGAAGCGTTGAGGAGGGCGCACGCGCGCGGCGATCGCGGCGACGGCCGCGTCACTCCCGGTCGCCACGACGCAGTCTGCCTCGGCGAGCGCCGCCATGGCTCCCAAGTCCGTGTGTGCGAAGCCGACCACCTCCAGGCAGCTCCCGAGTCGCGCATCGATGCGCCCGAGCTCGGATGCCACCGCGCGCGCCGTGACGGGATCATGCGATCCCGGACGCGCCAGCACGGGCGAGCCGAGCGCCAGCGGCGCCACGAGCTGCAGCACGGTCGGCATCGGAATCGCGCCGCCGAGGACGACGGCGGTCAGCGGGAAGCCCGAGGCGACCCGGCGCGGACTGGTGCCGAGCTCCGCGTCCACGAGGGCGTGAAGCGCGCGCGCCGTCCAGGGCGCGAACCCGGCGTCGAGTCCTGCGGCGACGGTCGACGCATGGAAGCCGGTCGCGGGGGGCAGCTCGGCCGCGAGCCGCGCGCGGATCTCGCTCGCCGGGTCGCGCAGTCGCTCCAGCAGTGCTCCCAGCGCGGCGAGCACCTCGGCGCGCGGGCGCGACCGCAGCGCCGCGCCGGCCGCGCGCAGGCGCGCCGCGGCGCCGCGCACCTCGGCGCCGGCTTCAGTTCCCAACGGCCGCCCGAACCCGAGCCGAGTGGGCCAGACCCCAACAGCTCACGCGACCTCGCGCGCCTGCGCTAGCCACGGACGGATCCCAGCATCTCGTCGGCGGCGATCGAGCAGCCGCGCGCCTCTGCACCGGGGGAGCGACCCAGCACCTCGAAGCCGCCGGGCAGCTCACGCCCCAGATCCGCGGTCTGCACCGCGAGCACGCTGCCCGTGTTCGCCAGGTCGACGATCTGGATCAGGCCGACCTCGCCGCTCGGTACGTCCCAGCCCGATTCGGGATCGACGATGCGCACGCGCGTCCAAGGCGGCGCGAGCTTGTGGCGCGGCGCGCCCGGTTGGACGAGCACGCTGTCGTAGAACTGGCTGCCCAGCTCGGTCATGCCGTACTGGTTGACGATCTGCGCCGAGGGCACGCCGAGCCGGTCGCCGAGCTCCGCATACAGCGCGTCGCGCGTGAGCTCGCGCGCACGCCCCTTGAAGCCGCCCGTCTCCATCAGGCGCGTGCCCGCGGGCAGCGCGATGCGCCGCCCCGCCTGCTCCATCGCTTCGATCAGGTGCACGAACGCGAAGGCGGTTCCGCACAGCGCGATCGCCGTGCCCTTCGCGACCGCCGCCTCGAGCGCGATCGCCAGCGACGCCAGCTCGAGGCGCCCGCGGCGCACGAAGTAGTCGCTGCTCTCGGCGCCGCGCGCCCTCAGCACCACGCCGAACATGTGCGAGAGCGAGGAGTCCTCCGCCTCGTTTGGGCTGGGCGCGAGCACGAGGATCGGCATGCGCCCGCGCGTACCCACCAGCTCGGGCAGCACGCCCGTCTCGAAGCTCGGCAGGAGAGAAGCCTCGTAGAGCGCGAGCGTGTCGAGATGGAGGGCGCCGCGCTTCTCGGTGCTCGTGCCGCTGGTGCGGAAGATGTGCGTCGTGGCGAGTGCCGGAAAGGAGCGGAGCGGCAACTCCTTGAACGCGCCGGTCGGCACCGCCGGGATCTCGCGCCAGGTCGCGATCTGGCTCGGCCGTGCACCGCGCGCCGCCGCGAAGCGGCCGTAGGGCTCGCAGTGCTCGAACTGATGCGCGTACAGCGCGAGCGCGAGGCGCTCGAAGCGCTCGGGATCGTGGCGGTCCGGCTCGCTGCGCATCCAGTGGAGCAGCTCGCGCTCGATCGCGGCGCGCTCCATCACGCCAACCCAGCGAGCACGAGCCCGAGCGCGTGCTCGAGCGCGTCGCGCCCGATGCAGAGCGGCGGCGTCACCGAGAGCACGCGGCCGTCGTCTCCGCTCGGGAGGAGGATGACGCCGCGCGCGAGGGCGGCGGCGCAGCCGCGCAGCGAGGTCTCGGGCGTGTCGCACTCGATGCCGAGCATGAGGCCGCGACCGCGCACGTCCGTCACGCGGCGGAGACCGCGCGTGCGCGCCCGCAGGAAGGCGAGCGCCGCGGCGCCGTCCTCGGCGGCGCGCTCCACGAGCTTTTCCTCTTCGAGCGCCGCCATCGAGGCGAGCGCCGCCGCGCAGCTCGGCGGGTGACCGAGGAACGTCTGCGTGTGCAGCGCCTCGCCCTGGGAGGGCGGCCACGCGTCCATCACCTGCGCGCGCCCGATGCAAGCGGAGACGGGCATGCCCGAGGCGAGCCCCTTCCCGACGCAGAGCAGATCCGGAATCACCCCCTCGTGCTCGCACGCGAACCAGCGGCCCGTGCGACCGAAGCCGGTGTAGATTTCGTCGAGGATCAGCAGCCAGCCCTCGCGGTCGCAGAGCGCGCGGAGCGCGGAGAGAAAGCCGCTCGGGGGGATGCGCTCGCCCCCGCGCCCCTGGATCGGCTCGACGAGCACGGCGCCCACCGGCGCGCCGAGTTCGCGCGCTGCGCGCGGCACGTCGCCCGCGTCGCCGAAGAGCGCGAAGCCGGTGCGCACCGGGAGCCGCGCGGCGAAGGGCTCGCGGAACGTCTGGCGGTGCGTCGCGTCGAGGGCGCCGAGCGCGAGGCCGTGATAAGCGCCCGAGAACGCGATCACGCCGGGGCGGCCCGTCGCGACGAGGGCGGTCTTCAGCGCGCTCTCCACGGCGTCAGAGCCCGAGCTGCCGAGCACGGCGCGCGCCGGTCCGCCGCCGGGGAAGCGCGCCACCAGCGCCTCCAGCAGGGCGACCTTCACCGCCGGCGGGTGGACGTCCCCCATCGCGTGCATCAGGCGGGCGCTCTGCTCCGCGACCGCGGCGACGACGCGCGGGTGCGCGTGTCCGGCGTTCGCGACACCGAAGCCGCCACCGAGGTCGACGAAGCGGTTGCCGTCGGCGTCCCAGACGTTTGCGCCTGCGGCGCGCTCCCAGCAGATCGGCGGCTCCGGCACGAGGCAGGTGACGTTGCGGCTCTCGACGG
>CAYWRY010000176.1:0-7540 GCA_964460485.1 uncultured Spirochaetales bacterium
TTCGGCGCAGCAGCCCCCGGCCCGCCGCGAGGCGCGGTGCAAGCCACCGATTCGCATGCGCCCCTGAGCAGTGACCGAAGAAATCCGATTCGCCGACCCTCACACCCGCATTCGCGCCCCGCCCGGTCCCGGTCCCGTGACACACTGCGCCGCCATGCACTCCACGCCCCACGCCCGCCGCATGTTCGTCGCCTCGTCGCTGGCGCTCTTCACCGCCGGCCTCTCGTTCTCGCTCCGCGCCGCCGCGATCTCGGGCATCGAGTCCCAGATTCTTCGCGGCCTCGACCCCCTGCACTCGGCTGAGCGCGCCGGCGCCCTGCTCGGCACCGCGTCGCTCGGCTTCGCGGTCACGCTCGCGCTCGCGACGTTGTTCCTCGAGCGCATCGGCATGGGCCGCTCGCTCGTGCTGGCGGGCGCGCTCTTCACGCTCGGCACGGGCGTCGCGGTCGCCGCGCCCGGCGTCGCGAGCGGGGAGGCCGTCTACCGAGTCCTGTGGCTGGGCTTCCTCGCCTGCGGCCTCGGCTGGGGCTTCATGGAGGCCGCGATCAACCCGCTCACCGCCACGATCTACCCCGAGGAGAAGACCGCGCGCCTGAACGTGCTCCACGCCTGGTGGCCGGCGGGCATCATCGTGGGCGGGCTGGTGGGGATCGCCGCGGGCGCCTTCGCGCTGCCATGGCAGGCGCAGCTCGCCGCGACTCTCGCGCCCGCGCTCGGGACGATCGCGCTGTGCCGCGGCGTCGCGTTCCCGCGCACCGCGCGCGCGGCAGCGGGCGTCGCCTGGAGCGAGATGTTCCGCGAGCTGCTCGCGCGCCCGACCTACTTCGTGTGGCTCGCGTGCATGTTCCTGACCGCCGCCAGCGAGCTCGCGCCCGGCCAGTGGATCGATCTCACGCTCACGCGCACGGTCGGCATGCGCGGCATCTGGCTGCTCGTCTACGTGAGCGGGATGATGTTCGTGCTCCGCCACTTCGCCGGGCCGATCGCCCACCGCGTCTCGAACGTCGGGATGCTGTGGGGCTCGGTCGTGCTCGCGACCGCGGGCCTGTTCCTGCTGTCGCGCGCCGACAGCCCAGGCACTGCGCTCGCAGCCGCGACCGTCTGGGGCCTCGGCGTGTGCTTCCTGTGGCCGACCATGCTCGCGAACGTCGCCGAGCGCTACCCGCGCGGCGGCGAGCTCGCGATCGGCGGGCTTGCTGTGGCGGGCGCGCTGGCGATCGAGCTCGTGCTGCCGCGCCTCGGCGCGATCTTCGACCGCGAGAAGCTCGCGCTGGCGGGCGGGCCGGAGGCGCTCGCCGCGCTGGGCGATGCGCAGCGCGCCGCGATCGAGAGCGCGGCGGCGCAGACCTCCTTCGAGACGCTCGCGCTGCTGCCCGCGCTGCTGATCGTGGTGTTCGGCGCCGCCTGGCTCTGGGATCGGCGCGCCGCCGCCCGCGCGTAGCCGCGCGCGTCAGCCGCGCGCGAGCGCCCGCGCCCAGCGCTGCGCCCAGTCGCCGAGCGGCGCCAGCGCGGCGCCCAGCTCGGCGCCCAGCGCGGTGAGCGCGTAGCGGCCCGCGCCGTCCTGCTCGGCGAGCCGCGCCTCCACCAGCTCGACGAGACGCTCGCGCAGCACGCTCGAGGAGACGTCGCCGCAGTCGGCCTGGAGCGCGCGGAAGCCGCGCGGCTCGCGGGCGAGCTCCCAGAGCACGCGCAGCGCCCAGCGCCGCCCCAGCAGGTCGAGGGCCGCCATCACGGGCCGCCCGGTGGTGGAGCCGCGCACGCGCCGGCCGGGTCTCGGAATCGCGCGCCTGGCCATGCGCCCTCCTGGTGCTTCGGATTCCGAAACACTAGCCTGGGCGCTGCTTCGGATTCCGAAGCAGCGCCCAGGAGAAGTCGATGACCCGCATCCCCCCGCTCGAGCCGCCCCTCGCCCCCGAAACCGCCGAGCTGCTCGCCCGCATGATGCCGCCCGGCGCCGCGCCGATCGCGCTGTTCCGCACCTTCGCGCACAACGCCGAGATGACGCGCGCCATGCACGGCTGGGGCTCCTACGCGCTCTCGAAGCGCCTCTCGCTCGGCCTGCGCGAGCGCGAGCTCGCGATCCTGCGCACCTGCGCGCGCTGCGGCTGCGAGTACGAGTGGGGCGTGCACGTCGCCACCTTCGCCGAGCGCGCGCGGCTCTCACCCGAGCAGATCCGCTCGCTCACCGCGGGCTCGCCGGCGGACGCGTGCTGGAGCGCCCCCGAACGCGCGCTGATCGCCGCCTGCGACGCGCTCCACGACGCGTCCGACCTGGACGACGCCGCCTGGCAGGCGCTGGCCGCGCACTACGGCCGCGAGCAGATCCTCGACCTGCTGCTGCTGTGCGGCTGGTACCACGCGATCAGCTTCGCCGCGCGCGCGGCCCGGGTGCCGCTCGAGGCCTTCGCGCCGCGCTTCGCGGCCTACGGGCGCGCCGCCGCCTGAGCACGCCGGGACGCGCGCGGTGCGCAACCGGTAAGGCAACGGTCACGAGTCGGTAAAGGTTTCCAGACGAGGTCTTCGTAGGGTGCCGTTCGTGCGCATCCCAGCGCCCACCACACGAGGACTCTCATGACCCGCCGCATCTCGATCTTCGCCTTCGGCGTCGTCAGCTACGCCATCTTCTTCGCCGTCTTCCTGTACGCCGCCGGCTTCGTGAACAACTGGCTCGTGCCGAAGTCTTTGGACTCCGGACCGGCACCGAGCGGGATGGTCGCGCTCGCCGTCAACGCCGGTCTTCTCCTGCTGTTCGGCCTCCAGCACAGCGTCATGGCCCGCCCCGGCTTCAAGGCCTGGTGGACGCGCTTCGTGCCCGTGGAGGCCGAGCGCAGCGTCTACGTGCTGGCCAGCAGCCTCGCCATGATCGCCCTCTACGCGTTCTGGCAGCCGCTGCCGGGCATCGTGTACCAGCTCGAGCACCCGCTCGCATTCGCGGCCGCCTGTGGCGTGTGCGCGCTCGGCTATCTGACCGTTCTCTACTCCACCTTCTTGATCGACCACTTCGACCTATTCGGCCTGCGCCAGTCGTGGCTCGCGGTGCGCAACAAGCCGTACGTCCACCGGCCGTTCCGCACGCCCAGTCTCTACAAGTACGTGCGCCATCCGCTCTACGTGGGCTGGCTGCTGTTCTTCTGGGCGACGCCCGTGATGACCGTCGGCCATCTGATCCTGGCCGTGGGGATCACCGGCTACATCCTCGTGGCGGTCGTGTTCGAGGAGCGCGACCTGCTGAACCACTTCGGCGCCGACTACCGCGCCTGGCGCGCCCGCACCGGCGCCTTCTTCCCGCGCCTCCGCTCGCGATCTCGCCGCGCGCGGCCGAGCGGCGCCGTCGAAGCGGCGTGAGGCGCTGCGCCATGGGCGAGCTCGCCATGGACGCCGCGCGCGCGCCGGGCTTCGCGACGCGAGTGCACGAAATCTTGGACGGCGGCGCGCTCGCGCTGCTGCTCTCGATCGGGCACCGCACGGGGCTCTTCGACGTGATGGCGTCCATGCCTCCCGCCGACTCCCGGGCGATCGCCCGGGAGTCGGGCCTCGACGAGCGCTACGTGCGCGAGTGGCTCGGCGCCATGGTGGCGGGCGGCGTCGTGCGCTTCGACGAGTCGCGCTGCGTGTTCGAGCTGCCAGCGGAGCACGCCGCGGTGCTCACGCGCAGCGCGTCTCCCGAAAACCTCGCCGTGCCCGCGCAATGGATCCCGCTGCTGGGCAGCGTCGAGGACGAGCTGGTCGACTCCTTCAGCACGGGCGGCGGCGTGCCGGCGAGCTGCTACCGCCGCTTCCACAAGGTGATGGCCGAGGACAGCGGGCAGCGCGTCGTGAGCGTGCTCGCGAGCGACGTGCTCCCGCTGGTCCCCGGCCTCGAGGCCGCGCTCGAGGGCGGCATCCACGCGCTCGACGTCGGCTGCGGCACCGGCGGCGCGCTGATCGAGCTCGCGCGGCGCTACCGGCGCAGCCGCTTCGTCGGCATCGACCTCTCGGTGGAGGCGATCGAGGAGGCGGCGCGCGCGGCGAAGGAGCTGCGTCTCACGAACGTCCGCTTCGAGCCGCGCGACGCCGGCGAGCTGCGCTGCGAGCGCCAGTTCGAATTCGCCAGCGCGTTCGGCGTGATCCACCGCCAGCCCGAGCCCGACCGCGTGCTCGCGCGCATCGCGGCCGCGCTGCGTCCGGACGGGTTCTTCCTGATGCAGGAGGAGGCGAGCAGCGGCTCGCCCGCGCGCGACGCGGAGCGCCCGCTCGCGGCGTTCAGCTACGCGCTCTCCTGCCTCCAATCCCTCGCCACCTCGCGCGCCTCGGGCGGCTCGTGTGTGGGTGCGATGTGGGGCGCGCACGAGGCGCGCCGCGCGCTGGCGGCCGGCGGCTTCCACCGCGTCGAAGAGAAGCGCCTGCCGCGCGACCCGCGCAGCGTCTACTTCGTGGCACGGCCCAGCGGACGGCGCTGGAACGTCGTGTGAGCGCGTCCGCAGAGACGGCCGGGTCGTCCAGCGGGAGCGCGCGCGGCACAATGGGCGGCGTGGTCTTTCGCTTCGACGACTACGAGCTCGACGAGGAGGCAGGCGAGCTGCGCCGTGCGGGCGTGCGCGTCGAGATCCAGCCGAAGCCCTTCGAGCTGCTGCGCCTGCTGGTGCGCGAGCGCTCTCGCATCGTTTCCAGCGACGAGCTGATGAGCGCGCTCTGGCCGAACGTGGCGGTGACGCCCAGCTCGCTGACGCGCGCGGTGAGCCATGCGCGCCGCGCGATTGGCGACACGCACAAGGGCGAGCGCATCCAGAGCGCGGCGCGGCGCGGCTACCGCTTCGTCGCAGAGGTGCTGGAAGGGCCGGCGCGACGCGCCGAAAGCGCCGCTGACGAGCGCGGGCCCGCTACGCCCTTCGTCGGGCGCGAGGAGGCGCTCGCGGAGCTGCGCTCCGCCTTCGACGCCGCGCGCGCGGGCGCAACGGGCATCGCGCTGGTCACCGGGCGCGCAGGCATCGGCAAGACGCGGCTGGCCGAGGCCTTCGCGCGCGAGTGCGAGCGCCAGGGCGCGCTCGTGCTGGAGGCGCGCTGCCGCGATCGCGAGGGCGCGCCCGCGTTCTGGATGTGGGGGCGGCTGCTGCGCCGCCTGGGCGCGCGGGATCCCGAGTCGCCCGCGGTGCGCGAGCTGATCCGCCGCAGCGAGGAGCTCGGCGTGCTCGGGAGCGCGGGGGCGAGCGCCGCGCAGTCGCCCGAGCAGGGCCGCTTCCTGTTCTTCGAGGCCGCCGCCGCGCTGATCCGTCACTCGGCGCGCGCGATGCCGCTCGTGATCGTGCTCGAGGACGTGCAGTGGGCGGCGAACGAATCGCTGCGCCTGCTCGAGCACGTCGCCTACGAGCTGACGCGGGCGCGCCTACTGCTCGTGGCGACGGTGCGCGACGAGGGACCTGCGAGCGCGCGGCCCGTCGACCGCACGCTGGTGGCGCTGCGCCAGCTGGAGCGCTGCCGCGCGATCGAGCTGCGCCCGTTCTCGCGCCGCGAGGTGGGCGAGCTGCTGGCGCTCGCGATCGGACGGCCTGCGCCCGCCGATCTCACCTCGGAGCTGGCCGCGCGCACCGAAGGCGTACCGCTGTTCCTGCGCGAGGCGATCCGTGCGCTCGAGGCCAGCGGCGACCTCGCGCACCCCGAGCGCCTCGCCGCGCGCGCGCTGCCGATCGCAGAGAAGTCGCTCCAGCTCCTGCGCCGCGCCCTCGACGCGTTGCCCGAGCGCTGCCACGCGCTACTCGAGGCGGGCGCCGTGCTCGGCCGCGAGTTCGCGCTGCCGCTGGCCGCGGACATCGGCGGGCTCGCACGCGAGGAGGCCGCCGAGGCGCTCGACGTGGCCGTCGCCGCCGGCGCCGTCGAGCCGAAGCGCGGAGCGGTCGCGACCTTCCGCTTCGCTCACGCGCTGCACCGCGACGCGATCTACGAGGGCATCGCGCCCGGCCGCCGCGCGCGGCTCCACCTGCGCGCGGCGGATCGCATCGAGCAGCGCGCGGCGCCGGATCTCGCGCGCGTGGCGTCCGAGCTCTCGCACCATCACTTCGAGGCGCTGCCCGTCGGCGACGCGGCGCGCGCCCTCGACTTCGCCGAGCGCGCCGCGGAGCACTCCAGTCAGCGCCTCGCCTGGGACGAGGCCGCGACGCACCTCGCGCGCGGCGTCGCCGCGGCCGAGCAGCTCATTCCCAGCGACCCACCGCGCAAGCTCGACCTGCTCTTGCGCCTCGGCGAGGTGAACGCGCTGGCCCGCGAACCGGCGGGGCGCCGCGCGGCTCTGCGCGATGCGTTCGCGCTCGCGGCTTCGCTCGGCCGCGACGCCGAGCAGGTGCGAGCGGCGGTGGCGTACTGCGATCTGTCGGAGTGGTCGCCGAGCGATCCCGACGCCGAGCGCCTGCTGCGCGGAGCGCTCGAGCGAGCGCCCGCCGCGGACGCCCGCGCGCGAGCGCAGCTCCTGACGCGCCTCGCCTATCGACGCATCCGCGTCGCGCCGCAGGAGGCGGCCCCCATCGCCCGCGAAGCGCTCGCGCTGGCGCGCGCCGACGGCGGGCCCGACGTGATCCAGGAAGCCGCCTACGTGCTGCTGTTCGCGCTCGCGGGTCCCGACAATCTCGCTGAACGCGCCGCGCTGCGCGGCGAGATCGAGCGCGCCGCGCTGGCCACGCCGCGCCGCGACACCGGACTGATCGCGCTGCTCGACCTCGCATCGGATCGACTGATGCTCGGGGACGCTGCGGGCGCGCGCGAGCTGCGCCGCAGTGCGGGTGCGCTCGCCGGCGAATCGCCGCATCCGGGGCTGCGCTGGCACCTCGCGACCTACGACGCCGGCGTCGCGGCGCTGGAAGGCCGCCTGGTCGACGCGGAGCAGATCGCCCTGGACGCACTCGGCGCAGGCCAGCGCGCGCGCCACCCGTTCGCGCAAGGTTGTTACGACATCCAGCGCGTGGTCGTCGCGAACGAGCGCGGCGACGCCGCCGGCGCGGTCCGCATCTACGGACCTCTCGTAGAACGCGAGCGCACGGGCTGGGGCGTGCCGATCCACTGGCTCGCCGCTGTGGTGGCGCGCGCCCATCTCGCGAGCGGCGACGCCGACGCAGCGCGCGGCCTGTGGCAGCGGCTTGCCGAGCCGGGCTTCGCGGCGGTTCCGCGCAACATTCGCTGGACGCGCTCGATCGCGGAGATCGCGCACCTGTGCGCCGACCTGGGCGAACGCGCGCGCGCGGCGGAGCTGATCGCGCTGCTCGAGCCGGTCGCCGAGCAGCACGGCGTGGTCCCGATCCCGATCGCCTACGGCGGCCCGCTGCGCCACGCGCTCGCGCGGCTCTACGAGCTCACCGGCCGGCGCGCAGAAGCCGCGGAGGCGTACGCACGGGCGCGCGCCGACTGCGAGCGGGTCGGCGCCGCGGCCTGGCTGCCGCGCGTGCTGCTCGACGCGGCGGGTGCGGAGCGCGACGCAAAGCGCGCCCGCACCGCGCGCGAGGAGGCGCGGGGGCTCGCCGCCGCGCAGGGCCAGCTCGCCCTCGCCCGAGCCGCCGAGGACGCGCTCGCCGCGCCC
>CAYWRY010000177.1:0-7452 GCA_964460485.1 uncultured Spirochaetales bacterium
GGGTGGTGGCCCAGGCCAGAATCGAACTGGCGACACCCGCATTTTCAGTGCGGTGCTCTACCAACTGAGCTACCGGGCCGAAGGCGCGCCACAGTAGCCGCGCGGGATTCCGCAGGCCACGCGCGGGCGCCGATTTCCTCCCTGCGGCGGTCCCTTCCGCTCGGGGTTTAAGCACGGCCGGCCAGGGCCTACTCCCAGGTCGGCGTCTGGCCGGCGCCCGGCCAGCTGCCCCGCGCCGGCGGCTTGCTCGCATTCGAGAAAAGCCTGCTCGCTTTCTGCCACTTCCGCCGGCTTGCGCCCACTTAGCGCTTCGGGAAGGCGTGAGGTGGGTTCATGAAGCGGTACATGCTCGGCTTCGCCCTGGCGATGGGGTTCGCCGGCACTGCAGACGCAGCGACATTCCAGTTCGAGTGCATCTCGGGCGCCGCAGTGGCGTGCGGGGTCGGCGAGGCCTCGCTGTCGGTCGAGTTGACCGACGGCGGGAACGACACGGTCCACCTCGTGCTCAGCAACAACGATCCGGGCACTTCCATCGCGACGGGTATCTACATCGACGATTCGCGGCTGGTGAGGAAGGTGACGCTCACCGGCGGAGCCGGCACGAACTTCAGAAGGGGCGGCAAGCCCAGCGATCTGGCGGGCGGCTCGGTCGTCGCGTTCCACGACGACTTCCGCTTCACGGCGAGAAAGCCGGTCGATCCGAACGGCGTCGACGGCGGCGAGTCGCTCGCACTCGTTCTGCGCTTGAGGGACGGCGTGACCTATGCGGACGTGATCTCGGCACTCGCGAGCGGCGCGCTGCGCATCGGCGTCCACATCGCGGACGCGGATCCGAGCTGCGTCGGCAGCGGCACGGGCCCCCAGTGCACGGGCGACCCTGGCTCCGCAAGCTTCGTGAATCTCCCGAATCCGGTGCCGGAGCCGATGGCCCAGCTGCTGGGCGGCCTCGCCTGCGTCGGCCTCGCGATCTACGGGCGGCGGCGCTGAGCTGAGTCTACACGCGCGGCCAGAACGAGGCTCGGGCGGTTAGCGTCCGGGCCATGTTCGACTGGAACCGCTCGCCTCGCCGTCTCCTCGCGCGCGCGCTCACCGCGGCGCTCCTGGCGCTCGGCGTCTCCGCGCCGGCAGCGGCCGCGGCGCCCGAGCCCGCGACCGGCTCGCGCGGCATGGTCGTCACGCCGCATCCCGACGCGACACGCGCCGGCGTACGCGTGCTCGAACGCGGCGGCAACGCCGTCGACGCCGCCATAGCCGCGGCGTTCGCGGTGGGCGTGGCGCAGCCGCAGTCGACGGGCATCGGCGGCGGCGCGTTCCTGCTGGTGCGCCTCGCCGACGGGCGCGCCTATGCGATCGACGCGCGCGAGACGGCGCCTGCGGCCGCGCATCCCGAGCTCTACACGCGCCCGGGCGTCGCACGCGATGCGTCGCGCTTCGGTGGGCTCGCGATCGGCACGCCCGGACTCGTCGCGGGCTTCGCGCTGGCGCTGGAGGAGTACGGCACCTGGCGCTGGAAGGACGCGCTCGCACCCGCCATCGCCCTCGCCGAGGGCGGCACGGAGCTCGGCCCGCACTCGCGCGAGATGATCGAGTACCTGCGCGCGACGCCGCTACCCGCGCGCTTCCCCGAGACGGCGCGCATCCAGCTCCCGCCCCCGCCGATCCCGCCGGCTGCGCGCCTGCGTCAGCCCGAGCTCGCGGCGACGCTGCGCCTGCTGGCGCGGCGGGGGCCGCGCGCGTTCTACGAGGGCGCGCTCGCCGAGAAGATCGCGGCGGCCGCGCAAGCGAGCGGCGGCGTGCTCACGGCCGACGACCTCGCGGGCTACCGCCCGCTCGTGCGCGAGCCGCTGCGCGGGACGTACCGCGAACTCGAGCTGCTGGCGTTCCCGCCGCCGTCGTCGGGCGGCGTGACGCTCCTCCAGATGCTGAACGTGCTCGCGGGCTACGACCTGCGCGCCAGCGGCGCGGGCTCCTCGCTCTCGATCCACCGCGTCGCCGAGACCATGAAGCTGGCGTTCGCGGACCGCGCGCAGCATCTCGGCGATCCGGCCTTCGTGGACGTGCCCGTGAAGCGCCTGCTCGATCCCGCCTACGCGGAGGCGCTGCGCGCGCGCATTCGCGACGACCGGGAGACCGAAGTGGCCGGCTCGGCGCTCGCCGTCGACGACGCGGGCACCGCGCACCTCTCCGTGCTCGACGCTGCCGGCAACGCGGTCGCGATCACGCAGACGATCAATGGGCCCTATGGCGCGTGGGTCACGGTGCCGGGCACCGGCATCCTCCTCAACAACGAGATGGACGACTTCGTCACGAACCCCGGCCAGGCGGATCAGTGGGGCCTCGCCGGCCTCGCGAGCGCCGCGAACCGCGTCGAGCCCGGCAAGCGCCCGCTCTCCAGCATGGCGCCGCTGATCGCGCTGCAGGGCGGCAAGGTGCGCTTCGTCGCCGGCAGCAACGGCGGCCCGCGCATCCTCACCTCGGTGCTGCTCTCGTTCCTGAACGTCGTCGACTGGGACATGGACGCGCAGGAGGCGGTCTCGGCGCCGCGTTTCCACCATCAGTGGCGGCCCGACGTGCTGGAGCTCGAGGCGGAGGTTCCGGCCGACGTGGTGCAGGCGCTCGCCGCGCGCGGCCACACCGTGAGGGCGACCGACGAGATCACCAGCGGCGTCGAGGCGATCGCCGTGGATCCGAAGACGGGGCGCATGAGCGGCGGCGCCGACCCGCGGCGCGACAGCTTCGCGCTCGGCGTAGACTAGGACCGCGCGGCCGCTTCGGCAGCGGTCGCCTCGCGAGCTGCGCGCCCACCTCGGGCCTTCAGATCTGCCCGACGCTCGCCGCCGTGTAAGCGCGCAGGTCGATGAAGCGGCGCGCGACGCGCAGCAGGTCCGCGGTCGTCACCGCGCGCACGCGCTCGGGGAACTGGCGGTCGGCGTCGGCGCCGCGCCCGTAGCGTGCGTCGAGGGCCATCGCGAGCGCGCGCTGCGAGCTGCGCTGCTGCGCGATCGCATGCGTGCCGCACAGGTAGCGGCGCGCCCGCTCCGCCTCTTCTTCGCTGGGCGCCTTCGCGAGCAGCCGCTCGAGTTCGGCGAGCATGCCGCGCTGCGCGATCTCGAGCTTGTCGGGCGCCGTCGCGATGTAGAGGCAGAAGGCGCCGGGCGCGTAGCCGACGACGTTCGTCGCGCTCACGCTGTAGGCGAGGCTCTGGCGGTCGCGCAGCTCGACGAACAGGCGTCCGCCCTGGCCGGCCAGAATCTGCGCGAGCACTTCGAGCGCCTCGCGGTCGGGGTCGTCGATCGCGGCGCCCCGGAAGCCCAGCACGAGGTGCGCCTGCGCGCGGTCCTTGCGCTCGCTGGCGCGGCGGATCTCGCGCGGCGCGGGCTCCGGCTCCGGCAGTGCGAGCGGCTTCGCGCCGTCCTGCTCGAGGTCGGCGAGCTCGCGCGCGAGCGCGTTCGCCGCCTCGTCCGGATCGACGTCGCCCACGACGCTCACCACCAGGTTTTCGGGTCGAATCAGCGCCGCGTGATGCGCGGCGACGGTCTCCGCGTCGAAGCGCGCCACGGACTCCTTCGTGCCGGGCATCGGCAGGCGATACGGGTGCCGCTCCCAGTGGGCCCGATGGAAGAGGTCGAACGCGCGCGTTCCGAGGCGATCCTCGCGCCGCTCGAGCGCGGCGAGCGCGTCGCGACGCTCGCGCTCGATCTCCTCCTCGTCGAAGGCCGGGAAGCCCAGCGTCTCCGCCCAGAGCGGCAGCGCCTCGGCGAACACGTCGCTCGTGCAGTCGAGGGTGAGGCCCAGGGAGCTGCGCCCGGAGAACGCGTCCACGTCGGCGGCCAGCGACTCGACGGTGCGCGCGAACTCCGCCGCGCCGAGCGTCGCGGTGCCGCGCAGCCACACGCCCGCGAGGAAGCTGCCGAGGCCGGCGGTCTCCTCGCGTTCCGCGAGCTGCCCGCCGAGCGCAGCCGCGCGCACCGCGATCACCGGAACCTCGCGGCGCGGCAGCACGAAGGCGCGCACGCCGCTCGGCAGCGTGTAGGCGTGCACGCGCTCGCCCGGCTCGCCGCGCCGCGGCGCCGCGAAGCGGCGGGCCGTGCGCGAGACGCCGCTCGCGACCGCGGCCTCGGCGGCGGAAGCTGCGAGCGCGGGCGCGCTCTCGGGCATCACCGCGACCACCGAGATGCGCGCCGGGTCGAGCCACTCCTGCGCGGCGCGCAGCAGCTCGTCCTGCGTCGCGCGTGCGATCCGCTCCAGGTACGCGTCCTCGAAGCCGGGATCGCCGGCCGCGAGCTGCGCGCTGCCGAGCTTGCGCGCCATGCCCGAGACGCTCTCGCGCTCCCAGGCACGCGAGGCGAGGAAGTTGCGCCGCGCCTTGGCCAGCTCGTCGGCCGAGAGCGGCTCGCGGCGCAGCCGCTCGGTCTCCGCCACCGAGGCGGCGATCGCGCCCTCGACTTGCGCGGCGTCCGCGTCCACCGAGACGGAGAAGAAGCCGGGGTCGCGCGGCGTATAACAACCGGCGTCGACGCGGTCGGCCAAGCCGAGCTCCTCCTTCACGCGGCGGTGGAGGCGCGAGCTGTCGCCCTCGCCGAGCGCATAGGCGAGCAGGTCGAGCAGCGGCGCGTCGGGATGCGTGAGCGGCACCGCGGGGAAGCCGAGGTCGAAGCTCGCGCGCTCGAAGGGCCGGCGCACGATGCGCGTCCGCGCGCCTCGCTGGGGGGGCTCCTGGGGGCGCGCGCGCCGCGCCTCGCCGCGCCGGGCGGCGCCGAAGCTCTCGCGCACGCGCGCAACGAGGGCGTCCGCGTCGAGGTCGCCAGCCGCCGCAACCACCATGTGCTCCGGCGTGTACCAGCGCCGGTAGAAGGCGAGCAGCTTCGCCTGCGTGAAGGACGCGACGCTCTCGGCACTGCCGAGCACCGGGAAGCGGTACGGGTGCAGCTGGTAGACGGTGCCGAACACCTCGTCGGTGAGGACGTGTCCCGGATCGTCGGCGCTGCGCCGGATCTCCTCCAGTACCACCTCGATCTCTCGCTCCACCTCGGCCGGATCGAACAGCGAGTTCTGCACGGCGTCCGCGAGCACGTCGAAGCCCGCCAGCGTGGCGTCCGCCGGCAGGGTCGCGTGATAACAAGTCGCGTCGAACGAGGTGAAGGCGTTGATCGCGCCGCCCACGCCCTCGACGCTGCCGGCGATCTCGCCCACGCCCCGCGTCGGAGTGCCCTTGAACAGCATGTGCTCGTGGAAGTGCGCGAGCCCGCGCTCGCCGTCGCGCTCGTCGGCCGAGCCGGCGTCGACCCAGATCTGCACCTCGGCGACGGGCTCGAGGCGGCTCTCGCGCACGAGCACGACGAGGCCGTTGTCGAGGACCTCGCGCCGGTAGCCGAGTGCGGACGCCATGAGCCGCGGAACGTAACGGCGCAGCCCTCGCGCGCCCTACTCTCGCGGACGTGTCCGATCTGCCCGAGCGCGAAGATCCGAGCGTCGGCGTCTACCTGCACGTGCCGTTCTGCGAGCGGGTCTGCCCCTACTGCGACTTCCCGGTCGTGGCCGCACGCACGCTCGGACGGTCGGAGGAGGCGCGCTACGTGGGGGCGCTGCTCGGCGAGCTCGCGGCGAGACGGGAGGCCTACGCGGGACGCCGGCTCGCGACGGTCTATCTGGGCGGCGGCACGCCCTCGCTCCTGGCGCCCGAGTCCGTCGCGCGGCTGCTCGCCGCCGTGCGCGCTGCCTTCCCGGGCGTGCCCGAGGAGGTCACGCTCGAAGCGAACCCGAGCACCACCGAACGCGAGCGGCTGGCGGGGTTCCGGGACGCCGGCGTGACGCGCCTCTCGCTCGGCGTTCAATCCTTCGATGACGCGACGCTGAAGCGGCTCGGCCGGGCGCATCGCGCCGCCGAGTGCCACCGCTTCCTGGACGCAGCCCGCGCAGCGGGCTTCGCGAACCTCTCGCTCGACCTGATCTTCGGCGCGCCGGGGCAGGCACGCGCGAACGCCCTGGCCGACGCGGCGGCGGCGCTCTCCCACGCGCCGGAGCACGTCTCGGCCTATGCGCTCACCGTCGAGCCGGGCACGCCCTTCGCGCGCGCAGTCGCCGCGGACAAGCTCGAGCTGCCCGAGGACGACGCGGCGGCGGAGATGATGCTCGCGCTCGGCGAGCGCCTCGAAGCCGCGGGTCTCGCGCGCTACGAGGTGTCGAGCTGGGCGCGGTCCGGGTACGCGGCGCGTCACAACCGGCGCTACTGGCAGCGCCGCCCCGTGCTCGGCCTGGGCGTCGGCGCGCACTCGCTCGAGCCGCCGCGCCAGCGCGAGCCGTTCGGCGCGCGCAGCGCGAACGAGCGCGCGCTGCCGGCGTACCTCGCCCGCATCGAAGCGGGCGGCTTCGCGCCGCCGGAACGGGAGCCGCTCGCGGAGCCGACGGCCCGGGTCGAGGCGGTGTTCCTCGCCCTGCGTACGCGCGAGGGGCTGCGCGCGAGCGAGTTCACTTCCGAGTTCGGCGCCGCGCCGCGCCGCTTCTTCGCGAGCGCCATCGACGACTCGATCCAGGCCGGCCAGCTCGCCGAGAGCGCAGCGGGCGATCTCGCGTTGACCGAGTCGGGCTGGCTGTTCGCGGACGCGGTGGCCGCCCGCTTCGTCTGAGCGGGCGGGAATCCTCCGACGAGGCTCGCCCCGCGCGCGTTGACCGCACCCCGAGCGGGCCGCAGAATGCGCAGCCGTGGAGACGCGCACGCTCTCGCCGATCGTTCCGGCCCCTGCGCTCATCTCGGAGCGGCAGGGGAGCGTGCTGCGCGCGGTCGTCTCGTGTTTCGTCGGAGAGGCGGCGCCGGTCGCATCCGAGACGATCGCGGCGCTGTTGCCCGTCCACCTCTCGCCCCAGAGCGTGCGGAACACGCTCGCGGAGCTCGAGGAGCTCGGGCTCGTCGACAAGCCGCACCGCTCGGCGGGCCGCGTGCCGACGGCGCGCGGCATGCGCGCTTTCGTGGACCAGCTGCTGCCTTTGCGAGAACTGGGCGCCTTCGAGAAGCGCGACCTCGAGGGCTGCCTCGAAGGCGGAGCCAGCCTCGACCAGAGCGCGTCGCGACTGCTCTCCGAGCGCACGCGGCTGCTCGGCTTCGTGGTACCGCCCCGCATCGAGGAGATGGTGCTCCGCCATCTCTCGTTCGTGCGCCTGTCGAGCGAGCGCGTGCTGGCGGTGCTCGTTTCCGAGAGCGGTCGCGCACATCACCGCCTGGTCCTGCACGCCGGGCAGGGCGACCAAGCGGAGCTCGACCGCATGGCGGCGGCGCTGTGCGAGCGCCTCGCCGGCCGCTCGCTGCGCGAGATCCGCAGCCGCCTCGTCGCCGAGGCGGCCGCGCTGCGCACGCGCGCCGACCTCCTGCTCGAGCGCTTGGTGCGCGACCTCCCGCTGGGCGCCGACGCGAGCGAGCAGGACGTCGTGATCGCTACGCGGCTCGCGCTGCTCGAC
>CAYWRY010000178.1:0-7445 GCA_964460485.1 uncultured Spirochaetales bacterium
TGTCGAGGCGCTTGAAGCGCGTGAAGCCCGCCGCGGCGGTCATCTCGCGCGCGCACGACTCGTGGAAGCCGAGCGTGCCGAGGCCGAGGCCGCCCGGCTCCGAGAGCGCCGACGACATACACGTCAGCACCGAGAAGCCGTACATGAGCGACGCCATCGGATTTTTCGCGACGTTCTCCGCGTAGGTCGGCAGCGCCTTGATGTCGGCGATCCACAGCACGCCGTCCGGCGCCAGCGCTCTGCGAATCGCCGCCAGCGCCCGCTCGGGATGCGTCATGTCGTGGAGACAGTCGAAGGTCAGCGCGAGCGCGAAGCTGCCGTCGGCGGGCAGCGGCTCCTCGCGCACGTCGTGGAAGTGCACGTTGCCGACGCCGGCCGCGCGCTTGTTCTCCTCCGCGCGCGCGAGGGCGTGGCGCGAGAGCTCGTAGCCGTGCAGGTCCGCCTTCGGGAACGCGCGCGCCAGCTCGATCAAAGCGGCGCCCGCGCCGCAGCCGACGTCGGCGACTCGGGCGCCGGCCTCGAGCTTCTCCTTCAGTCCCGCGATCGCCGGCACCCCGACTCGCACGAGGAAGTTCTTCACCCAAGGTGCGAAGCCGCGCTCGATGCCGCGCGCGCCCTCGGGCCCGATCGCGTCGTAAGGCAGGCCGACGCCGGTCTGGAACGCGCCGCGCAGCTGCTCGACCAGAGCCAGCGTCTTCGGAAGCTGCGAGAACATGCCGGCGCCGAAAGCCGGATGGTTCTCGTTCGCGAGCACCGCGCTGCCCTCCGCCGAGAGCGCGAAGCGGCCGTCGGGCAGCGTTTCGAGGACGCGCGCGGCCCCCTGGTTGTAGAGCCACTCGCGCACCCAGCGCTCCGCGAGGCCGGTGCGCGCGGCGAGCTCCGCGGACGTGGCGGGCCCGCCCGCGGCGAGCGCGCGATAGAGACCCAGCTCGTCGCCCAGATACACCAGCGCCGAGGTGACGGCGCCGTTCAGCAGACCGAAGACGTGCTTCGCGTACTCCTTGAGCCGTTCGGGATCGAGCTTCGCGTGCGAGAGAGTTTCCATGCGCGCACGCTATCGCCTTCGCGCAGCGCCGGCTCGCTGCGGCGCCGGCGCACGCCGCGAGCGCAATTTCGCCGCGCCCGGCTCGGCGCGCCGCACGCGCAACAGCTCGCCCTGCTCGGCGACCGCGTGCTTTGCGCGTAGGTGCGCCTGATAGCGCCCGAACGCCTTGGGGCGGCGTGCGGCAAACCAGGCGAGGAAGGCGTCCGCGCCTCGCCAGGCAAGCTTGTCCGGCGGGCCGTCCTCGGGCGTGTAGCGCTGCTCGCACGCGCGCCAGTCGAAGTCCTTGCAGATCGCGGGGCGGCGCGCGTAGGCACGGCACATGCCGGCGGCGTCGAGGTTCTCGCAGCGCGTGCGGAACAACACGTGCCACGCGTCGTCCCAGTCGACGAACACCTCGACGTTCTGGTGGTAGAGGTACCAGACGATCTGGTCGTACTCGGCGTTCGTCGTGGGCGCATCGATCTGCACTGCGACGTAGGTGCAGCACTTGGCGCACTCGAAGCACGGGTGATCGGAAGCCTTCTGAATCACGGGCAGGAGGCGCTCTTCGCCGGCGCCCAATCCGTCGCTCACGCATCCCCCAAGACACTCGAGTGGCGCGCCACGATATCGAACCCCGTGCGGCGTGGGGGGACGATCTGGAGCGGGGCGCGCCTACTTCGCGGCGATCTCTCGTGGCGTGAACTCGCGCGCGTCGTCGAACACCTTGAGCGGCGCCCAGCCCGCTACCTCGGAGAGGCGCGGCATGCCCTGCGTCATCGCGCCGGTCGGGTCGATCACCCACGGATCGTCGGGATCCTCGAACCAGAGCGTCACCATGTGGTGTTGCCCGTCGGAAGCGCGATGCACGATCGCGCGGAACACCTCGTCCTGCGGAAATCCCAGCTCGCGCAGCAGGTTGAACGCGAGCAGCTCGAGGCCGTCGCAGTCGTCGCCGCCGCTCGCGAGCGTCTCCTCCAGCGTGGCCCAGTGATCGAAGGCGCCGTCGGGGCGATAGTGGTTGCGCGCGTTCTCCTGGATCCATGCCGCGACTTCCCGCGCCTGCTGCCGTTGCTGCGCGCGACGGAACGCCGCGAACTTCTCTCGCAGCGTGGGCTGTGTCTGCGCGGGCACCGGGGCGCCCGCGCCGGAGACCTCGGCGGGCGCCGTCGCCAGGTCCACTTCCGCAGCGCGCTCGCGCTGCTGCCAGCCCGCGATCTTGGGGCTCCAGGGGTCGTCCGGGGCCGCTGGGGAAAAGAACGCGATGTGCACGGCCGCGGGAGGCGCGGCGGAAAGCACCGCGCAGCCGGGCGTGAAGCACGCCACCAGCAACAAGGCCGCAGCCGAGCGCACGCGGGAAGTGCAGGCCATGACGGCTTTGCATCGGCATCCGCAGCGACGAGATTGAGCCGGGCGTCAGACGCCCGAGAGCTCAGGCGGGGATCGGCAGCCCCGCGCGGACGAGCGCGAACAGGATCACCACGAAGGCCACGATCGCAGGGATGCCGCCGAGGATGTAGAGGATCGCGACCGCGTCGACCTTGCCCTTCGGACCCTGCTGCTCGGACATCGCATCCCCTCGTCGCGCCGACTCGCTCCGGCGGGCGCGCACACTACCACGGGCATCTCGCGCGTCGAGGTGTTCTACTCGCGGCGGGGGTGGGTGCGCGTGGATCTGCGCCGCAAGGTCGCGCTGGTCGCGGGCCTGTATTTCGTCGAGGGCTTCCCGATGGGAGTCTTCACGGACCTGTGGCCCGTGTTCCTGCGCGACGCTGGCGCGAGCCTCGGGACGATCGGCTGGCTCTCGCTGCTGGGAATCGCGTGGACGCTGAAGGCGCTCTGGGCGCCCGCCGTCGACGGCCTCGGGGAGTGGCGCCGCTGGATCGCCGCCGCGCTCGTCGCCATGGCGATCTCCGTCGCCGCCGCACCGGGACTTTCGGGAACGCCCGTGGTGGTCGCGCTGGTTGCGCTGTTCGCGCTCGCGTCCGCGACCCAGGACATCGCGATCGACGCGAGCGCGGTCGCGCTGACGCGGCGGGGCGAGGAGGCGCAGCTCTCGTCCGTGCGCGTCGCGTCGTATCGCGTCGGGAAGCTCGCGGTGGGCGCGGGTGGCCTCGTGCTGGCGGGCGCGATCGGCTGGACGGCGCTGCACGAGGTGCTGGCGGTCGGCATCGCCCTGTGTGCGCTCGCGGCGCTGCGGCTGCCGCATCTGCAAGCATCCGAGGCCGGCGCGCGCGGGAAGTGGCGCGACGCGCTGCGCAAGCTCGCGCGGCCCGGATTGGCAGGCGCCCTCGCCTTCCTCGTCTTCTTCCGCCTCGGCGACCTCGCCATGGCGCCGATGGTCGGCGTGTTCTGGCGGGACTCCGGCGCCAGCCTGGCGCTGATCGGCCTCGTGCCCAGCGGAATCAGCGCGGCGATGGGCATCCTCGGCGCCGCGCTCGGGGGCGTGCTCGTGGCGCGCGCTTCGCTCGCGCAGGCGCTCGTCGCGGGCGGCCTGCTCGCCACGGCGTCGAACCTCGGCTACGCGGCCGCTGCGCTCGCGGGGGCCCCACTCTGGGCGGTGGTGAGCGCGTCGCTCTCCGAGTCGCTGTGCGGCGGCATCGCGAGCGTCACGCTGGTGAGCCTGCTCGTCGGCGCCTGCGACCGCGCCCACGCCGGCGTGCAGTTCGCGCTGCTGACGGCGCTCTCGCCCCTCGCCGGGCGGCTGGTCGGCGGTCCGTCGGGCGAGTTCGTCGCCGCCCACGGGTACGCGGCGTGGTTCGCGCTCACGGGAGCCCTGACGCTGCCCGCCCTCGCCTTCGTCCCCGCGGCGCTTCGCTGGTCGGGGGCGACGCGCTAGACGCGCCAGTCCTCAGGAACGCCGGCGAGGTTCGCCTCGATGTCGAGCTGGCGGAGCTTGCGCTCCAGGCGGTCGATCTCTTCCCGGTGGCGCCGGAGCTCCGTGCGCAGCTGGAAGTCGACGGGATTTCGGCTCGTGTCCGATTCCGCCCCCGGGATCGGGTTGACCGACCACTGGCCGCCGGCGGCGTCCTCCAGCTTCGCTTGGGTCTCCTCGAGGGCGGTGCGCTCCTTCTGGAGCTCCCCCCGCACTTCGTCGTAACGGGAGCGCCACTCGCCGCGCGTCATCCCGCCTTTGCGCTCGACCGAGAACGTGCGGTCGGAGGGCAGCGTGAGGAGCCGGTCCAAAGCCGGGCCCGAGGGCGCGGGCGTGGGCGCCGAATCCGTAGTCGCGGGGCCAGCCGGCGCCGGGCCTGCTGCCTCGGGCGGCTTGGGCGCGGGCGGCTCCTCCGCCGCTGCAGCGGCGCAGGCGATCACCAACCCGAGTGTGCCCATCCAGCCCCCCCGCGTCACCCGCATCGTTCCGCTCCTTGGGCGCGGCAGCATAGCCGCGGACCGCCGGTGGCTTTCGGTCAAGGCGCGCCCCCGCTGGCCGATACGAGGCCCGGAGCGCCAGTCATCGCGCTCGCTTCCAGGAGTCGGCTGCGCATGGATCGCGAGAAGCTCCACCGCCTGCTTCGCCTCGGCATCGAGAAGAACGCCTCCGACATTCACTTCCAGGTCGGCAATCTGCCGCTCTACCGCTTCAACGGGAACCTGGTCGAGCTGCGATACAAGGTGCTCACGGCGCAAGACACGGAGGCGATGGTCGCGCTCTTGCTGGAAGGCGATCCGCGCGCGCGCGCCGAGTTCAACGAAATCGACCTCGCGTACGAGCTGCCCGGCGAGGGACGCTTCCGCGTGAACGTCTCGCGGCAGCGCCGCAACTACAACATCGTGCTGCGCGTCATCCCGCTGCAGATCAAGGCCTTCGACGAGCTGAACCTGCCCAGCGTGCTGCGCGACATCGCGAACCTGCGCCGCGGCCTCGTGCTGGTGACGGGCGCGACCGGCATGGGAAAGTCGACCACGCTCGCGGCGATGATCAACGAGGTCAACCGCCTGCGGAAGTGCAAGATCGTCACGATCGAGGACCCGATCGAGTTCGTGTTCACGCACGAGAAAGCGATCATCAGCCAGCGCGAGATCGGCGCCGACACCGAGAGCTTCCCCACCGCGCTGCGCGCCGCGCTGCGCCAGGACCCCGACGTGATCATGGTCGGCGAGATGCGCGACCTCGAGACCGTCGACACTTCGCTGAAGGCTGCGGAGACTGGTCATCTCGTCTTCTCCACGATCCACACCGCGGACGTGGCTTCGACGATCAATCGGCTCGTCTCATTCTTTCCGGTCGAGGAGCAGGCGGCCGTGCGCGCCCGCATCGCCGACAACGTGAAGGCGATCATCTCGCTGCGGCTGCTGGTGAACAAGAAGGAGGACGCGCGCGTGCCCGCCGTCGAAGTGCTGCGCTCGACGCGCTCGATCCAGGAGTGCATCCGCGACGCAGCGCGCACCGCCGAGATCACGGACTACATCGCGCGCAGCCGTCCGGAGCGCATGCAGACCTTCGATCAGCACCTGCTCGACCTGCTGAAGGCGAACAAGATCACGACGGAGACCGCGCTCGCTGCCGCCTCGAACCCCACCGACTTCGAGACCAAGTTGCAGCTCGAGGGCGAGGAGCCGGGGGAGAGCGACGTCGAGAAGTCCGAGTCCTTCGGTTCGGACGTTCGGTTCTAGGCGTGCGCGCCGGGGCGCCCAGCCTGCCCGCGCGGACCTCCGCCCGCGTCGACCTCGCCGCCGCCGGCCTGCGGCACGCGGCCGCCAGCGCCGCCGAGCTCGCGCGCGGAGTCGCGCTCCTGTTCGCGCGCAACACCGCCGACACGCGCGCCAGCAGCGCTCTCACCCTGCGCGCGGCCGCGGGCTTTGCGTCGCCCGACGAGGCGCGCGCGGCCGCGAAGGCCGTCGAGGCGCTCGCGCGAGAGACCGCCGGAGCGCAGGAGCTCGTGCGCTCGCCGCTGCGCAGCCTGGGGCCGCGCCAGGTCGCCGCCACGATCGGCACGCCGCTCGCGGTCGGCGACCGCGCCTGGGGCGCGCTCGTGGTGGGCGCTGGCGCGGCACTCGACGAGCGAGCGCTGGCCGCGCTGCAGGCGCTCGGGCAGAACGCCGCCGTGTGCCTCGACCACGCGCACCTCAGCGCGCGCGTGGCAGCGCTCGAGAAGGACCTCGCCGAGCGACCTGCCGAGGGCGGCGCCGACGCGAGCGAGGAGGTGCTGAGGCTCTCCGAGGCGCTGTTCGCCCAGGACATCGAGCTGCTGCGCAAGAGCGAGCAGCTGGGCAAGGTCGAGAAGCTGAAGAGCGACTTCATCGAGAAGATGTCGCGCGAGCTGCGCACGCCACTGAACAGCATCATCGAGGCAATCATCGCCGTGCTCGCGGGCGAGAACGAGCAGCTCTCCGACGCCGCCAAGGACAGCCTGCGCGCCGCGCTCGACGACGGCACGACCTTCCAGCGCACGCTGCAGAACATCCTCGACCTGTGGCGCATCAAGCAGGGCGAGCTGCCCGTGCTGTCGCAGGAGGTGAACTTCCGCGAGGTGATCGAGGAGGCGATCTTCAGCGTGCAGGACGCGATCGGCGCCAAGCCGGTCACGATCGAGCGCGTCGTACAGGATCCGCTGCCGAAGTTCCGGGCCGACCTCGCGAAGGTGAATCAGGTGCTGTTCCTGCTGCTGGACAACGCCGTGAAGTTCACGCCCAGCGGCACGATCGAGATCGACGCCGCGGTGAGCCGCGGCGAGCTGCGCTGCACGGTGCGCGACACCGGCATCGGCATCTGCGCGGACGACCGGCAGTTTATCTTCGACGAGTTCTTCCAAGTCGAGGAAGCGAACTCGATCCGCTACCGCGGCGCCGGCCTCGGCCTCACGCTGGTGCGCGAGCTGGTCAGCCTGCTCGGCGGCACGATCTCCGTCGAGAGCGAGGTGGGCCAAGGCACGGCGGTGACGTTCACCGTGCCCGTTCAATCCCTCGGCGGCTGAGCGCCGGCGACCTCAGCCTTCCTCGGCTTGGCCGTAATCGGGCTTGACGTGGCCCGCCGCGATCTCGCGCAGCGCGGTCACCACTTCCTTGTTCTCCGTGGAGTCGACCAGGTTGCGCGCGCCCTTGCGCAGCTGCTTTGCGCGGATCGACGCCATCTGCACGAGGTGGAAGCGGTTCGGAACCTTGGCGGTGCAGTCCTCGATCGTAATGCGGGCCATCGGAATCTCCGGTGCGTGGCGAGTTCGCGAGGGCGCGCAAGCTAACGGACTGCGCGCCGGGAGGCAGCGCCGGGCCGCCTGGAACCAGCTGGCACGGCTTGAACCGAGCCGGCGTCGCACTGGGGCCGTCGCCCGGCCCTAGAACCTCGGGCTCCCGAGTTCGGAGGCGCGAAGGTCGGGGCGCGGGACTTCGGGTCTCAGAGTCAGGGCCCCGGGTTCGGGCCCAGAGGCAGGAAACCCCGGCCGACGAAACCGTCAGCCGGGGTCCGAAGACTTCGTAATCG
>CAYWRY010000179.1:0-7380 GCA_964460485.1 uncultured Spirochaetales bacterium
ACCGGGATCAGCTTGAACTCCGCCTCGAGGCCCGGGATCTCGGCTTCACCCGCGTTCACGGTGATCGACGTCGCGCCACCGGGGCCCGCCGCGAACACGTCGGTCTGGCGACCCTTCGAGATGCTCCAGAACCCGGTCAGGTTGACCATCGCGCGGCGATCGAACCAATCCGACTTCACGCCCAGCTCGACGGATTTCACCCGCTCTTCGTTGAACGGGTCGATCACGGGCAGCGCCGAGCGCAGGTTGTATCCGCCAGCCTTGTAGGCCGAGGCGCCGCGGAAGTAGATCGTGAGATCCTCGGTGGCGGCGAAGTTGATCGTCGTCTCCCAGTCCACGCTGTCCCAGTTGTGCGCGTCCTGCGAGACAATCGGGGAGAAGCGCTGATAGGACTTGTCGTCCTTCGAGTACCGCACGCCCGCCGAGATCGAGAGCTTGTCGTCGAGGAGCGGGAGCACGTAGCTCAGGTTCGAGAACAGCGCCCAGGAGCGAGAGTCGCCCTCGTACACGAAGTTGTTGGTGAGGAAGAGCGGCGGCAGGAACGGGCTCGCGGGGAAGAGGAACGACTGCGGGTTGTTCTCGGTGAAGTCCTCGTTGAAGTAGTAGAAGCCCGCGACGTAGCTGAGTCCTTCGACGATGTCTCCGTCGAAGCGAGTCTCGAGTGACCACTGGTCCTGGTGCCGCTCATTCCGCGCGTTGAACAGGTCGGGATTCGAGAGCGTGGCCATGCAGCCCGTCGGAACGCCGCCCGGACACAGGCTGCCGAACGGCGGCGCGAAGATGATCGGATTCGTGATCGCGGTGACCGGGCCGAGCGAGTTGCCGTCCAGCTCGGTGCCGGCCTCGGTGTTGTCCCACTCGCGGAAGCTGGCGATCGCGGTGAAGCGCGTGAAGCCGAGGTCCCAGCCCAGGTTCAGGTTGTGGCCCCTGATGGTGTGCTCGCTCTCACCGTCGAAGTTGCCGCTCAGCTTCTCGAAAACTCGCTTCGGGGCGTACGGCGGCAGCGTTGCGACGCCGCGGCTGATCTTGAGGTTGTTGATGTTGACGCCGCCGGCCCCGAGGGATCCCGCCAGCGTCGGCGAGATGGCTACGAGCTGAAAACCCGGGCCATGGCCTTCGAGGTTCGAGTAGTCGAACGCGTAGTCGAGCCGCAGGTCCTCGGTGAGGTCCCAGCCGAGCGCGATGCGGAACGCGTCCGTGTTCTTGGCGCCGTAGTCGCTGTTCTGGTCCCTCAGCGTGTTGTTGCGGTATCCGTCCTCCTGCGTGTGGAAGTACACCGCCGAGGCCGCGAGACCGGGCAGCAGCTCTCCCGTGTTCACCATCGTGCGCGACTCGAAGCGGCTCCAGGAGCCCGTCCCGATGCGCTGCGAGAAGCCGAACTCCTCGCTCGGCTTGCGCGAGATGAAGCGGATCGCGCCGCCGGTCGAGTTGCGGCCGTAGAGCGTGCCCTGCGGACCGCGCAGCACCTCGATGCGCTCGACGTCGACCAGGTCCATGATCGCGCCGGTGACTCGCGCGATGTAGACGTCGTCCATGTAGATGGCGACGCCCTGCTCGCGGGTCAGCAGCGGCTCGGCGCCGGCGACGCCACGAACCGACAACGCCAGGTTCGCGACCGACCCCGGCGTCTGAGTGAGGTACAGGTTCGGGGCCATCGACGAGATGTCCTGCGTGTCCGCGATGCCGAGGCCCTCGAGCGAATCGGCGCCAAAGGCCGAGACGGCGAGAGGAGAATCCTGAAGGTTCTCGCTCACCTTCCGGGCGGTGATGGTGATCTCCTCGATCGCCGTGCGGGAGAGATCGGTCTCCGGCGCGGCCGGAGCCGGCGGCGCATCTTGTGCGAGCGCCGGGAGCGCGAGGCCCACCAGCAACACGGACGGCAACGTCTTTCGCTGGAACATAAGTCGAGTCTCCCTGAGAGCTCGGCGCCCTGCCCCGCGCGGCGCCCCGAGCGCCCGCAGTCTCCCCGGCGACGCAACGGATTTCCTCCGCAGTCGCCGGCCCGAGCTGATTCGCGCGCACTGTGCACAAGGGCCTATGGCATTTCAAGACTCGGCGTCTCGAAATAGGAGGAGCCGCGGGACGCCTCGAACCACGGCGCGCCTCCGGTCTCTGAGTCAGCCTCCAGGCGCCAGGCTGCGGTCGAGGCGGTACCCGCCGGCACCCAGGATCCGGGAGGTGCCGAGGGTGGGCGGAGCCGCCGCGCCGTCGACCGCGCCCTCGGCTCAGAGCTTCGGGTAGAGGGCGTCGCCCTCGGCCAGGGCCGCAGCCCGGCGCTGCACGATCAGCTTCCAGTCCGCGGGATGCGTGAGGATCCAGAAGCGCCGCTCACGGATGCCGCGCACCAACAGCTCGGCGACCTCGCTCGGCTCCATGCCCTTCGCGAGCATCGGCGCGGCGCCTGCGTAGAACCGCCGCTCCGCCTCGCTCTCGGTGTGCGCGGCCTTGTCGCTCGGCCGGTTGCGCTCGGCGGTCACGATGCGCGTGTTGATCGGGCCGGGGCACAGCACCGAGACGCCCACGTTCGTGCCCGCCATCTCGCGCGCGACCGTCTCCATGAGCGCGACCACGCCGAACTTGGAGACGTTGTACGGGCCGATCGCGGCGCCGGCGACGAGGCCGGCCGTCGACGCCGTGCTCACGATGTGCGCCTCGTCCTGCTTCATCAGGATCGGGAGAAACGAGCGGACGCCGTAGATCGGGCCCCACAGGTTTACGCCGAGCACCCACTCCCAGTCTTGTTGGGAGAGCTCGTGCACGGGCCCCGCGGTGACGACGCCCGCGTTGTTGCACACGACGTGCACCGCGCCGAAGCGCGCGAGCGCAGCGTCGGCGAGCGCCTGGACGCTCTCGGCGCGCGACACGTCGGCGACCTGCGTGAGCACCTCCGCGCCACGGGCGGCGAGCTCCTTCGCGACGTCGGCGAGCGGCCCCGCCTCGACGTCGGAGAGCACCACGCGCATGCCTTCCTCCGCAAAGCGCTGCGCGAGTCCGCGGCCGATCCCGCTCGCGGCGCCCGTGACGACCGCGACTCGGCCCGAGAGGTTTTGCATGGGGTGTCCTCCGCGATCGAAACTCTATCTCGCTCGCATCGCCGCGGTCGCGCTCAGCGCGCGGGCGAGCAGTCGGTCGCGGTCAGCGGGCGGCCGCGCGCGTCGCAGCGGATGGCCTGGGCAGCGAGGTCCGCCACGCGCGCGCGCAGCGCGCGCCACGCCTCCGTCCGCTCGCGACCCGAGCTGAACGGGTCGCGCTCGAGGCTCCAGGTCGCGTCGAGATTCTGAATCGCCTGCCAGCGCGCCACGACTGCGGCCACGTCGGCGCGCGCGCGCGCGGACTCGAGCTCGACCAGGTGGCGCTTCGCCGCGGCTTCGACGATGCGGCCCGCGGCGCTGATGTGGGCGACGATCTGCACCGGGCCGGCGCGGTTCAAGAGGTCCACGAATGGCTCGAGCTCCGGTGCACTCGGCGCTGCGACCTCGCTCAGGTCGATTCGCTCGGCGGGATCAGCTCGCAGGTCGAAGAATCCGACGCCGCCCCAATCCGACGTCACGACCTTGCGCTCGTGGGTTCGCAGCATGGTCGCGCGCTGGCGCGCCTCCTCGCGCGGCGTCGTCCAGCCTTTCCGCGTCGTATCGGCGAACACGTGCTCGCGCACTTCCGCTCGCTCGCCGCGCAGCACCGGTGCGAGCGATACGCCCTGCTGGTCGGCGGAGAGCACGCTGCCGTCGACTCCGAGAAGCTCGAAGACGGTCGGCATCACGTCGACCTGGGAAGCGAGCGCGCGATACCGGCCCGCCTGCTTGGCGCCGGGTACGCGCACGATCAACGGGATGTGGACGATCTCGTCGGTGAGCTTCGCGTCGTAGCCGGTTGACGCGTGCCCCACCCAGCCGTGGTCGAGGAGCTCCTCGCCGTGGTCGGCCGTGATCACGACGATCGTGCGCTCGAGCAGCCCGCTTGCGCGCAGCTGCGCGAGCCACGCGCCGACTCGCGCGTCCGCGCTCGCGACGCACTCGTCGTACAGCGCGCGCAGTGGCTCCTGGTCTGCGTCGCGGGCGGCGATGGTGCCCGCGTGGCGATACGGAAAATCCGGGAGCGCATGGCGCAGCACGAACGTGAACTCGCGCACCGCGCGCAGCAGCGGCGAGTCGAGCGACATGCCGCGCGTGAACTTCCCCGCGTGCGCGGGCGCGGGCTCGTACGGCAGATGCGTCTCGCGCGTGTGGAGCCACGCGAAGAACGGCTTCTCGCCCTGCGCGAGCTGCGCGAGCAGCTCTTCCGTCGGCGCGCCGTCCTGGCCGCGCTCGAAGCCGAGGTTCGAGTAGGTAGCGCCGCGGACCGCGTAGCCGACGACGTCGTAGCCGCGCTCGGCGAGCAGGCGCAGCGGGGACGGGATCGTGGCGTCATAGAAGCTGAACTGGGTGGTCTGCGCGTGCACTGGCGGCGCTTGGCCAGTGAGCAGGGAGACGATGCCCGGGCTCGTGTGGGCGGAGACGGCGAAGAAGTTCTCGAACACGGCCGCCTCGCGCGCGAAGGCGTCGATCTGCGGCGTCGTCGCGCGCGGGTTCCCGTAGAGGCTCATGCGATCCGCCCGCAGCGCGTCGACGGTGATCAGCACGACGTTCCACGGCTGACTCGCGCCCGAAACACGCGCGCTGCCCGTGCCCAGCGGCCGCGACGCAGCGCACGCGAGCGCGCCGGCGCACCCGAGCACCAGCCACGCGTGCGCGAGCCCGCGCCGTGTCGTCGTCATCGCGCGCACGATATCCGCCCCACCGGAGCGCGGGGTAATGTGCGCGCTCTTCGGAGGCGGCGATGAAGCATCGCGTGATCCAGTGGGCCACCGGCGGCGTGGGGCGCGCTGCGATCGAGGGCATCCTCGCGCATCCCGAACTCGAGCTCGTGGGCTGCTGGGTACACAGCGCGGACAAGGACGGCCGCGACGTCGGCGAGATCGTCGGGCGGGGGCCAATCGGGGTGCGCGCGACCCGCGACGTCGACGCGCTGCTCGCGCTCCCGGCGGACTGCGTGCTCTACAGCCCGCTCACCGCCAATCCGCGCGAGGTGCGGCGCATCCTCGAATCCGGCAAGAACGTGGTTACGCCGCTCGGCTGGTTCTATCCGTTCCACTCGAAGAGCGTCGCGGAGATGGAGGCCGCCTGCCGCAAAGGCGGCGTGACGCTGCACGGCACGGGCATCCATCCCGGCGGCATCACCGAGCGCTTCCCGCTCGCGATCTCCTCGCTCTCGCGCGCGGTGACGCACGTGCGCGCAGAGGAGTGGTCGGACATCCGCACCTACGGCGCGCCGGCGGTGATCGGCGAGGTGATGCTGTTCGGGAAGACGCCCGAGGAGGCGGCGCGCAGTCCGATGCCGCAGCTGCTCTCGGGCGGCTTCCTGCAGTCGATCGACATGCTGATCGCCGCGCTCGGCTTCGACGCGGACCCGCAGCGGCGCACCGCCCACGAGATGGCGGTGGCCACGGCGCCGATCGAGTCGCCGATCGGTCCGATCGCGCCCGGGCGCGTCGCCGCGCAGCGCTTCACCTGGCAGGCGACAGTCCGCGGCGAGCCGGTGATCACCGTGCGCGTGAACTGGCTGATGGGTGAAGCGAATCTCGAGCCGGCGTGGGGCTTCGGGCCGGAGGGCGAGCGATTCGAAGTCGAGGTGACGGGCGACCCGAGCGTGAAGACGACGCTCCACGGCCTTCACCCCGAGTCGATCGCGAGCGGCCTCGCGCGCAACCCGGGCATCGTGGCGACCGCGACGCAGTGCGTGAGCGCGATCCCCGCGGTGTGCCGCGCGGAGCCCGGCATCCGCACCTACCTCGATCTGCCCAGCTACCACGGCAAGGCGGCGCCGGCGCTCGCGGTGAAGCGATGATCCTGGATCGCTTCCGCCTCACGGATCGCGTCGCGATCGTGACGGGCGCGGGCAAGGGCATCGGCCGGGGCATCGCGCTCGCGTTCGCCGAGGCGGGCGCGCACGTGGTGTGCGCCGCACGCACGCAGGCCGACGTCGACGCGACCGCGGAGGGCGTGCGCGCGCGCGGCCGGCGGGCGCTCGCCGTGAGCTGCGACGTGACGAAGAGCGGCGCGCTCGAAGCGCTCGTCGCCGCGGCGCTCGCGGAGTTCTCGCGCCTCGACGTGCTCGTGAACAACGCGGGAGGCACGGGGCCTCGGCCCGCGCTCGACACGAGCGAGCGCTTCTTCGAGGCGGCGCTGCGCTTCAACGTGACCAGCGCATTCCTGCTCTCGCGCCTGTGCATCCCGAAGATGGTCGAGACCGCCGGCGGCGGCGCGATCGTGAACATCTCGTCGCGCTCGAGCGACATGGTGCAGACCGGCTTCGTCGCCTACGGCGCCGCCAAGGCCGCGCTCAACATGCTGACGCGCAATCTCGCCGCCGAGGTGGCGCCGAGAGTGCGCGTCAACGCGATCAGCGTGGGCGGCGTCGACACCCAGGCGCTCGCGATGGTGCTGGCGAACGGCGCACTGAAGGAGCAGTTCGAGGCGAACACGCCGATGGCGCGCGCGGGCACGCCCGAGGACATCGCCGCCGCCGCGCTGTTCCTCGCCTCGCCCGCCGCGAGCTGGGTGACGGGCAAGATCTTCCAGATCGACGGCGGCAGCGAAGCGCCCGCGATCCGCGTGCCGACTCCGCGCCTGTAGCGGACGTCAGTGCGCGGTTCGGCGGCGAGCATGCCGTACTCGTACGGGGTGCCGGACCCGAGAACCAGAGTCCCGAAAGGTTTGCGGCCCCCGAGACTCTCGCCTCGGGGGCCGCGTGCCTTGCCGACGGGCGCGCGCGACTAGCGCGCGACCGCGACTCCGCTGGACTCCGGGGCGATGTCCCGCTCGTGCGCGTAGCGGCGCATGCGCCCGCCCGCGCCGCTGGCGCGGATCTTCGAGAGCGCCCGCGCCTCGAGCTGGCGCGCGCGCTCGCGCGAGAGGCCGAGCTTCTCGCCGATCTCCTGGAGCGTGTGCTCGCTGCCCCCGTCGAGGCCGAAGCGCCAGACGAGGATCCGCCGCTCGCGCTCGTCGAGCACGTCGAGGCTCTCGCGCGCAAGCATCAGCAGCTGGCCTTCGTCGAGCGCCTCGCCAGCCTGGACGGCGGCGGGGTCGTCCACCATCTCCTGGAGGCTGCGGCGGCGGCGCGAAGACGCGTCGCCCACCTCGGCGTCCAGAGACAGCGGCTCCATGCCCAGCGACTGCAACTCTTCCACCTTCTCGAGCGGCATCTCCATCGCCTCGGCGATCTCCTGGGGCGTCGCCTCGCGCCCCAGCTCCTGATAGAGCTTGGTGCGCGTCTCGGAGAGCCAGCGGAGCGCGTCGTGGTGATGGCTCGGGATGCGGATCGTGCGGGCGTGGTTCTGGATCG
>CAYWRY010000180.1:0-5397 GCA_964460485.1 uncultured Spirochaetales bacterium
AGGTGCGGAAAAGAAGGTGTCCTCTTAACGCGGAAAAGAAGATGTCCCTGGACAGGTGCCGCGGCCGAAGGCCTCACCGCAGTACGAGCCCCTTGGGGCTCCGCCGTCACTCCCCTCGCTCGGCCCAAAGGCGTCAACACCCTTGAGGGACGGAGCACCCCAGGCCGAGGCGTGCTCAGCCCCGAGCAAGAGCAGCTCCGGCGGTTCCTGCTCGCCGACGTCGCCGCGCGGCGCATGCCAGAGGGCTACGAGGCGTCGATCGCGAGGTGGGCAGCTGCGCTGGGAGTTGCGCCGGGTCTCGCGTCGGGGAGTCGACTGCGCGACTCGCCGCTCTGTCCCGCGAGGAGGGTTGGTTTCCGCCGCCTGACGTTCTGCCGGCGCGTCGCGGTGAACTAGATTCCTAGCGCGCCCAGGGCCGCGACTCGCTCGGGGCGCTCGGAGGCAATCCCCATGGCAACGATTCGCCCGGGCAATCAGCCCGTCCTCCTGGTAGTCGACGTGCAGGTCGGCGTGATGAACGAGGCCTGGGACGCCGCGCGCGTCGTCAGCAACGTGGCGCGTGCCGTCGAGCGTGCGCGCGCGGCGCGTGTGCCCGTGGTCTGGGTGCAGCACGCGGACGCCGAGCTCGTCCACGGCAGCCCCGAGTGGCAGTGGGTGCCGGAGCTGAAGCCAGCCGCCGGCGAGCCGCAGATCCACAAGCACTACAACTCGTCGTTCGAGCAGACCGCGCTCGACGACGAGCTGGCGAAGCTCGGCGCGACGCACGTCGCGCTGGCCGGCGCCGCGACCAACTGGTGCATCCGCGCCACCGCCTACGGCGCGCTCGAGCGCGGCTACGACCTGACGCTCGTGAAGGACGCCCACACCACGGGCTCGATGGAGCTCGAGGGCGGCACCAAGATCGAGGCGGCGCGCGTGGTCGACGAGCTGAACGTCGCGATGAAGTGGCTCAGCTATCCCGGCCGCGCGAACGGGACGGCCACGGCGGAGGAAATCGACTTCGCGAAGCCCGGCGGCGCTCGCTAGAGAGCGCGCCCGAGTCGACGCATCACCGAGGAGCCCGCGTGCCCGATCCGATCTCGCTGCCGCGCAAAACACGTGAGCTGCACAACCACCACTTCGACTCGACGATCTGGAACGACCTCGTCTTCCGCGACGACGACATCGTGATCGCCACCTACGCGAAGTCGGGCACGACCTGGGTGCAGCAGATCGTCGCGCAGCTGCTCTTCGACGGAGACCCGGGCCTCGCGGTGGCGGAGATGTCGCCGTGGCTCGACCTGCGCGTGCCGCCAAAGCAGGTGAAGCTGCCGATCGTCGAGGCGCAGACGCATCGCCGCTTCTTGAAGACGCACCTGCCCGTGGACGCGCTGCGCTTCTCACCCCAGGCGAAGTACGTCTACATCGGGCGAGACGGCCGCGACGTGGTGTGGAGCATGTACAACCACCACGCGAACGCGAACGCCACGTGGTACACGGCGCTGAACGACACGCCGGGACGCGTGGGGCCGCCGATCGAGCCGCCGCCCAGCGACGTCCGCCAGTACTGGCGCGACTGGATGGACCGCGACGGGCATCCGTTCTGGCCGTTCTGGGAGAACGTGCGCAGCTGGTGGGCGATCCGCTCGCTGCCGAACGTGCAGCTCGTGCACTTCGCGGATCTGAAGCGCGACATGCCGGGCGAGATCCGCCGGGTCGCCGCGTTCCTCGGCATCCCGATCCGCGAGCAGCGCTGGCCCGCGATCCTCGAGCACTGCTCTTTCGAGTGGATGAAGACGAACGCGACGAAGAGCGTGCCCCTCGGCGGCGCGTTCTGGGACGCCGGCGCGGAGGTGTTCATCCACAAGGGCGTGAACGGCCGCTGGCGCGACGTCCTCACGCCGGCGGAGTGCGCCGAGTACGAGCGGCGCGCCGAGGCCGAGCTCGGTCCCGAGTGCGCGCGCTGGCTCGCCGGAGGGAGCCCATAGGCTCTGACCCGGTCTGACCCCATTGGTTGGGCGGGCTCAGCGGGCTCAGCGCTGGACCCAGCGCGGGCGCAGGTCGTAGGTCACGTCCACCACGAGGTCGCGCACCAGGATCGCGCGCGCTTCGTCGACGGGCGTGGTGCGCACGCTCGGCAGCGTGCCGAAGGCGCCGTCCACGGCGACCACCGGGATGTTGCGCTCGGACCACGCGCTCCACACGGTCGCGCCGCTCACGCCGTCGAGCAGGCGCACGCTGAGCTTCGCCTTGCGCGCTTGGGACGCGGAGCCGGCGCGCGCCATCGGGTCGATGGCGAAGCGCGGCTTGCTCTCGCCCTCGACGAGCTCGCCCACCCAGATCGCGTCCACCTGCTCGCGCTGCGCGAGCGCGCGGATCGCCGCCGGGTCGAGCTTGGCGCCGGCACTCGCGGGTAGGGCACTCGCGCGCGGGCCCAGCTCGAGCACGGGCGTGCCGGGCTGCGCGTCGTGAATCGCGGCCAGCAGCTCCTGGGTCGCCGACGCGCCGATCTCTGCCTGGCCGCGCGCGTCGATCTCCAGGATGCCGAGCGCGCGGTACTGGGCGAGGTCGAGGCGCGGCGGCACGTACTCGGGCGGCGGCTTCGAGGCACAGCCCGCGGCGAGCGCGCGCAGAAGAGCGGACGAGACGAGCGAGAGCGCGCGGCGGGTCATGGCGGCCTCCGATCGGGTCTTGCTTCGGCCACGGTCGGACGGGGCTTGACCGCGGGCGGATTCGCCCGCGGCCTTGCGCGCCGAGGAGCACTCGCGCTGCACGCGCGAGTTGTCAGGCTGCGTGCGCGAGAAGGGTTCCGCGCCCGGTAGCGGTCCGCCCGCTGGGCGTCCGCTCGTGGCATGATGCGCAGACGCTGCGCACCCAACGCGCCGCGCCGTCCCGGATGGGGAACCTCTCGCGCGCGCTTCGACGCGAGCGCTCGCCCCACACGAACAGGAGCCGCGCATGAAGCCTCTGAAGATCGTCGCGATCGTGCTGGCCATCTACGTCGGCCTCGTCGTCGCGTTCGAGTCGCTGATCGGGTACTCGCAGCCCTCGAACGAGGGCACGATGATCCTCACGACCTTCGACGACGACGGCACCGCCCACGATCGCGTCGTCTCGAGGCTCGAGGTAGACGGCAAGCTCTACGTCGCCGCCAACCATTGGCCGCGCGCCTGGTATCGGCGCGTGCTCGCGAAGCCCGAGGTCGAGGCGACGATCGGCGGCACGAAGGGCGCCTATCTCGTCGTCCCCGTCGAGGGCGCGGAGCACGATCTCGTCGAGAGCCGCCACCCGCACGGCTTCGTCTTCAAGCTGCTCACCGGCTTCCCGCCGCGCCGCTTCGTCCGCCTCGATCCGCGCCCGGCCTGAACCGCGCGGCGGCGCGCTCGCCGAACGTGGCGACGTAGTCGTCGAGGTCTTGGTTGTAGAGGCGCGCGAGCTCCCGCAGGGTGCTGCGCTCGTCCCCGGCGATCCAGCACCAGGCGTTCATGTTGCCGCCGTTGGGCGCCTGGAGCGCTCACTGGGATCGCGCACGCTATCTCAGCGCTTGGGAGTAGGATGCGGTGGCCCTTTCGGGTCAGACCCCAGATGGCCAACCGCGGGGGAGAAGGCGATGAAGCTGAAGATCGTCGAGAACGGCCCGATCGTGCTCGACACGAACGAGGCGGTCGCGATCAGCGGCGCCGCGGGCGGCGAGAGCAAGAACGGCCCGCTCTATCTGTGTCGCTGCGGCCAGTCGGCGAACAAGCCGTTCTGCGACGGCACGCACCGCAAGGTGAAGTTCGAGGGCAAGGGCGGCGAGCTGAGCTGCCCCTAACGAGTCTCGGCGAGCGCCGCCGCGCGCTCCGCGCGCGGATCGAGCAGCTTGCGCGCGCGCTCGCGCGCGACCTCCGCCGCCGTGAAGGGCGCGAATTCCGCGGGCGCTGGCGGATCGCTCGCCAGCTCGCGCAGCACCCACGTCAGCAGCGCGGCGACGCGCGCGTCCGAGAGCTGCGAGCCCGCGACGCCGGGCACGCGCACCAGGTAGGAGCGGCCGCGCGGAGTCGCGAGGAAACGCGCGCTCTGCGCGAGCGAGGGCACGCTGCCCGCGCCCTCGCCGCGCGCGCCGTGGCAGCCGCGGCACTCGAGCACATAGTCCTGGGCGGGCGGCGGCGCAGCCTGCGCGGCCGGCGCGCCGAGCCAGGCGATCGCCGCCGCCAGCACCGCGCGCAGCGCGCTCACTCGTCGATCGCGCGCCCGAGCACGATCGCCGTCGAGCAGTGGTAGACGGTGCTCGCGGCGCCGCTGCACCAGTTGATGTCGTTGCTGCGCTGCGGGAAGTAGATCGGTCGCTCGCCCTCGTTGCGCAGGCAGCTGCAGCGCCCGCAGAAGTCTTTTCCGCAGCAGTCGTTGTAGGAGATGATGTAGTCCTTGCCGTCGTGCGGGTTCTTGCAGGTGCCGATCCACGTGACCGGCGACATCTGCGAGCCGGGCGGGCAGGCGGTCTGGCTTCCGCCGCAGCAGCTGCACAGGAAGCCGTCGATCGCGCAGTGGCGCCAGTACTCGCAGCGCGCCGGGTCGCCCAGCGGCGTGTCGATCGGCGGCTCGCCGGGCTTGCCCGCGCGCGGCGCGCTCTGCGCCTCCGCGCGCGCCACCGGCAGGAGCGGCAGCGCTGCGCCGCCCGCGACGAGCGCCCCGAGCTTCGCGAGGAAGCTGCGGCGCGAGGTCGTGCGCGCGAGCCCGCGCGCCCTGCGCTCCAGCCAGCGGTCGAGTGCGTGCATCGCCGAATCTCCTGCGCGGCTCAGTGCGCGACGGTGCCCGAGCCCGAGCGCTCGCGCGAGATCAGCTCCTGGATCGATCCGACGCCGCGCTCGCGCGCCTCGAACAGGCTCTCGAGATGCTCGCGCGAGCTCACGAGGCCCTGCGCGCGGATCACGCCCGCGGCGTCGATCAGCACCGCGTAGGGCAGCTTGGCCACGTGGTGTGCGAGGCCGAGCTCGGTCGAGAGCGCGTAGGCGGCGAGGTCGAGCTGATGCGCCTCGGCGAAGGCGCGGTGCTCCGGCTCCGGCCCGTCGCTCGCGTAGACGAGGCGCAGCGTCGGGTCCTCGCGCACGATCACCGAGTGGAGCGCGGGCAGCAGCGCCTTGCAGACGGGGCAGCTCGGCGAGAGGAAGAACAGGAGCGTGCCGCGCGCGTCCGCGCTGGCGCCGCCGAGCGCGAGGCGCGCGCCCGCGAGCGTGGGCGCCTCGATCGCCGGCGCCGCCTCGCCGACGCGCGGTCCACGCCCCATGGCGAGCGCGCCCACCGGCGCGACGCGCTCGTGCAGCACGCCCACCTGGCGCGCCAAGGCGAGCACGAGCAGCGCGAGCGCGATCACGGCCACCCACAGCAGCGCGTTCGAGACGAGCAGCGCGTCGCTCACGCGGGCGCCTCCGCGCCGCG
>CAYWRY010000180.1:5497-7349 GCA_964460485.1 uncultured Spirochaetales bacterium
AGCAGCGCGTTCGAGACGAGCAGCGCGTCGCTCACGCGGGCGCCTCCGCGCCGCGCATCGCCGCGCGCAGCGCCCGCGAGCGCGGCGCGTTCGCGGCGAGCTGGTTCGCGGCGACGTAGAGCGCAAACGCCGCGAGGGCACCGCCCGCGATCGGCAGCGCATCGGCGGCCCCGAGCGCGCGCGGCGCGAGCGGCAGCGCCGCGCACAGCGCGAGCGCGCCGAGCGCTGCGTTGCGCGCCAGCAGCCAGCCCGAGAGCGGCTGGCGCAGCGCCGGCCCCGTGCAGCCGCAGTCGAGGTCGAGGCGGCCGCGCGCGAGGTTCAGCGCGATCGCCGCGGCGTAGAGCGCGAGCAGCGCGAGCGCGGCGAGCGCCGCAGCGCGGCGCGCCGGCGGCGTGAGCAGCGTGCCCGCGAGCAGCAGCTCGGCGACCGCGAGCTGCGTGGCCGCGAGCGGCGCGAGCGATGCCGGCACGATCTCGTACGCGGCCAGCGAGGTCGCGAACGCGCCGAGGTCGCGCAGCTTGTGCCACGCCGCCTGCGCGAACACCAGCGCGAGCGCTCCGCACGCCGCAAAGGCAACGGCGGGATCGACTTCACTCACGGCGTCACCAGCAGGCCGACCGCGAGACCCGGCTCGTCGATCGTGCGCAGCTCGTCGCCGCTTCGCGCGTCGACCACGGCGATCGCGGGCGCCTCTTGGTTGGACAGCACCAGCAGCGGCTGCTCGTCCTGCGTGACGACGACGCTGTCCGCGCCCGCGTTCGGCACCAGCGCCTGAAGCAGCCAGTCCGCGATCCCGCCGGCCTCGATCCCGAGCAAGGCGCGCAGCGCGTGGGCGCGCAGATTCGGCAGCTCGAGCACGCGTTTCTCGCGGTTCGCGCCGTACTCCCACAGCTCCGTGCCCGCGTCCTTGTGCGTGTCGGGTCCGCCCTCGTGGACGAGCGAGTAGAGGCGGCGCGTCGCGAAGTGGTACGCCAGGTGCTGGTGCCCGCCGATCCGCCAGCCCGCGGCTCGCTCGTCGTCGGTGAACAGCGACCACGGCTCCGCGGCGACGGGGCCGCCCGGCGCCGCGAAATCGACCTCGTGCGCCACGCCCTCGAACGACGCGAACAGCCAGCGGCCCGCGCTCGGATCGAGCCGCACGCCCTTCTCCGTCACGGGATCCTTCGCCGCGTCGAAGAACTTCGCGCTCGCCGCGCGCGACGCCTCGGCGCCGCTCTCGTCGAGCGCGATCGCGAGCGCCGTGCCGTCCCCACACAGCATCCCGAAACGCCGCGGCCCGGCCGGAAACACCAGCGCGCAGCCCGCGGTCTCGATCTCGCTCGCCAGGCGTCGCTGCTCCACGTCGACCACGCTCACCGACGTCGCAGGCGTCTGGTTGAACACCACCACGAAGCGCCCGTCGTCGAGCAGCGCGCCGAGCGCGACGCCGTTCCCGTTCGAGGCCTTCTTCGGCGGCAGCAAGACCTCGCCAACCGGCGCAAGCGCGTCCATGCCGTAGATCACCAGCGCATCCGTACGTTCCCCGTGACTCCGCCGCGAGTAGTAGGTGGACGCCACGTACACCTCGCCGCGCGCGGCGTTCGTCAGCGGCAACACGGGCGACAGATCCTGCCCCGCGTACACCGACCCGACCATCTCGCCGCTGTCCGCGTCGAACAGCGCCGAGCGCCGCAGCAGCATGTCGCTCACCCACACGACGTGAGGTGTCCACCGCCCCGCCGCGCTCGCGCTCTCCCCCACCCGCTCCGGCGCGAGCTCGGCGTACGCGAGCCCGCCGACGAGCGCCGTCGCGAGGAGCGCCGCAATCCGAAGACTCTTCGCGTGCATTCGCCCAGTCTATGCCGACTCCCAC
>CAYWRY010000181.1:0-7322 GCA_964460485.1 uncultured Spirochaetales bacterium
GCACGCGATCTCGCCGCGCGCGGCAGTGATCAGCAGCTACGCGCTGTGCGGCTTCGCGAACTTCGGCTCGCTGGCAATTCTGTTAGGGGGCGTCGGCGCCATGGTGCCCGAGCGACGCCCCGAGATCGCGCAGCTCGGCCTGAAGGCGATCCTCGCCGGCACGCTCGCGACGATGATGACGGCGAGCGTGGTGGCGGTGTTGGTGTAGTCCTCACTTCCCCTCGAACTTCGGCGGCCGCTTCTCCAGGAAGCTCTTCACGCCCTCGCTGAAGTCCTTGCTGCGGAAGAGCGGCAGGAGCTGCAGGTAGACGTGGTGGACGTTGGCCTCGAACGTCTCGGTCAGCGCCATGCGCATCATGCGCTTGGTGCCCTGCACGGCGAGCGGGGCGTTGGCGGCGATCTCGTGGGCGAGCGCCAAGGTTTCCTTCATCAGCAGCTCGCCGGGCACCACCTTCGAGACGAGGCCGAGCTCGAGGCACTCCTGCGCGTTCAGCGTGCGGCCGGTGAAGAAGATCTCGCTCGCCTTCGCCCAGCCGACGAGGCGCGGCATCAGCCAGGTCCCCCCGCTCTCGGGGATGACGCCGCGCTTGGTGAAGGCGGCGGAAAGCTTGGCGGCATCGGAGGCGAGGCGGATGTCGCAGCCGATCGCGAGGTCCATGCCGTAGCCGGCGGCGCCGCCGTTGATCGCGGCGATGGTCGGCTTGTCCATCTGGTGGAGCACGACCGGCGGCGCCTCGCGCAGGTCGAAGCCGCCGCCGAGGTTGCCGCCGCTCGCCTGCTCCTTGAGGTCGAGGCCCGCGCAGAAGCCCTTGCCGGCGCCGGTGATCACGACGACGCGCACTTCGGGGTCGCGGTTGGCCTCCAGCAGCTGCTCAGAGAAGGCCGCGAGCATCGGGCCGCTGATCGCGTTCATGCGATCGGGTCGGTTCAGGGTGAGGACCGTGACGCCGCCTTGCTTCTCGACGAGCAGCTCGCTCATGGGGACTCCGAAGTGATGGGTTTCGTTCGAGGGGCGGAGTCTATCCCGGCTTGAGCGGCCGCGCGGGGTCCGGCGGGACGCGGACGGCGCTGAGGGGTTGGCCCGAGCCCACAGACATTACTTTGTTTGCATCCACTTACATTTCGATGTAATGTATCTGGATGCGCCGGCCGACCGCCAAGAGCCTGACGCTCGACCTGCTCTCCTCTATGCGCGGGGCGGCGATGCCGGTCGCCGCGCTGGTCGCGGCCGCCCGTCTGTTCCGCATCGACGAGAATGCGCTGCGCGTCGCGATCGCGCGGCTGCTGGCGAGGGGCCAGATCGCGCGCGACGAGCGCGGGCAGTACCGGCTGGGCCAGGCGGCGCATGCGATCGACCGGCGGGTGCTCGGCTGGCGCGCCGCGGAGCTGCGCGTCGCCAAGTGGACGGGCGGCTGGTGGCTGGTGCGAGCTGGCACGCTGCCTCCGGCGCGCTCGGGCGGGCGCCGCAGCCGGGAACGCGCCCTCGCGCTGCTCGGATTCGCGGAGCTCGCGCCGGGCCTCGCGCTGCGGCCTGACAACCTGCGCGCCTCCCTGGGTGAGCTGCGCGCAGAGCTGCGCGAGCTGGGGCTCGAGGCCGACGCGCTCGTCGCACTCGTGCGCGAGCTCGATCCCGAGAGCGAGGCACGCGCCCGCGGCCTGTGGAAGCGCGATGCGTTCGCGCGCTCCTACGCGCGCGCCCTCGCCGAGCTCGCGGCGAGCGAGGCGCGCCTCGCGGCGCTGCCCGAGGAGCGCGCGATGGTGGAGTCGTTCCTGCTCGGCGGCCGCGTGATCCGCGAGCTCGTGCTCGACCCCCTGCTCCCCGAGCCGCTCGCGCCGGAGGCGGAGCGCCGCGCGCTGATCGCGGCGATGCGCCGCTACGACCGCGCCGGGCGCCGCGCCTGGGCGGGCTTCATGTCGCGCTACGACGCCCCGCACGCCGCCGCACCCGCACACGGCGAGCGCACGCTGGCGCTCGCGATCGCCCAGGGGCTCTGAGGAATCCGGAGGACGTCATGGCCATGGCCGAAACCGTCGTCGAGCGCCACACCGCCGAGGGGAATCTCTCGTGGCGCGCGCAGCTCACGCGCGAGGAGATCGCCGAGCTGCTGCGCTTCGAGGATTGGCGCAGCGCGTGGTCCATCGCCTTCGACTGGCTCGTGGTGTTCGCGTCGATGGCGCTCGTCGCGAGGTGGCCGCACGGTCCGACGCTCGTCGTGCCGATCGTCGTCGCGCTCTTCCTGATCGGCGCGCGGCAGCTCGGCTTCGCGGTGCTGATGCACGAGGCGTCGCACCGCTCGCTGTTCGCGAGCCGCGCGCTGAACGACTGGGCCGGGCAGTGGCTGTGCGCTTATCCGATCTGGAGCGACACGGCCGTCTACCGCCCGTACCACCTCCAGCATCACGCACACACGGCGACGCCGCGCGATCCCGACCTCGGCCTGGTCACGCCTTTCCCGATCACGCGCGCGAGCCTGCGGCGCAAGGTGTGGCGCGACCTCTCGGGGCGCACCGGCGTGAAGTTCGCGCGCGCGGCGTTCGCGCGCAGCGTGAAGCGCTGGCGCGAGCCCGAGGGCCGGCATGCGACGATCGGCGTGCTGGTGACGAACGCGCTGCTGCTGGGCGCGCTGGCCGCGCTCGGGCACGCGGAGCTCTATCTGCTGTGGGTCGGCGCGTGGCTCACGACGAATACGCTCGTGACGCGCATCCGCTCGATCGCCGAGCACGCGCTCACGCCGAACGCCGACGATCCGCTCGGCAACACGCGCACCACGCTGTTGACGTGGTGGGAGCGCCTGCTGATCGGCCCCAACCGCGTGAACTACCACCTCGAGCACCACCTGCTGATGACCGTGCCGCACTATCAGCTGCCGCGGATGCACGCGCTGCTGCGCGAGCGCGGGCTGCTCGAGCGCGCGTGCGTCGAGACGGGTGGCTACGCGGCGATCCTGCGCCGCGCGGCCAGCAAGTCGGCCGGAGACGTCGGCTGAAGTGACCCCCGGCGGAGCCCGCCGCGCCGGCCGTTTCGTCCAAGAACGTCCCCGGCCTCTCGAAGCGTTCGTCCAAGAACGTCCCCGGTCGTCAGACGCGGGCGCGGTAGATGAGGGCGAGGTTGCGGGTGTAGACGAGCCAGCCGAACGCTTGGCCCAGCACGAAGACGGGATCGCGGCGGTGGACGGCGTAGGCGAGCGTGATCAGGCTGCCGAGCAGCGAGAGCCACCAGAACGCGACGGGCATGTGGCTCTGCTGGCGGCGCTCGGACGCGACCCACTGCACGGCGAAGCGCGAGAAGAAGAGCGCTTGCCCGACGAAGCCGATGGCGGTCCAGGCGGTCCAGGTCGCCGGGTTCAGGAAGGTCGGCAGCGTCATTGCGTCTCCTCGTCGGGCCGCGGCGAGACGCAGCCTGCAGCCGGCCGCGTTCGAAGGTGCCCGCGCATCGGGAGCAGCGTCCGCCTCCGGCCGGCGCGCGGCAAGCGAGCTTGACGCTCCCCGGCGCCTCCCCGACCCTGCGAAGCTCCGCGAGCCCGTAGCTCGCCGCGCCCCCGCACCGTCCCGGGAGTCCCATGAGCGTCGTCACCCCCGCGCAGGTCCTCGCCGCCCTGCGGCCGATCGTCGACCCGGACTTCGGCAAGAGCATCGTCGACCTGGGCTTCATCAAGAACCTGCGCGTGGACGGCGGCGCCGTCTCGTTCGCGATCGAGCTGACCACGCCCGCCTGTCCCGTGAAGTCCGAATTCGAGCGCGCCGCCCAGGAGCGCGTGGGCGCGCTGCCCGGCGTCACCAGCGTCGCGGTCGCGATGACGGCGAACACGCGCGGTCGCGGCGCGGTGCCCGGTCTCGACAAGGGCGACATCCTGCCCGGCGTGCGCAACACGATCGCGGTCGCCTCGGGCAAGGGTGGCGTGGGGAAGAGCACGACCGCGATCAACCTGGCGCTCGCGCTGAAGGAGAGCGGCGCGCGCGTCGGCGTGTTGGACGCCGATGTCTACGGCCCGTCGCTGCCGCTGCTGCTCGGCGTCAAGGATCGGCCCAGCAGTGAGGAGCGCGACGGCAAGAAGATCATCCTGCCGCTCGACGCCTACGGCATGAAGGTCATGTCGATGGGCTTCTTCATCAACGACAACTCGCCCGTGATCTGGCGCGGCCCGATGGTCCACGGCCTGATCCGCCAGTTCCTCGTGGACGTGGCGTGGGGAGAGCTGGACTACCTGGTGATCGACTTGCCGCCGGGCACCGGCGACGCGGCGCTCACTCTGACTCAGAATGCGCCGCTCTCCGGCGCCGTGATCGTCACCACCGCGAACGACCTCTCGATCATCGACGCGCGCAAGGGTCTCCGAATGTTCGAGAAGGTGGACGTTCCGGTGCTCGGGATCGTGGAGAACATGGCCTACTTCGTGCCCCCGGATCTGCCCGACCGGAAGTACTGGATCTTCGGCAAGGACGGCGGCAAGCGCGTCGCCGACGAGCTGGGCGTCGACTTCCTCGGCGAGGTCCCCATCGACACCCGCGTGGTGGAGGGCGGCGACCTCGGCCGCCCGATCGTCGTGCACGCGCCAGAATCCACGGCGGCGGGGGCCTTCCGCGCCATCGCGGGCCGCGTGGCGCGCAAGTTGGCCGTGCTCGCCGAGCGCACCCCCAAGCTCGCCGACCCGAACATTTCGTGGGTGACGAGCGCCAACTGAGGCCCCACACTGCGGGCGCGCAGGGGTGCACGGCGGGAGCGAGGCGTGGCGAGTGAGCGGTTGAAGAAGGCCCGTAAGCGAAACGTTCTGCGAGACGAGCACATCGCCTTCCTGCAGGGCTTCCTGCGCCGCCCCCAGCAGGTGGCGTCGGTGGTGCCGAGCTCGCGCTTCCTCGAACGACGCCTGGTCTCGCTCGCCGACGTGCGCAGCGCCCGGCTGGTCGTGGAGCTGGGCCCCGGCACCGGCGGAACCACGCGCGCGCTGCTCGCCGCCCTGCCCGTGCACGCGCGCCTGCTGTGCATCGAGCTCGACCCGCAGTTCGCGGCGCTGCTCGCGCGGGAGACCGACCCGCGGCTCATCGTGCATCACGGCAGCGCGGAAGACCTCGGGGCGATCCTCGCGACCCACGGCCTCGGCGCGCCCGACGTGGTGATCTCCGGCATTCCCTTCTCGATCATCCCGCCTGCCGCAGGCACGCGCATCATCGAGTGCATCCAGCGCGCGCTGGCACCGGGCGGGCGCTTCCTCGCCTACCAGGTGCGGGGAACCGTGGCCGAGCTCGCGAAGCCGGTGCTCGGCGAGCCCGACACGAGCCTCGAGCTGCTGAATCTCCCGCCCGTGCGCGTGTTCCGCTGGCACCTGGGCGATTCGCCTGCGCTGCGAGTCGATGCGGCCGGGCGCCCGACGAGCTCGCTGAGCGCGTAGCCCGCGCGCAGCGACTCGGCGCCCTGCTCAAGCCCTGGGCGGGCGGCGCCCAGCGCGTGGCGCGCCAGCGGGTCCTCGGCGAGCGGCGTCGGCCGCTCGCTCACCGGCCGATGAGCAACTCGGGGTACAGGATCGGCCCCACCGACACGCTCTCTCCCGCCTGCGCCTTCGCCATGAAGTCGTCGAAGGAGTAGCTCGTGAGCGTCACGCGCGGGTCGGGGCTGAAGAACGAGTCGGACAGCGCGATGTCCTTGCCCTCGAGGTCGCGCGACCAGGCGAGGTAGCGCGTCTCGCTTTCGGCGCCGCTCTGGCGATCCCACGCGCGTGCGAAGATCGGGAGCTGCTCCTTGCCCGTGGAGACGCAGACCTCGCGGCGACCGGCCTGGTCGGTGATGCGATAGAGGTCGCAGGCGGCGTCGCCGGTGCCCTCGGTCTTCACCTTCTCGCCGCCGGCGGCGACGAGCACCTTCTGCTCGCCGCCGAAGGGCCGGCCGCGGGTCGCGTCCTCCGCCACCGCCTTCGGGCTGCGCTGGATCGAGGTGCCCTTGCCGGTGAGCGCGTCGACCACCACGTAGCGGTCGCCCTTCACGTACGTGACGACAGCGTGGCCGGCGAGCACGATCTCGGCGCGCAGCGCCGGGCCCTTGGACCAGAGCCGCTCGACGCGCGGCGAGGCGCCGGCGGCGGTCGTGACGCGCTCCGCGTGCCAGGAGTCGGCGGCTGCGGCGCTGGCGGCGCCGATGGCACCGGCGGCGAAGAGCAGCGCGGCGAAGGCGAGGCGATCGAGCATGGTCGGGGCTCCGTGCTGTGCTGGCCGGCCGGCGCGGTGCGTCGCTTCGGAGCGTGCGGCAGGCGCAAGTCGCCGCGGCGGATCCGCTTCGCGCGGCGTTTGGATTCGCGTGCCGGTCGCTTCCCGGCTGACCGGAACTGGGTTGACGAAGGGCGCGCAGCTTACCATCGGGCGCGATGCCTCCCATTCGCGTCGCGCTCTCCGTCGCCGGCTCCGATCCCACCGGCGGCGCTGGGCTCCAGCTCGATCTCCAGGTGTTCCGGGCGTTTGGCGTGCACGGCTGCGCGGTGCCGACCGCGCTCACGGTCCAGGACACCGCGAAGGTGCGCAGCGTGCTGCCGCTGTTCCCGAACGTCGTGACGGAGCAGCTCCGTGCCCTCCTGCGCGACGTGTCGCCGCACGCGATGAAGCTGGGGATGCTCGCCAGCGACGACGTGCTGCGCGCGGTCGAGAACGGCCTCCACGAGCTGCGCGGCCTGCCGGTCCCCCTGGTGATCGACCCGGTGCTGCGCGCCAGCGACGGCAAGGAACTGCTCCAGCGCCGCGCCATCCCCGGCCTTCGCGGCCTGATCGGCCGCGCGGCGCTGGTCACGCCGAACCTGCCCGAGGCGGAGACGTTGTGCGAGCGCGACGTCTCGACGCGCGCGGGTGTCGAGACCGCCGCGCGGCAGTTGGTCGCCGAGCTGGGCGCCGGCGGGGCACTCGTGAAAGGCGGCCACCGCGAGGGCGACGCCGACGACTGCCTGGCCCTTCGCGAGGGCTCAGGCGTCGCGCTGCGCTGGCTCCCCGGCGCGCGCATTCCCGGCGGCGACGTGCACGGCACTGGCTGCGCGCTCAGCGCCGCGGTCGCGGCGCGCCTCGCGCGCGGCGACGAGATCGTCGCCGCTGTCGACGCGGCGCGCGCGTTCGTGCGCGAGGCGATCGCGAACGCACAGAAGATCGGCGGCGGGCGCCGCGTGCTCGCCTTCGGCCCGGCCGCGGCGAAGTGAACCGCCATGGGTGCGCCTGCTCATCCCTCGCCCGCGAGCGCGACCATCGCGCGCAGCGCAGCGCGCGCGCCGAACGAGCGCAGCGGCTCGGGGCCAACCCACGGCGGCGTGCCTCCCACGAAGGGCAGAGCCGCAAACTCGCCGCCCTCGCCCGCC
>CAYWRY010000182.1:0-7281 GCA_964460485.1 uncultured Spirochaetales bacterium
CGTCGCCCGACTTCAGTACGCAGCTGCGCACTCGCTTCCCGTTCACCTTGGTGCCATTCGTAGACTGCAGGTCTTCGACCGTGTATTCGCCGCTGTCGGGGTCGAACTGGATGATCGCGTGCTCGCGGCTGATTCCCTCGTCGAGCAGTGTGATGTCGGTGGTGGGATTTCGCCCGATCAGCGTCTCGAGGGACTCGATGGGGTAGGTCATCCCCTCGAAGCCACCGTTGCGGATCACGAGGCGCGCGCACCCGCCGTTCCCGTCTCGCTCCGACACCGACCTGGCACCCCCCGATCGGCCCTGAATCGGCGCCTCGGGAACGGCCCTTGAGGTTCCGCGCCGTCTCAGAGCCGCCGGTGTTTCAGGGCCGGGAGGCTCGCCCGGACGCTCTCGAGCTGGCGAAGGTCGCAGTCCGCCACGATCGCGCACGGCCGGTCGGGGGCGACCGCCAGCACGACGCCCCAGGGATCGATGATCAGGCTGCGCCCGTGGCTCGCACGCGCCGGTGTGTGCTGGCCCCACTGCGCGGGCGCGAGCACGAAGCACTGGTTCTCGATGGCGCGCGCGCGCAGCAGCACCTCCCAGTGGTCCCGCCCGGTCTCCTTCGTGAAGGCGCTGGGCACCGCCAGCAGGCGGGCCCCGGCCTCCGCGTGGCGCCTGTAGAGCTCCGGGAAGCGCAGGTCGTAACAGACGGACATGCCGAGCACGCCGAAGGGCGTCTTCGCGGTGACGACCTCGCGGCCGGGGGCGACGCTCGCGGATTCCTGGAACAGGCCGCCCCCGCTGGCACGCAGATCTACGTCGAACAGGTGGATCTTCCGATACACCGCCTCGACGTTTCCGTTCGGGGCCACGAGCACACTGGTGTTATGAACGCGACCTCCTTCCGCCGCCTCGGGGAACGTGCCGCCGAGGAGCCAGAGCGCGTGTTGCTGCGCGAGCGCACGCAGCGTGCCCACGATCTCGCCGTCCAACCCCTGGGCGCACGGGAAGGCGAGCCCCTCGCTGCGCATGAAGGCGAAGTTCTCGGGCAACGCCACCAGCTCGGCGCCGGCCCGCGCCGCGTCGCCGACCAACTCGCGCGCCGACGCGAGGTTCGTCGCGAGGTCGTCGACCGAGCGCATCTGGATGACGCCGGCGCGCATGCAGGCATCTTAGGCTCGTCGGGGGGAAACGCATGAGCGAGGCGACGCGCGACCTCAGCCTCGAGCTCGGCGCCGCGCTCGCGCCGCCGCTGCCGGCCGAGCACGGCGTCTCGCGCGAGGAGGTGCTCGGGCAGCTCCCACGCCTCGAGGGCGTGCTGCCGGAGCTGCTCGGCCCCGCGCCGCCCTCGGGCTTCCTCGCCGCGCTGGCGCGTCCGCACCTGCAGCGCGAGATCGCTTCCACGGCGAAGCGCCTGCGCGCCGCGGGCTTCGCCGACGTGGTCCACGTGGGCATCGGCGGCTCGGCGCTCGGCGCCGAGACCGTGATGCGCGCGCTCGGGCACCCGTACCGCAATCAGCTCCCCGATCGCGTGCGCGGCGGGCCGCGCGTGCACTTGGTCGACAACGTGGATCCGGACAGCCTCGCTGCGCTGCTCGAGCTGGTAGGCCGGCGCAAGACGCTGCTCCACGTCGTCTCGAAGTCGGGCGGGACGGTGGAGACCGCTGCCGGGTTCCAAGTGCTGCGCGCGGCGCTCGCCAGCGCGAAGCGCCTGCGCGAGCGCTGCGTCGTCACGACGGGGAAGGGGGCGCTGCGGGAGTACGCGGAGAAGGAGGGGCTCCCGATCGTCGAGTTCCCGGAAGACGTGGGCGGCCGCTTCTCGGTGCTCACCGCGAGCGGCTTGCTCACTCCGGCGATCGCGGGTCTCGACGTGGCCGGCATCGTGCGGGGCGCGCGCCGCTTCGCGGCCCGCGTGCGGCGCGCGCCGCTCGCACGCAATCCGGCAGCGCTGGCGGCCTGCCTGGCAACGCTCGCAGCCGAGACGCGCAGCAAGCCCGTCCACGCGCTGATGCCCTATGCCGACGCGCTCGAGCCCTTCGGGCGCTGGGCGGTGCAGCTTCTCGGCGAGAGCCTCGGCAAGCGGAGTGCGGGCGGCCGTGGCGTCGGCCCGACGCCGTTGCCGGCGCGCGGCGCGACGGACCAGCATTCCCAGGTGCAACTCTTCGTGGAGGGGCCACCCGACAAGCTCGTCGTGTTCGTGCGCGTCGCGAAGACGCGGCGGCGCGTCGCGATTCCCGGCGGCGCGCCGGCGCCCTACCTGCGCGGCGTCGAGCTCGGGCGCCTGCTGCGCGCCGAGCAGGACGGGACGCGCATCGCGCTGGCCGAGGCGGGCCGGCCGAGCGTCAGCTGGGAGCTTCCGCGCCTCGACGCCGAGGCGCTCGGCCAGCTCTTCCTCGCATTCATGCTGCAGACCGCTTATCAGGGCTCACTCTACGGCATCGACGCCTACGACCAGCCGGGTGTCGAGGCGGGCAAGGTGGCGGCGTTCGCGCTGATCGGGCGCGCCGGCTTCGAGGCGCGCCGCGCAGAGCTCGAGGCGCGGCCGCTGCCGCGCTGGCGGGTGTGAGGCCGCGCATCAGCCGCGGAACGAGGCCGGATCGATCCCCGTGCGGCGCAGCACGTCGTAGAAGTCCTTGCGGTCCTTGCGCGCCAGGCGCGCCGCGCGGCTGATGTTGCCCTCGCAGCGGCGCAGCAAGCTCTGCACGTAGCGCCGCTCGAAGGCGCGCTTGGCTTCCTTGAACGAAGGCGCCTTGTCGCGCGCGAGCAGCAGCGCCTCCGCAGTCAACGCGCCGCTGGCGTTGAGCCGCACCGCCTCGCGTATGCGCGAGCGCAGCTCGAGCACGTCGCCCGTCCAGGGCTCCTCGAGCAAGCAGTCGCGCGCGTCGGCGGTGAAGCCCACCGCCGGCACGCCGGCCTCGTCGGCGAACGCGCGCAGGTAGTGCGCGGCCAGCGCGAGCACGTCCTCGCGCCGCTCGGCGAGCGGCGCGAGCCGGATGTCGTGATGCGGCACCTGCGCGAGCGGCGACGGAGCGCCGGAATCGCTGGCGAGCACCATCTTCGCGGTCAGCGTGCGATCGCCGCTGTCGCCTTCACGGCGGAAGCGGCGTAGCGACGTGGCGTGGAGGAGCTTGTCGCGCACGGCGGGCCGCAGCGCGTCGATGCCGTCGACGAATACCGTCGAGCTCGCGCCCCGCTCGAGCGCGCCCACGTGTGCGCCAGGGATCGCGGGGTAATGCCCGGCGGCACAGCCGAACAGCGCGCGCTCCTGGAGCGCCTCGGGAATCGCGCTGCACACGAGCGCTACGAGCTCCGCGCGGGCGCGCGCGCTCCACGCGTGAATCGCGCGCGCCACACCCTCGCGGTCGCTGCCCGGCGGACCGGCGAGCCACACCGGGAGATCGGAGCGTGCCGCCGCCGTCGCCTGCGCGATCAGGCGCTGCGTCGCCTCGCTCGCGCCGACGATCGCGTCCTCGCGGCGTTTCCCCGGCGCCGCTGCGCTCGCGGACTCGACATCGGGGCGTGCGCCGCTGGCCGGCGCCGGCGGAGTTCCCACCCGCGTGTTCGCGTCGCTCGTGGCCATCGCCACTCTCCTACGGGGGCCAAGTAAAAAACTACTGAAAATTCGGCCAGTTTGTCAATCCTCCTGCGGATTCCCGCGTGCCCACCCCGGCGGGGCGTGGTACCCGTTGCCGCATGGCGCAGCGCCCGCGGATCGAGCGGCTGGCTAGCGACGTCGTCGACCAGATCGCGGCGGGAGAGGTGGTCGAGCGGCCGGCCTCCGTCGTGAAAGAGCTCGTCGAGAATGCCGTGGACGCACAGGCGCAGCGCGTGCGCGTCGAGCTGCGCGGCGGGGGACGCGAGCTCGTGGCGGTGAGCGACGACGGCCTCGGCATGACGGCCGAGGAAGCGCGGCTCGCCCTCGAGCGCCACGCCACGAGCAAGCTGCGCGCGCTCGACGACCTGCGCGCCATCGCGAGCTTCGGCTTCCGCGGCGAGGCGCTGCCGGCGATCGCGTCGGTCTCGCGCTTCCGCCTGCGCACGCGCGCGCGCGGCGCGGACGCGGGCGTCGAGATCGACGTGCATGGCGGCTCGCTCGTCGGCGAGCGCGCCTGCGGGACGGCGGAGGGGACGCGCATCGAAGTGGCGGAGCTGTTCGCGAACGTCCCGGCGCGTCGTAAGTTCCTGAAGTCCGCGGCGACGGAGTGGGGCCACGCGAGCGACTGGCTGGGGCGCGCCGCGCTCGCCCTGCCGCGCGTGCACTTCGACGTGGTGCGAGACGACCACGACGCCTTCCGCTGGCCGTCGGTGACCGATCCCGTCGAGCGCATCGCGGCGGTGCTCGGCGAGGAGCACGCCGCCGCGCTGGTCGCGGCGGAGCACGCCGCCGGCGGACTCACGCTGCGCGCCTTCGTCTCCCGCCCCGAGGCCCATCGCGCGACCGGGTCGGGCATCCACCTGTTCGTGAACGGGCGGCCGGTGCGCGACCGCTTGCTGCGGCACGCGCTCTTGCAGGTGTATCGCGACGTGCTGCCGCGCGGCCGCTTCCCGAGCGCGGTGCTGTTCCTCGACCTGGCCCCCGGCGGCGTCGACGTGAACGTGCATCCCGCGAAGTGGGAAGTGCGCTTCGCGGATCCGCAGGCCGTGTACCGCGCGGTGGAGCGCGCCCTGCGCGAGGCGCTCGGCCGCCGCGCGTGGCTGGGTGGAGTCGCGAGCGCGGCCGCTCCCTCGCTCGCGCGCGAGAGCGGAGCCGCGCCGCTGGGTCTGCCCGGGCTCGTGAGCGACGCGAGCGTCGGCGATTGGACCTTCGCGCGCAGGCGCGACCCGACGCCGCAGCCTTCCGACTCGGGTCCGGTCGGCTCCGCGCCGCAAGCGGGCGAGCGCAACGTGGGCGCGCCGCGCTTCCGCGAGCTGCGCGTGATCGGGCAGCTGCTCGGCACCTACGTCCTGCTCGAAGGCCGCGACGGCCTGCTCCTCGTGGACCAGCACGCCGCCCACGAGCGCGTGCTGTACGAGCGGCTGCGCGCGAGCTGGCTCGCGGGCAAGCTGCCCCGCCAGGCGCTGCTCGCGCCCGCAACGCTCGAGCTCGGACCCGCGCACGCGGCGGCCTGCGACCGGCACGCTTCGTGGCTCGCCCAGCTCGGCTTCGAGGTGGAGGCGTTCGGCGGCGACAGCGTCGCGCTGCGCTCGGTGCCCGAGCTGTTCGCGGGGCGCGATCCGGGGCCGCTGCTGCGCGAGCTCGCCGAGCAGCTCGCAGAAGAGGGCGCGGCCGCTGCCGGCGCACGGCCGCTCGACGCTGCGGATCGCTTCTTCGCGACGGTCGCCTGCCACGCCGCGCGCCGCGCGGGCGACGTGCTGCCGGCCGAGGAGCTGCGGGCGCTCGTGAGCGAGCTCGACAGCATCCCGTGGGCGCCCACTTGTCCGCACGGGCGGCCGGTCGCCGCGCCGCTCTCCCGCACCGAGATCGAGCGGCGCTTCGGCCGCCTCTAGGTTGCTGCCCGCGACGTCACAGTCCGCCGGAGCCCATGGCCTCAGCCGCTACGTTGCGCCGCCATGTCCGCGCCCGCGTCCCTCGCGCCCGTGATCGTGATCGGCGGCCCCACCGCGTCGGGGAAGACCGCGCTCGCGATCGAGCTCGCGCTGCGCTTCGCCGGCGAGATCGTGAACGCGGACTCGATGCAGGTCTATGGCGGCATGGACATCGGGACCGCCAAGCCGAGCGCCGCCGAACGAGCGCGCGTGCCGCACCACCTGATCGACATCGTGGCGCCCGACGCCCCCTACGACGCGGCGCGCTTCGCGGCGGACGCGGACCGCGCGATCAGCGCCATCCTGAGCCGCGGACGTCTACCGTTTCTCGTTGGAGGAACGGGGCTTTACATCCGATCCGTGCTGTATGGCTTGAGTGCTGGAGTCGCGCGCGACACGGGCTTCCGGAAGGCGCTCGAGGCGGAGCACGCGCGGGCCTGCGCGGCAGGAGACCCCGCGCTGCTGCACCGGCGTCTCGCGGAGGTGGACCCGACGAGCGCGGCGCGCCTCCACCCGAACGATCTGGTGCGCGTGATCCGCGCGCTCGAGATCCATGCCGCGACCGGGCGCAGCGCGACGGCCGTCTACGGCAGCGCGGCGCCGCGCCCGCGCTACGACGCGCTCTTCCTCGCACTCGATCCAGGGCGGGCGGAGCTCGCCTCGCGCATCGACGCCCGCTGCGAGGCGATGATCGCGGGCGGCCTCCTGCAGGAGGTGCGCGCGCTGCGCGATGCCGGCTACGGGCCCGCGCTGCCGTCGATGCGCGCGATCGGATACCGCCACATGCAGCCCGTGCTCGACGGGCTCGACACGCTCGCCAACGTGCGCGAGGCGATGAAGCGCGACACGCGACAGTTCGCGCGCCGCCAGCGCACCTGGCTGCGCGGCGAGGCGGGCGTGATCTGGGTGCATCCCGACGAGCGCGAGTCGATCGCGTCGCGCATCGCCGCGTTCCTCGCTGCGCGCGCAGCCGCCTGAAGCGCCATCGCGATGGCCGCGCGTCTCCCGTTGATCGCGATCGTGGGCCGCCCGAACGTCGGCAAGTCGACGCTCTTCAATCGCCTGTCGGGCGCGCGGCGCGCGCTGGTGGACGACACCCCGGGCGTCACGCGCGACCGCATCGCGGCCGAGGTCGCCGTGGGCGGGCGCAGCGTGCTGCTGGTGGATACCGCCGGCCTCGACCCGGACGCCGAGGGCGAGATCGAGGCGGCGGTGCAGGCCCAGGCGCGCGCCGCGGTCGAGGCGGCCGACGGGATCCTGTTCGTGACGGACGGGCAGTCTGGGCTCGTCCCGCAGGAGTACGAGATCGCCGGCCTGCTGCGGCGCGCGCAGAAGCCCGTGGCGCTCGCGGTCAACAAGATCGACGCGCCGCGCCACGCGCCGCGCATGCTCGAGTTCCACGCGCTCGGCATCGAGCCGGTGCGCGCCATCTCGGCCGAGCATGGGCTGGGCGCCTTCGACCTGCTCGAGGAGATCGTGGCGCAGCTGCCGCCGGTGGCGGAGGACGCACCGAGCGAGGGAATCGCACAGGACGGCGAGCGGCCGCTGCGCATCGCGATCGTCGGCCGGCCGAACGTGGGCAAGAGCTCGCTCTTGAACCAGCTCGCCGGCCAGACCCGCGTCGTCGTTTCCAGCGAGGCCGGCACCACGCGCGACGCGATCGATGTGGAGGTGGAGCGCGACGGGCGGCGCCTCGTGTTCGTGGACACCGCGGGCATGCGGCGCGCCGGCAAGCGCGACCGGCTCGTCGAGCGCGGCAGCGCGCTCATGGC
>CAYWRY010000183.1:0-7073 GCA_964460485.1 uncultured Spirochaetales bacterium
GGGAAGATCAGAGCGATGGAGAAGGCCGCGCCGAAGGTCTGCGCCCAGTCGGGCAGCGGCGAGTAGATCAGATGATGCGGGCCGGCCCAGATGTAGATGAAGATCAGCGACCAGAAGTGCAGGATCGAGAGGCGGTGCGAATAGATCGGGCGCTCCGCCTGCTTCGGCAGGAAGTAGTACATGAGGCCGAGGATCGGGGTGGTCAGCAAGAAGCCGACCGCGTTGTGCCCATACCACCACTGGATGTTCGCGTCGTACACGCCCGAGTAGGCCGAGTACGACTTGAGCCACGAGACGGGCAGCGCCGCGCTGTTCGCGAGGTGGAGCATCGCGATGGTGAGGATCGTCGCGATCCAGAACCAGATCGCGGCGTAGAGCTGCTGCTCCTTGCGCCGCCACAGCGTCCCGAACACGTTGATCGCGTAGATCACCCACACCACCGCGATCGCGACGTCGATCGGCCACTCGAGCTCGGCGTACTCCTTCGCGGTCGAGTGGCCCGACAACAGGCTCACCGCCGCCGCCACGACGATGGCGTTCCAGCCCCACAGGTTCAGGCGCGACAGCGTGTCCGAGAACATGCGCACGCGGCACAGGCGCTGGATTCCGTAATAGGTACCGGCGAAGACCACGCCGAGCGTGAAGCCGAAGATCACCGCGTTGGTGTGGACCGGGCGCACGCGTCCGAAGTGGAGGTAGGGCCCCAAGTTCCACTCGGGCCACGCGAGCTGCGCCGCGGCGAGCAACCCGACCAGCATCCCGACCACGCCCCAGAGCAGTGCCGAGAGCGCGAAGCCCCGCACCACGACCATGTCGTATTCGACTCTCGCCGTCGCCTGAGCCGCCACGAAGCCCTCCCGTCGCTCGCGTGCGGCGGCGGGGGATTGCAGGTTCAGTGCCACGCGCGCGGGGCGAGGAGCGGCGGGCGGAGCAGGGCGCGTCGGGTCAAAGCTCCCCAACCGCGGCGCGAGATGGCGCGGGCGGACTCAGTGCGCCGATCGCGGCGCAGTGCGCGACGCGCGGCGCGCGGCGTGGGCGGGAAGGGTCAGCGCGAGGCGGAACTCCGCGAGCCCGCGGCGCGAACGCGCGCGAGATGATCGCGCGGCGCGGCACGCGCCTTGCGGAAGAGCGCGGTCGCGCGCCCAACGACTGCGCGACAGGAGGCTCACCGTGGCTCACTCGGCATTGCGGCTCTTGGTCCTGGGGCTGGGGTTGGCGCTGCTCGCCGTTCCTGCCGGCGCTCGAGAGGATTGCGGGAAACTGCTGCCCGATCTCACCTGTGACCGCTCGGGGCGTTTCGACGGCTTCGAGATGCCGATCGTGCAGCCTTATCTGTTCGAGGACCCGTTCATCACCACGGGCGTCTACCCGTATTACGTGTGGCACCAGTTCCCGAGCAGCTCGGCCCTGGAGGGTGGGGAAGCCCACGTGGTCGCCGCGCAGATCCGCGTCGCCGTCACCGACCGCCTGGCGATCATCGCGACCAAGGACGGTTACATGTGGAAGCGGCCGGACAACCCGCTGCTGAAACACACGCAGGGCTGGATGAACCTCGGCTTCGGTGCGAAGTACGCGATCTATCAGGATCGCGACGCCGGTCGCATCGTCTCGCTCGCGCTCAAGTACGAGGCCGCCAGCGGCGCCGCCGACACGCTTCAAGACGGAGGCGACGGCATGTTGATGCCGTCGATCACGGGCGCCGCGAGGGTCGGCGCGGTGGCGCTGCAGGGCGACTTGGGCGGCATCTGGGCGATCGACGACTCGCAGTCGAGCTCGCTCTACTACCACCTCTACGCAGCGGTTCCGATGGGCGGCACGCGCGGCACCTTCAGCCCGTTCGTCCAGTTCTCGGGCATCCATTGGGTGTCTTCGGGCGACGGCTCGCGCAAGATCGAGCTTTCGGCGGCGGGCCAAGCCGCCGTGGGCAGCCAGTACATCACGGTGGGCGGGCCGGGCGTGCCGCTCTCGGTGGTGGGTATCTACGGCCCCTTCGAAGGCGCCGATGTCGCCAACCTCGGCGCGGGTGGGGTGAGCGGCCTCGACTACTTGACCTTCGCGTTCGGCGCCCACGTGCGATTCCTCGACCGCGTCACGGTGTCCGCGGCCTACGAGATCCCCGTCACCAACCACAAGAGCATCACGCGCCAGCGAATCACCACCGCGGTGGCGTTGGAGTTCTGAGCGCACGCCGCGCGGGTCCGGCGACGAGCCCGCGCGGCGTGGATCGGGAGGCGGCGGCGATCTTGCGCCCCTCGCCGCCTCCGCGACTCACCCCTTCTGCTTCTTCGCCGGCAGCACGTCCGTCGCGGTTCCGGACGCGACCTCGGCCGCGAACGCCACCGTCTCCGACAGCGTCGGGTGCGCGTGAATCGTCATGCCGAGATCGCGCGCGTCGGCTCCCATCTCGATCGCCAAAGTGGCCTCGGCGACCAGCTCGCCCGCGTGGGCGCCCGCCATCCCGGCGCCGAGCAGGCGACCGTCCTCGGCGGAAAAGAGCAGCTTCGTGGTGCCGTCGCCGCGCCCCATGCCGAGCGCGCGCCCAGACGCGCTCCACGGGAACAGTCCCTTCGTGACCGCGACGCCCTGCGCGCTCGCCTGCTCCTCGCTGAGGCCGACCCAGGCGACTTCGGGATCGGTGTAGGCGATCGCGGGGATCGCGGCGGGCTCGAAGGCGGCCTTGTGCCCGGCGATCACCTCGGCCGCCACCTTGCCCTGATGGGTCGCGCGATGGGCGAGCTGGGGCGGCCCGGTGACGTCGCCGATCGCGAAGATGTTTGGGACGTTCGTGCGAAGCTGGGCGTCCACCGGCACGAAGCCGCGCGGATCGACCGCGACGCCGAGCGCGTCGAGGCCGATCTCCTCCACGTTCGCGCGCCGTCCGACCGCGACGAGCACGCGGTCGAAGCTGCGCGCCGGCGGCGCCTTGGGGCCGTCGTAGGACACGAACAGGCCTTCGTCGCGCGCCTCGACTCTCGCGACGCCGACGCCCAGATGGATCGCCTCGCAGCGCGCGCGCAGGCGTTTCTCCAGCACGCGCACGAGGTCGCGGTCCACGCCGGCCAGCAGCCGGTCCATCAGCTCGACGATCGTCACGGGCACGCCGAGCGCGAGGTACACGCACGCCATCTCGAGCCCGATGATCCCGCCGCCCACCACCAGGAGGCTGCGAGGCCGCGCCGCGAGCTCGAGCGCTCCGGTCGAGTCGAGGATGCGCGGATCGCTCGGCAGCCCCGGCAGCATCACCGGCCGCGAGCCCGTCGCGACGACCGCGTGCTCGAAGGCGAGCGTCTGCGCCCCGCTCGCACCCTCGACGCGCAGCTCGTGCGCGCCCACGAAGCGGCCGCTGCCGCGCACGACGTTCAGCTTGCGCGCCTTCGCGAGCGAGGCGAGCCCACCCGTCAGCTTCGCGACGATGCCGTCCTTGTAGGCGCGCAGGCGGTCGAGGTCGAGGCGCGGCTCGCCGAGGTCGACGCCGTGCTCGCGGAGCGCGCGCGCGCCCTCGATCACCTCTGCCACGTGGAGCAGCGCCTTCGAAGGGATGCAGCCCACGTTCGTGCACACGCCCCCGAGCACCGCGTCGCGCTCGACGAGCGTCACCGAGAGGCCGAGATCCGCCGCCCGAAACGCGGCGGTGTACCCGCCGGGGCCGCCGCCCAGCACGAGCAGCTGCGAGCGCCCGCCTGCGGCGCCGCGCGCCTGAGCCGCGGGAGCCGCGGCGCGCGGCGCCGCCGCGCGCGCCGTCTCCGCCTCGCGCGGAGTCGCGGCTGCCGGCGGCTCCGGAGCCGCGCCGCTCGCCGCGTCCAGCTCGAGCGTCAGGATCGCGTCGCCCTGATTCACTTTGCCATTCACGACCACCGCGACGGAGACGACCGTGCCCGCGGACGGCGATGGCACCTCCATGCTCGCTTTGTCGCTCTCGATCACGATCAGCGCCTGCTCGGCCGCGACGCGATCGCCGGCGGCGACGAGCACCTCGACCACGTCCACGTCGTGGAAGTCGCCGATGTCGGGAACGCGCACGACGAGCTGCGCCATGGCTTCGTCTCTCAGACCAGCAACAGGCGCAGATCGGCGAGCAGCTGCGCGAGGCGCGTGGTGAAGCGCACCGCGTCGGCGCCGTCGATCACGCGGTGGTCGTAGCTGAGCGAGAGCGGGAGCAAGAGGCGCGGAGCGAAGGCGCCCCCTTCCGCGCCGCCTCCGCGCGCCGGCTGCCAGACGGGCTTCCACTCCATCTTCGAGACGCCGAGGATCGCCACCTCGGGGTGATTCACGATCGGCGTGAAGAAGCTGCCGCCGATGCCGCCGAGGCTCGAGATGCTGAAGGTTCCGCCCTGGAGGTCGCCGGGCGTGAGCTTGCGCGCACGCGCGCGCGTGGAGAGATCCTCGAGCTCGCGCGCGAGGTCGAAGAGACCCTTCTGGTCCGCGTTCTTGATCACCGGCACGACCAGGCCGTTGTCGGTGTCGACCGCCACGCCGACGTGGAAGTAGCGCTTCAGCACCAGCGCCTCGCCGGTGCGGTCGAGCGAGGAGTTGAAGTGAGGGAATTCCTTCAGCGCCGCGGTCACCGCCTTCACCACGAACGGCAGGAAGGTGAGCTTCACGCCGCGCTTCTCGGCCTCGCCCTTCAGCGATTTGCGGAACTGGTCGAGCTCGGTGATGTCGGCATTGTCGTGCTGGGTGACGTGCGGGACCGTCACCCAGCTCCGGTGGAGGTTGGCGGCGGACAGACGCCGCACGCGGTTCAGCGGCGAGAGCTCCGTCGGCCCCCACCTGGCGAAGTCGATCTCGAGCGGCGCCGCCACGGCGACGCCGGCGATCGGCACACCGCCCGCTCCGCGGCCCGACAGCGACGCCTTCACGAACGCCTGCACGTCCTCGCGCTGCACGCGGCCCTTGCGCCCGGTGCCGGGCACGAGCGCGAGGTCGACGCCCAGCTCGCGCGCGAGCTGGCGCACCGAGGGGCTCGCGTGCGCGCGCGCCGGGCGCATCGCGTCCGCGTCGCCGGCGCCGCGCGCGGGAGCCAGCGCGTTCGGCGTGCCGACGAGCACGGCCTCCTCGTCGGCGTCGGAGCGGCGCGCGAGCGAGGGCGGCGCAGGGCGCGCGGGTGCGGCGGCGGGCGGCGGAGCCGCGCGCGCGGGCTTCCCCGGCGCAGCGGGCGGCGTGGCGCTCGCCTTCGCGGTGGCGGGCGTAGCGGCGTCCGCGCCGGATTCGAGCCGAATCACCGCGATCAGCGCGCCCGCGCTCACCTTGTCGCCCACGCGCACGCGCAGCTCTTCGAGCACGCCCGCGGCGGGCGACGGCACCTCCATGGTCGCCTTGTCGCTCTCGAGCACGATCAACGCCTGGTTCTCCGCCACGCGCTCGCCGACGCTCGCCAGCACCTCGACCACGTCGACGTCCGCGAAATCGCCGATGTCGGGCAGCAGGAACTCGAGCTTCTCGCTCACGGCTCAGCTCTTCGCCGGCAGCGGCTTGTCCGCCGGGATGCCGTACTTCTCGAGCGCGAGGCGCACCGTGGACGGCGGCACGCGTCCGTCGTCGCACAGCGCCTTCAGCGCGGCGGCCGCGATGAAGCCGCGATCCACCTCGAAGTGCCGCCGCAGGCGCTCGCGCAGATCCGAGCGCCCGAAGCCGTCGGTGCCGAGCACGCGGTAGCTGGCGGGCACGTAGGGCCGGATCTGCTCGGCGACGGCGCGCACGTAGTCAGTCGCGGCGATCACCGGCCCGTGCCGGCCCGCGAGCTGCTGCGTCACGTAGGCGCTGCGCTGGGCCTCCATGGGGTGCAGCAGGTTCCAGCGCTCGGTGGCGATGCCGTCGCGGGCGAGCTCGCTGAAGCTGGTCGCGCTCCACACGTCGGCGCCGATGCCGAAGTCGTCGCGCAAGAGGTCGGCCGCGGCGATCGCCTCGCGCAGGATCGTGCCGCTGCCCAACAGCTGCACGCGCTCGCCGGTGCCCTCGGTCTGCTTGAAGAGATAGAGCCCGCGCAGGATCCCTTCGTGCACGCCCGCTGGCATGGCCGGCTGCGGATAGTTCTCGTTCATCACCGTCACGTAGTAGAAGACGTCTTCCTGCTCCGTGAGCATGCGCCGCATGCCGTCCTGAACGATCGCCACGAGCTCGTAGGCGAAGGTGGGGTCGTACGCGACGCAGTTCGGCACCGCGGCAGCCGTCAGGTGGCTGTGGCCGTCCTGATGCTGCAAGCCTTCGCCGGAGAGCGTGGTGCGCCCCGAGGTGCCGCCCAGCAGGAAGCCGCGCGTGCGCGAGTCGCCGGCGGCCCAAATCAGATCGCCCACACGCTGGAAGCCGAACATCGAGTAGAAGATGTAGAAGGGCAGCATGGGCAGGCCGTGGTTCGCGTAGGACGTGCCCGCCGCGATCCACGACGAGAGCCCGCCCGCCTCGCAGATGCCCTCTTGCAGCATCTGCCCCGTCTTCTCTTCGCGGTAGTACGCGAAGGTGTCCGAGTCGACGGGCTCGTAGAGCTGGCCCTGGGACGAGTAGATGCCCAGCTGGCGGAACAGGCCCTCCATGCCGAAGGTGCGCGACTCGTCCGGGACGATCGGCACCACGTACTTGCCCAGCTTCTTGTCCCGTAACAAGGCGGTCAGCATGCGCACGAACGCCATGGTCGTGGACATCTCGCGCTCGCCGCTGCCCTGGAGCAGCGCGTCGAACGCGGAGAGCGGCGGGACCTCGAGCTTCGGGGCTCTCGCGACGCGCGCGGGCAGGTAGCCGCCGAGCGCCTTGCGCCGCTCGTGCATGTACTGGATCTCGGGGCTCGACTCGTCGGGCTTGTAGAAAGGCGCCTCGCCGATGCGATCGTCGGGGATCGGAATGCGGTAGCGGTCGCGGAACTTCTTCAGCTGGTCGTCGCCGAGCTTCTTCTGTTGGTGCGTGAAGTTCTTGCCCTCGCCGGCCTCGCCCATGCCGTAGCCCTTCACGGTCTTCGCGAGGATGACCGTCGGCTGGCCTGCGTGGCGCACCGCGGCGTGATAGGCGGCGTAGATCTTCTTCGGATCGTGGCCGCCGCGGTTCAGGTTCCAGATGTCGTCGTCGGTCATGTTGGCGACCAT
>CAYWRY010000184.1:0-7068 GCA_964460485.1 uncultured Spirochaetales bacterium
CGCCCGAGTACGGCGCGCCCTCGCAGCTCGAGAAGATCGACATGCTCGAGCTGGCGGACGTGGTCGTCCTCAACAAATCCGATCGGCGCGGCGCCGCGGACGCGCTGCGCGACGTGCGCAAGCAGTGGCGCCGGAACCACCCCGGCGCCCCGGGCAAGGACGACGAGCTGCCCGTGTTCGCGACGGTCGCGTCGCAGTGGGACGACCCGGGCGTGGAGCGGCTGTTCTCGGCGCTGCGCGCGCGAGCCGAAGCGCTCGGAGGACCCTTCCCGGCGCGCAGCTCGAACGCGCACCAGCCGATCGTTTCTCCGCCGCCGCTCGTGCCCACCGGCCGCGAGCGCTACCTCGACGAGATCGCCCAGGCCGTGCGCCGCTACCGCGAACGCACGGACGAGCAGGCGAAAGCGGCGCGCGCCGCCCAGGCACTGCGCGACTCCGCGCGCGAGCTGGCGGACGCGCCGGCGCCGGTGCGCGATGCGCTCGCTGCGCGGGCCGCGCAGCGCGAGGCCGCCCTCGACCCGGAGCTGCGTGCTGCGCTGGCGGAGTGGCCGGAGAAGCGGGCCCGCTACGAGGCGGGGCGCCAGAGCTACGAAGTGCGCGGGCGCGCGATCGAGGTGGACAACACCGTCACCACGCTGTCGGGCACCAAGCTGCCGCGCGTCTCCGTGCCGCGCGACGCCGACGCGGGGGCGCTCGCGCGCTTCCTGCGCCAGGAGAACCTGCCCGGCGAGTTCCCGTACACGGCCGGCGTGTTCCCGTTCAAGCGACCCGAGGAGGAGCCGGCGCGCATGTTCGCCGGCGAGGGGCCTCCCGAGCGCACCAACCGGCGCTTCCACGTGCTCGCCCAGGCGCAGCCGGCGAACCGGCTCTCCACCGCCTTCGACAGCGTGACGCTCTACGGCCGCGATCCCGAGGAGCGCCCCGACGTCTGGGGCAAGGTCGGCACGTCCGGCGTCTCGGTGCCCACCGTCGACGACGCCAAGAAGCTGTACTCCGGCTTCGACCTGTGCGATCCGGCGACGAGCGTGTCGATGACGATCAACGGCCCCGCTCCGACGATCCTCGCATTCTTCCTCAACGCCGCCATCGACCAGCAGGTGGAGCGGCACCTGCGCGAGACGGGCCGCCTCGAGCCGGTGCGCGCGCGCTTCGCCGGACGCGGCCTGCCGACTTATCAGGGTCCACTGCCCGCCTCCCACGACGGCCTCGGCCTCGGCCTGCTCGGCATCCGCGGCGACGAGGCCGTGGACGCGGAGACCTACGCACGCATCCGGGCCGACGTGCTGACGCGCGTCCGCGGCACCGTGCAGGCAGACATCCTGAAGGAGGACCAGGCCCAGAACACCTGCATCTTCTCGACGGACTTCTCGCTCAAGGTGATGGGCGACATCCAGGAGTGGTTCGTCCGCAACAAGGTGCGGAACTTCTACTCCGTCTCGATCTCCGGCTACCACATCGCGGAGGCGGGCGCGAACCCGATCTCGCAGCTCGCCTTCACGCTCGCCAACGGCTTCACCTACGTGGAGGCCTACCGTGCGCGCGGCATGCGCGTCGACGACTTCGCGCCGAACTTCTCGTTCTTCTTCAGCAACGGCCTCGACGCGGAGTACAGCGTGATCGGTCGCGTGGCGCGGCGCATCTGGGCGATCGCGATGCGCGACCTGTACGGCGCCGACGAGCGCAGCCAGAAGCTGAAGTACCACATCCAGACCTCGGGCCGTTCGCTCCACGCCCAGGAGATGGCGTTCAACGACATCCGCACCACGCTGCAGGCGCTCAGCGCGATCCAGGACCACTGCAACTCGCTGCACACCAACGCCTACGACGAGGCCGTGACCACGCCCACCGAGGAGTCGGTGCGGCGCGCGCTCGCGATCCAGCTCGTGATCAACCGAGAGCTCGGCATCGCGCGCAGCGAGAACGTGCTGCAGGGCAGCTATGCGATCGAGTGGCTGACCGACGCGGTGGAGGAGGCGGTGCTCCAGGAGTTCGAGCGCCTCGCCCAGCGCGGGGGCGTGCTCGGCGCGATGGAGACCCACTACCAGCGCGGGAAAATCCAGGACGAGAGCCTCTACTACGAGGCGAAGAAACACTCTGGCGAGCTGCCGATCGTCGGCGTGAACACCTTCGAGAATCCGCGCCCGGACGAGGCGCAGCGGCCGGTCGCCCTGCAGCGCGCCACCGACGCGGAGAAGCAGCAGCAGCTCGACGCGTTGCGCGCGTTCCAGGCGCGCCACGCAGGCGAGGCGACGGCGGCGCTGGCGCAGCTGCGCAGCGTGGCGCGGGCGGGCGGCAACGTGTTCGAGGAGCTGATGGAGACGGTGAAGAGCGCGAGCCTCGGCCAGATCACGGAGGCGCTGTTCGCCGTGGGCGGGTCCTACCGCCGCTCGATGTAATCGGGAAAGCTGCGGGGCGGGACAGCTCTCGGCGCGGAGCGCGCGAACGCCCGCGACCGAAGACGGGAGAAGCGCGATGTCGGAGCTCGAGAAGTGGAAGGCGCTCGCAGCCAAGGAGCTGCGCGGAGCGAATCCGGAGAGCCTGGTCACGACCAGCGCCGACGGAATCGCCGTGAAGGCGCTCTACACGGCCGAGGACATCGAGGAGCTGGCCCACACCAACACGCTGCCGGGGGTGTTCCCGTTTCTGCGCGGGCCGCGCGCGACGATGTACGCGAACCGGCCCTGGACGATCCGCCAGTACGCCGGCTTCTCAACCGCCGAGGAGTCGAATGCCTTCTACAAGGCAAACCTCGCGGCGGGCCAGCAGGGTCTGTCGGTCGCCTTCGATCTCGCCACCCACCGCGGCTACGACTCGGACCACCCGCGCGTGACCGGCGACGTGGGAAAGGCGGGGGTCGCGATCGACTCCGTCGAGGACATGAAGGTCCTGTTCGACGGCATCCCCCTCGATCAGGTCACCGTCTCGATGACGATGAACGGCGCCGTGCTGCCGGTGCTGGCGTGCTTCGTCGTCGCGGGCGAGGAGCAGGGCGTCGCGCAGGAGAAGCTCGCCGGGACCATCCAGAACGACATCCTGAAAGAGTTCATGGTGCGCAACACCTACATCTATCCGCCCGAGCCGAGCATGCGCATCGTGGCGGACATCATCGCCTACACCGCGCAGCGCATGCCGAAGTTCAATTCGATCTCGATCAGCGGCTACCACATGCAGGAAGCCGGCGCGACGACGGTGCAGGAGCTCGCCTTCACGATCGCCGACGGGCTCGAGTACGTGCGCGCCGCGCGCTCGAAGGGCTTGGGCGTCGACGAGTTCGCCGGGCGCCTCTCGTTCTTCTGGTGCATCGGCATGAACTTCTACTTCGAGATCGCGAAGATGCGCGCCGCACGCCGGATCTGGGCCGAGCGCATGCAGCGAGAGTTCGCTCCCGCGAAGACCGACTCGCTGATGCTGCGCACCCACTGTCAGACCTCGGGCGCGAGCCTCACCGAGCAGGATCCGATGAACAACATCGTCCGGACCACGATCGAGGCGATGGCGGCGGTGTTCGGCGGCACGCAGTCGCTGCACACCAACGGCTACGATGAGGCGGTCTCGCTGCCGACGGACACGGCGGCGCGCATCGCGCGCAACACGCAGCTGATCCTCCAGGAGGAGTCCGGCATCCCCGCCGTGATCGATCCGTGGGGCGGCTCGTACTTCATGGAGTCGCTCACCGAGAGCGTCTACCGGGCCGCGAGCACGCTGATCGACGAGGTCGAGGCGATGGGCGGGATGACGAAGGCGATCGTAGCAGGCCTGCCGAAGCTGAAGATCGAGGAGGCGGCGACGCGGCGGCAGGCGCGCATCGACAGCGGCGAGGACACGATCGTCGGCGTCAACAAGTACCGGTTGAAGGAGGAGTCGCAGATCGAGGTTCGCGAGATCGACAACACCGCGGTGCGCGAGGCTCAGATCAAGCGGCTGGCGGCGATCCGCGCGCGACGCGATGCGAAGCGCGTCGAAGCCGCGCTCGCAAAGCTCACCGCGCTCGCGCGCAGCGGGCAGGGCAACCTGCTCGAGGCGGCGATCGAGGCGGCGCGCGCGCGCGCCAGCGTCGGCGAGATCAGCAGCGCGCTCGAGGACGTCTACGGGCGCCACCGCGCCGAGATCCGTTCGGTGTCGGGGGTGTATGCCGGCATGTATCGCGGCGACGACGAGTTCGAGTCCGCCCACGCAGAGGTCGAGCGCTTCGCGAAGGGGGAGGGTCGCCGCCCGCGCATGCTGGTGGTGAAGCTCGGTCAGGACGGTCACGACCGCGGCATCAAAGTGATCGCGACGGCGTTCGCCGACCTCGGCTTCGACGTGGACGTCGGGCCGCTGTTCCAGACCCCGGACGAGGCCGCGCAGCAGGCGATCGACGCGGACGTGCACGTGGTCGGCGTGTCGAGCCAGGCCGGCGGCCACAAGACGCTGGTGCCCGAGCTCGTCGCGGCGCTGCGCAAGAAGGGCGCGAACGACGTGGTGGTGGTCGTCGGCGGAATCATTCCGCCCCAGGACTACGCCTACCTGCGCGATCAGGGCGCCGCGGCGATCTTCGGCCCCGGCACGGCGGTGCCGAAGGCGGCGCGCGAAGTGCTGCACGCGATTCAGTCGCGGCGCGCGGCGTGACCGGCAGCCCCGCGGCCGCTCGCCTCGCGACCGCGGACGACTACTGCGCCGCGATCCGAGCCGGCGATCGCCGCGCGATCGCGCGCGCGATCACGCTGATCGAGAGCACGCGCACCGACCACCAGCGCGCCGGCCAGGAGATTCTCGATGCGCTCGTGAGCCACGCGGGCGGCGCAGTGCGCGTCGGCATCACCGGACCGCCCGGCGTCGGGAAGAGCACCTTCATCGAGGCGCTCGGGCTGCACATCGTCGGCGAGGGCAAGCGCGTCGCCGTGCTCGCGGTCGACCCGTCGAGCCCGGTGAGCGGCGGAAGCATCCTCGGCGACAAGACGCGCATGGAGCGGCTCGCGCAGTCGGAGCGCGCGTTCATCCGGCCCTCGCCGAGCGGCGGCGCGCTGGGCGGCGTCGCGCATCGCACGCGCGAGGTGATGCTGCTATGCGAGGCGGCGGGCTTCGACGCGGTGTTGATCGAGACCGTGGGCATCGGCCAGAGCGAGGTCAGCGTGCGCTCGATGGTCGACTTCTTCGCGGTGCTGCTCCAACCGGCCGCGGGAGACGAACTCCAGGGCATCAAGCGCGGCGTGCTCGAGCTGGCCGACGCGCTGGTGGTGAACAAGTGCGACGGAGAGCTGTGCGACGCGGCCTTGCGCACGCGGCGCGAGCACGAGCAGGCGCTCGGGCTGTTCCGCCCCTCGGCGAGCGGCTGGAAGCCCGTGGCGCTGGCCGCCAGCGCGCGGACGGGGGAGGGCGTCGCCGAGCTTTGGCGCACGGTGCTGGCGCAGCGCGCGCTGCTGGAGCGCAGCGGTGCGCTCGCGAGCCGCCGGCGCAGCCAGGCGCGGGAGTGGATGTGGAGCCTCGTGGAGGAGGGACTCCAGGGCGCTCTGCGCGAGCATCCGGGGGTCGCGGCCGCGCTACCCGGGCTCGAGGCGCGGGTGGAGGCCCAAGAGCTGACCCCGGCCGCCGCCGCCCGGGAGATCCTGGGCACGTTCCTGGCGCGCTCCTAGGGCGCCATCGGCCCCGATTCCCACTCAACGTCTCCTCCTCGTGTGCCGATGAGCGGTGAGCCAGCGCACAACGAGGCAGTACGGGCGCGGCGCGTGCTGCTCGGACGGGGTCGGGACGCAATGGTGCAGATCAACATGGCGGGACGAGAGATCGTCCTGAAGTTCGTCTACTACGGGCCCGCGCTGTCCGGCAAGACGACGAACCTCCAGAAGCTGCACGAGCTCCTCGATCCGAGCGCGCGGGGCAAGATGGTCACGCTCGACACCGCGGACGACCGCACGCTCTACTTCGACTTCCTGCCCGTCCAGTTCGGCACGGCCAACGGCTTCGCCGTGAAGCTGAAGCTGTTCACGGTGCCCGGCCAGGTGATGCACAAGTCGACGCGCAAGGTCGTGCTCTCCGGCGCCGACGGCGTCGTCTTCGTCGCCGACTCGCAGCGCTCCTCCGCCGGAGCCAACGCCTACTCGTTCCGCGACATGGAGGCGAACCTCAAGTCGAACGGGCTCGACTTCGCGGCGATGCCCAAGGTCGTGCAGTTCAACAAGCGCGACCTCCCCGACGTGAAGCCCCTCGAGGAGATCAAGGCGGCGTGGGGCGACATCCCGACCTTCCCAGCGGTGGCGACGCGCGGCGAGGGGGTGATCGAGACCTTCCGCGAGCTGCTGCGGCTCAGCTATCGCGCGCTCAACGCCAAGCACCAGTTCCAGGAGAAGTTCGGCGTCAGCGAGGCGGACTTCCTGAAGGGCGTGCTGAAGCAGTTCGGGCCGTAGCGGCTCCCAACCCTCGGCGCTAGCGTGGCCTCGTCCTGGCTCGGGGCGAAGTGATTACGGTCGGTCCGGGCCACGCTGCGAGACGGAACCTGCGCGCGAGTTGCCGGTCCGTACTGCCGGCGGACCGGAGAGCGCATGACCGACCCCCTCCCGAAGCCCGCCGCCGTCCATGCGGACTGGATCGACGTGGTCGTCCCGATCCCGGCGGCGATCGCGGAGATCAAGGCCGGCCGGATGATCGTCCTCGTCGACGACGAGGACCGCGAGAACGAGGGCGATCTGTGCATGGCCGCCGACGCGGTCACGCCCGAGGCCATCAACTTCATGGCGATGCACGGGCGCGGCCTGATCTGCCTGCCGATGCAGGGCGAGCAGCTGGAGAAGCTGCGCCTCGGCATGATGGTGCCCGAGAACGAGAACTCCTCGGGCTTCGGCACCGCCTTCACGATCTCGATCGAGGCGCGCGAGGGGGTCACGACGGGCATCTCCGCCCACGACCGCGCGCACACCATCCTCACCGCCATCCGCCCAGACGCGCGCCCGCAGGACATCGTGCGTCCCGGGCACGTGTTCCCCTTGCGCGCGCGTGCGGGCGGCGTGCTGCGCCGCGCGGGCCAGACGGAGGGTTCGGTCGACCTCGCGCGGCTCGCGGGCCGCAACCCATCGGGCGTGATCTGCGAGATCA
>CAYWRY010000185.1:0-7023 GCA_964460485.1 uncultured Spirochaetales bacterium
GAAGCGTCGTGCAGGTGCATGGGGGGCTCTTGCGCGTGCGCGGGATGGGAGTGCTGCTGCTCGGGCCGAGCGGCGTGGGGAAGAGCGAGACGGCGCTCGAGCTGGTGGCGCGCGGGCATCAGCTCGTGGCGGACGACGTCGTGGAGCTGGAGGTCGAGGGCGGGCGGCTCGTGGGGCGGGCGCGGGAGGCGATCCGGCACTTCCTCGAGATTCGGGGGCTCGGCATCCTCTGCATCCCGGACCTGTACGGCAGCGGCGCCGTGGCGGAGCAGTCGCCGGTCTCCCTGGTGTTCCGGCTCGAGCACTGGCGCGAGGGCGCGAGCTACGACCGCGTCGGGCTCGAGCGACCGGAGGAATCGTTCCTCGGCATCTCGCTGCCGTGCCTCGTGTTGCCGGTGCGACCTTCCGCCAACATGGCCACGCTGGTGGAGGCGGCGGTGCGGGATCACGAGCAGCGGGCGCGAGGCATGTCAGGGGCGGCCAAGCTCGACGCGCGCATTCGCGGCGAGATCGAGCGATGAGCACGCCGCGCGTGGTGTTCGTGTCGGGGCTCTCGGGCAGCGGCAAGACGACCGCCATGAACGCGCTCGAAGACCTCGGCTTCTACTGCGTCGACAACCTGCCCGCCCAGCTGACGACGCAGGTGCTCGACCTGTGCTCCCAGGCCGAGCCGCCGATCGAGAGGGTGGCCCTGGCCATCGACGCGCGCGAGGAGCGCTTCCTGCGCGACCTGCCGCGCGTGCTGGACGAGCTGCGGCGCAGCGAGGCGCGCGTGCGCGTTCTGTTCCTCGACTGCGCGACCGACGTGCTCGTCGATCGCTACCGCGAGACGCGGCGCGTGCACCCGCTCTCGCCGAGCGGCTCGGTGGAGGAGGGCATCGCGCGCGAGCGCGAGTCGCTCGCCGACGTGGCGCGGCTCGCCGACCTGCGCCTCGACTCGAGCGACCTCAACGTGCACGAGCTGCGCCGCGCGATCGCCGAGTGGGCGGCCGCGGACGTCGCGGCGCGCGGGCCGGTGGTGAGCCTCGTCTCGTTCGGCTTCCGGCACGGCCTGCCGCGCGGCGCGGACCTCGTCTTCGACGTGCGCTTCCTGGCGAACCCACACTTCGAGCCGAGCCTGCGCCCGCGCACGGGCCTCGACCCCGAGGTGTCGCGCTTCGTGCTCGACGGCGGCCCCGCGAAGGAGCTGCTCGCGCGCCTTCTCGATCTGCTGCGCTTCCTGCTGCCTCTGTACGAGCGCGAGGGAAAGTCGTATCTCACGGTCGCGGTGGGGTGCACGGGCGGTCGACATCGATCGGTCGCGGTGCTCGAGGCGCTCGCCGCGGAGCTGCGGCGGCTCGGGCAGAACGTGAGCGTCACGCATCGCGATGCGGGGAAGGACTGATGCGGGTCGGCGTGGTCGTGGTTTCGCACTACCGGGTCGGCGACGAGATGCTCCAAGCCGTGCGGCTGATCGTGCCCAGCGCTCCGGACTTCCGCGCGGTGGCGATCGGGCCGCAGCAGACGGTGGAGGAGATTCGCAGCGCGATCGCGCGCGAGCTCGACGCCGTCGACCAGGGCGCCGGCGCGCTGATCCTCACCGACATGTTCGGCGGCACGCCCTCGAACGTGGCGCTGTCGTTCCTCGGCGAGCGGGCGGTCGAGGTGGTCACGGGCGTGAACCTCCCCATGCTGATCAAGCTCGCGAGCTGGGGGGAGGGGAAGTCACTCGCGGAGATCGCCTCCACGATGCGGGACTACGGCCGCCGCAACATCTCGGTGGCGAGCGAGCTGCTGCCCGGGAAGGCGAAGTGACCGCACAGGCGGAGTTCACGGTGGCCAGCGAGCTGGGGCTGCACGCTCGACCGGCCGGCGAGTTCGCGGCCCTCGCCGGCAAGTTCGAGGCGGAGGTGTCCGTGCAGCGCGCTGGAAGCGACGACTGGGTCAGCGGACGCAGCGTGCTCTCGCTGCTCTCGCTGGCGGCCAGTCAGGGCACCCGGCTCGTGGTCCGCGCGGAAGGCGCCGACGCCGAGGCCGCGCTCGCAGCGCTGGGCGCGCTGCTCGTGCGCCCTCACGCGAGCTGAGGGGCACGCCACGCTCGGGCGCCGGTGCGGCACTCACCCGCGACAATCCCGCGCCTTTCGTTGCCCCGCCGGGAGGCGTTCCGTACTGTGCGCCGCCTCTCTGGCCCAGTGTTGCGCGAGGCGAGGCCGCGCCGCCCGTCTCCGGAGCCCGTCATGTCCAACCGCAGCGTGTTCACGTCCGAGTCGGTCTCGATGGGTCACCCGGACAAGATGTGCGACCAGATCTCCGACGCCGTGCTCGACGAGATCCTCGCTCAGGACCCGCGCGCCCGCGTCGCCTGCGAGACGCTCACCACCACCGGTCTGATCGTGCTGGCCGGCGAGATCACGACGCGGGCGGTGGTCGATTTCCCGCAGCTCGTGCGCGGCGTGGTGCGCGACATCGGGTACACGGACTCGCGCATGGGCTTCGACGCCGACACCTGCGCCGTGATGGTCGCGATCGGCAAGCAGAGCCCTGACATCTCCCAGGGCGTCACCGAGGGCGAGGGTCTGCACAAGGAGCAGGGCGCCGGCGACCAGGGCATGATGTTCGGCTTCGCATGCGACGAGACGCCGGAGCTGATGCCCGCGCCGATCCGCTTCGCGCACCGGCTGATCGAGCGGCAGCGCGAGCTGTTCGAATCCGGCGAGCTCTCGTACCTGCGCCCCGATGCGAAGTCGCAGGTGTCGGTCGAGTACGCGGGCGACGAGCCGGCGCGCATCGCCGCGATCGTGCTGTCGACCCAGCACAGCGAGGACGTGGGCTACGACAAGCTGCGCACGGACGTGATCGAGCGGCTGATCCGAGCGGCGCTCCCGGCCGAGCTGCTCGACGCGGACACGATCTTCCACGTGAACCCGACCGGTCGCTTCGTGGTCGGCGGGCCGATGGGCGACGCCGGGCTCACGGGCCGCAAGATCATCGTCGACACCTACGGCGGGATGGGCCGGCACGGCGGCGGCGCGTTCTCGGGCAAGGACCCGTCGAAGGTGGACCGCAGCGCAGCCTACGCCGCGCGCTGGGTCGCGAAGAATCTCGTGGCCGCTGGCGTGGCGAAGCGCTGCGAGGTGCAGGTGGCCTACGCGATCGGCGTCGCGGAGCCGGTGAGCGTCCGCGTCGACGCCTTCGGCACGTCGCGTCTCGACATGCGCCAGCTCGAGGCCCTGGTGCGCAAGCACTTCGACCTGACGCCGCGCGGCATCATCGAGTCGCTCGCGCTGCGCCGGCCGATCTACCGCGCGACCTCGTACCACGGCCACTTCGGCCGCGACGGCTTCCCCTGGGAGTCGACGGCCAAGGCCGAGGCGATTGCGCGCGACGCAGGACGGCTCTGATGCACTCCGCCCCCGTGATCTGGCTGCAAGCGTCGGGGCCCAGCGCGTTCGAGTCGATGCTCGTGCCGATGCTGCTGATGATCGTGCCGCTCTACTTCCTGCTGATTCGCCCCGAGCAGAAGCGGCGCAAGGAGCACGACGCGCTGCTGAAGTCGATCGCCAAGGGCGATCGCGTCGTGACGGCGGGCGGCATCCGCGGAACCGTGGTCGGCCTGACGGACGACGTGCTCACGCTCGAGATCGGCAAGGGCGGCAGCGTGAAGGTGGAGGTCGAGCGCGCGCGCGTGGAACGCAAGCTCGAGGCGCCGAAGGGAGAGGCGAAGTGAGCCTGCGCGCGAAGTGGATCTGGATCGGGCTGCTCGCGCTGTTCAGCGCCTGGTACGCGGCCGCGAACTTCGTGCCGCAGGAGCGCCGCGAGAGCACCCCGCTCTGGCCCGACGAAGTGATGCGGCTCGGCCTCGACCTGCGCGGCGGCGTCCACATCGTGATCGGGCCCGACCTCGACGTGGCGATCGGCCAGGAGCTGGCGGCGATTCGCAGCCAGCTCGAGGCGCGGCTCGCCGACGACGAGGTGAGCGGCGTGCAGCTGATCGCCGAGCCGGCGCGGCTGCTCGTGAAGCCCGCGACCGCCTCCGACCACACGGCCGTGGCGAAACTGCTCGACGACTTCGACACGGTCGAGGTGGCGAAGGCCGGCGAGCACGACCTCGTCGTGACGCTCACCAGCGCCTGGGTCGAGGAAGTGCGCGAGCGCGCGATGCTGCAGTCGCTCGAGGTGCTGCGCCGGCGCATCGACGACCCGCTCACCGGGATTCCCGAGTCGATCATCACGCGGCAGGGCGACGACCGCATCCTGGTGCAGATCCCGGGCATGTCGCGCGTGCCCGACATCTTCCGGCAGACGGGCCACCTCGAGTTCAAGATCGTGCGCGGCTACGCGCCGAACGAGGAGGTGCTGCGCGGGAACTACCCGGGTGGGCTGCCGGAAGGCACGGTCATCGTTCCGCAGCTCGAGCGCCGCGCCCAGGGCCGCGAGGCGGAGCAAGCCGACAAGGTGCTCGGCGTCTACCTGCTGCCCGAGGCCGCCGACATGCGCGGCGACCAGCTCGAGGACGCGCGCGTCACCTTCGACCAGACCCAGGCCGAGCGGCAGGTGAGCTTCGCGTGGACGGCGGACGGCGGGCGGCAGTTCGGCGCGCTCACCGAGAAGAACATCGGCCAGCAGCTCGCGATCGTGATCGACGGCATCGTGATCAGCGCGCCGACGATCCAGTCGCGCATCAGCCGCCAGGGCGTGATCACCGGCAACTTCACCGCCGCGGAGGCCAGCGACCTCGCGGTGGTGCTGCGCAGCGGCGCGCTGCCGATCCCCACGCGCATCGAGGAAGAGCGCACGATCGGGCCCGCGCTCGGGGCGGACTCGATCCGCAGCGGCGTGCGCGCGTCGCTGCTCGGGCTCGGGCTCGGCGTGCTGTTCCTGGCGGGCTACTACCGCGTCTCCGGCCTCTACGCGTCGGCCGCGCTCGCGCTGAACATGGTGCTGGTGGTGGCGCTGATGAGCGTGTTCAACGGCACGCTCACGCTGCCGGGCATCGCGGGCCTCGTGCTCACGATCGCCACCGCCGTCGACGGCAACGTGATCGTGTTCGAGCGCATCCGCGAAGAGCTGCGTTCGGGTCGGACGCCGCGCGCCGCCATCGGCGCCGGCTTCGACAAGGCGCTCTGGACCATCCTCGACGCGAACATCACGAACATGATCGCCGGCATCGTGCTGTTCTCCTACGGCACGGGTCCGATCAAGGGCTTCGCGGTCACCCTGCTGGTGGGCATCGTCACGAGCGTCTTCTCCGTGCTGGTGGTGACGAAGGCGCTGTACGAGTGGAGGCCCGGCAACCGCCCGGTCTCGCAGCTCTCGATCTGACGCCGAGGTCCGCGCGAGGAGTCCCGCTTGTCCTTCGAGATCATCAAGCCCGGAACCAAGATCGACTTCATCGGGCAGTGGAAGCTGTGGGTCGGGCTGTCGATCGCGCTGATCGTGACGGGCCTCGTGTGCGCGCTGCCGGCGGTGCGCGGCGTACACTTCGGCGTCGACTTCGCCGGCGGCGCCGAGATGCACGTGCGCTTCGTCGAGAACGTCAGCGACGGCGCGATCCGCAGCGCGCTCGACCCGCTCGGCCTCGACAGCCTCCAGGTGCTCCAGTTTGGCAGCGCGCGCGACTACCTGGTGCGCTTCCAGGGCGAGCGCGTGATCGCTGGCGACGCGGCGGACTCGAGCGCGATCAACGAGCAGACCGACCGCGTGCTCGCGGTGCAGGGCGCGCTCGAGCGCTCGGTGGGCTCGCTGTCCGTCGAGCGCGTGGAGTTCGTGGGGCCGAAGGTCGGCGAGGAGCTGCGCGACAAGGGCCTGATCTCGATGGGCATCGCCTTCCTGCTGATCCTCGCCTACGTCGCGTTCCGCTTCTCGATCAGCTTCGCGCCGGGGGCCGTGATCGCCCTCGTGCACGACGTGCTCGTCACGTCGAGCATCTGGGTGATCCTGGGCCTCGAGTTCGACCTGAACGTGCTGGCCGCGCTGCTCGCGATCATCGGTTACAGCCTGAACGACACGATCATCATCTACGACCGCGTGCGCGAGAACATGGAGCTGCACACCGGCGTCGAGATCAAGCAGCTGCTCAACGAGTCGGTCAACCAGACGCTGTCGCGCACCGCGCTCACCGCGCTGATCTCGCTGGGAGCCGTGCTCTCGCTGCTGATCGCCGGCGGCTCTGCGATCCGCGGCTTCGCGGGCGCGATGACGATCGGCACGGTGGTGGGCACCTACTCGACGATCTTCATCGCGGCGCCGCTAGTGATGCTGCTCGAGCGGCGGCGCATCGCGCGCGAGGGCGCAGCGCCGAAGAAGGCGGCCGTCGCGGCGAAGAAGCGCTAGCCGGGACCGGCGGCGCGCCCCAGGGCCGCCGCCAGCGTCCGAAGCGTCAGCCGGCGGCGAGCGCGACCTTCGCCGGCGTGGGCGTCTTGCTCATCTCGATCGAGCCGTTCAGCACGGCGCCCTCGTGCACGATCAGGCGCGGCGACTTCAAGTCGCCGTGCACCACGCCGGTGGCCTGCACCTCGACGCGCTCGGCTGCGATGATGTTGCCCGTCACCTGGCCGATCACGACCACCTGCTTCGCGTGGATCTCGGCCCGCACGCGGCCTTCGGGTCCGACGGTGAACTGGTTGTTGGGCAGGTCGACCCGGCCCTCCACCGTGCCCTCGACCTGGATGTCCTCGTCGCCCGTGAGGTCGCCCTTGATGGTGATCGACTTGCCGATGTTGGCCATGGATTCCCTTTGAATGCGCGCCGGCTCGGCGGGTCGAAAGAACGACGGCTCCGAGGACGGTGCAGTTGCAGGGCCTCGCGGTGCGCTCGCGGGACGCGCGCCCACGGACGGCGGGTTCGGGGATTCTCCATCGCGAGGGGTCTTGCCGAACAGGCTCACTGTGCTCTCCGGTCAGCGAAGGAGCGCAAGGTAACTGGCGCGATGGTGACGTGCGATGCAGAGAGTCTCGGTGCGCTTGGTCACCAAGCGCGGGGCGAGGGAAGAGAGAAGAGCATCGAGGCGGCGCGAGGGGCGGGCGGGGTGGGGGGCGCGACTCC
>CAYWRY010000186.1:0-6927 GCA_964460485.1 uncultured Spirochaetales bacterium
GCGGCGTCGAGCGTCGGACTGCGAACTCAGTCGATCACCTTGATGCGGGACTCAGCGTTCCGCATCTGCGAGGCCTACTACAACGGGAAGCTCACGCCTTCCGACGTCAAAGTCCTGTTAACGCGCAGCCAGGACCTGACCGCGGCGGTCGTGTCGATCGAGCAGCTCACGGGAGCCGTCGTCGCGAAGCAAGCGGTACTCGGCGGGAGCGGCGGCGCCGCGAGCGCCGCGACGCTGCTCTCCAACGCCGAGGCGCTGAAGCAAGCGCAGGAGCTCGAGAAGCGTGCGCAGGACGAACTCGACGCGTCGAAGGCCGCGCTCGGCGAGGCGAAGAAGCGGCGGGATGCCGCCCTCGATCCGAATCAGGCCGGCATCACGCCGGAACAACAGGCCGAGCGCGAGAGCACGCGTTGCGCCCTCGACGAAGAGGTCGTGCGCGCCGAGAAGATCGTTGCGCTGAAGCAAGAGCAGCTCGCCTCCGTGACGAAGGCGCGCGTCGCGATCCAGTCGCAGCTCGACTCCAGCATCACGCAGGCATCTGCCCAGACGACGGGCAGCGGCTCCCTGGTCGGCGGCTCCTCGGCGGGCGAGATCGAGAAGGAAACCGTGGCGCAGATCGCCAAGGCGGTGCAGTCCATCGCGGTGGACATGCTCAACAAGAGCTACGTGGTCGAGGAGTGCATGGCGCTCTTGACGCGTCGCAATGCCTGGCTGGAAGCGGCGCCGAAGCTCGTCGAGACCTGCCTCGCGGCGATCGGGCAGAGCGCGGATGCTGCCGCAGCACGCGAGCGGGCGATCGCGGAACGCAATCAGGCCGAGCTGAAGCAGCTACGCCTGACGACGGTCGTTTCGGCGCAGCTGCAGGAACGTCGTGAGAAGGCGGCCGACGTCATCAAGTCCCTGGACGCGAGCCAGATGAACGCGTTGGCCGTGAGCCTCGGCCTTCCGAAGGGAAGCAGCCGGGCCGACCTGTTGCAGAGGGTCAGCCAGGCAAACTCGGAGGCACTCGTCGCCGAGATTGCGAACGCGATCCGCAAAGTCACGGGAGAGGACATCTGAGGTGGCGACCGTCAGCAGAATCGAGATCTCGGGAGCGCACGACCTGAAGTCGCTTCAAGAGACGATCCGTCAGCAGGAGGGAATCTTTGGGCCGCTGATCTCGCTGCATTGTCAAGGCAACGACAACGTCGTCACGTTCGAAGTCGGTGCGAGCCCCGACGTGAACTCGCGCGCGCTGCTCGCGATCTACGACCGCCACCCCGCGGAGATGGGCGGTCACGTCGTGATTTGCGCGGGGGCCTGTCTCGTGGACCGCCAGCGCCGGCTCGTGGCGGCCTACCGCAAGACGACCTGAGCGAGATAGCGGACGACGGGCGAGTCCCCGCAACGTCGGCCCGTCGCGACAGCCGGAGCCGCAGCTCACACCGCCAACACCGTCCGCACGCCCTTCGCCGCGCGCAGATCCGCCACTGCTTCGTTGATCTCGCCGAGCGGCCTTCGGCTGGTGATCAGCGCGTCGAGGTCGAGGCGCCCCGCGCGCCAGAGCGCGAGGAAGCGCGGGATGTCGCGCACGCTGTTGCAGTCTCCGAGCAGCGTGCCGCGGATCGTCTTGCCCATGGACGCGACCAGCGCCGCCGGCGCGAGGGTCACGGCCTGATCGATGGGCGGCGCGCCCACCACGATGATCTTGCCGCCCAGGCGCGCCGCGAAGAAGCACTGCGTCACGAGCGACGCGACGCCGGCGGCCTCGAAGGCGTAGTCGGCGCCGATGCCGCCGGTGAGCTGATGCACGGCGGCAATCGGGTCGTCCTTCGTAGGGTCGATCGCGTGGGTGGCGCCCAGCGCCTTCGCAGTCTCGCGGCGCGCCCCCACCGGATCGCTCACGATCACCTGCGCCGCGTTCGCGAGGCGCGCGCCCTGCACCACCGAGAGGCCGATGCCGCCGAGGCCGGTGACGAACACATTGGCGCCCTCTTCCACTCTCGCCGCGTTGAGCACCGCGCCGACGCCCGTCTGCACCGCGCAGCCGACCACGCACGCGACGTCGAGGGGCGTGTCCTGCGGCACCACCACCGCGCCCTGCGCCTGCGTCACCGTGTACTCGGCGAACGCGGCGACGTTCAGGCCGCGGAACACCTTCTGCCCCTTGTGCGAGAGGCCAGTGGTTCCGTCCGGGAAGGCGCCCGTCATCACGCCCAGGGCGAGCTTGCACAGGCTGAACTCGCCGCGCACGCACCAGTAACAAGTGCCGCAGGGCGGGCACGGCGTGAGCACGACCTTGTCGCCGGGCGCGTGCGTCGTGACGCCCGCGCCCACGGCCTCGACCACGCCCGCGGCCTCGTGGCCGAGCACCACCGGCGTGTTCGCGCCGAGGTCCATCACCGTGACGTCCGAGTGGCACACGCCGCAGGCGTGCACGCGCACCAGCACCTCGCCCGCGCGCGGATCGCGGATCTCGAGGTCGTCCACGAGCTGGACCGGCTTGCCCTTCTCCAGGTGCAGCGCTGCGCGCATCGGCGGCTCCTTCGTGCGTGGGGCGGCGCAGCTTACGGCGGCCGGGGCGGCGCGGCGACGCGCCCGCGCGGCTTCGACTCGGCGCGCACGAAAGTCGGGCGCCCGCGCGCCGAATCCCCGCGCGCGGCTCTGCTCGCGCGCCGCGACCTGAGTACGATTCGCGCGATGCAGGGTCGCGGGCGGCGCGCATGCGGGTGATGGTGACGGGCGGGACCGGCTTCACGGGCTCGCACACCGTGCGCGCCCTCGCCGCCGCAGGCCACGGCGTGCGCATGCTCGTGCGCGATCGCGAGAAGGTGCGGCGGGTGTTCGCGCCGGGCGGGTTCGTGCCCGGCGACGTCGTGGTCGGCGACGTGGCGGACGAGGCGTCGGTCGCGGAGGCGATGCGCGGCTGCGACGCCGTCTTCCACGCCGCCGCGCTCGTGGATCTGCGGCGCAAGATGGCGCAGCGCGTGCTCGACACGAATCGAGCGGGCGTGGAGCGCGTGATCGTGGGCGCGGCGAAGCGCGGCCTGCCGTCGATCGTCTACGTGTCGAGCATGTCGGTGTTCTTCCGGCCCGGGCCGCCGCTCACGCCGGAGAGCCCGATCGTGGACGCGACCACCGCCTACGGGCGTTCGAAGGTGGAGGCGGAGCGCGTGGTGCGGCGCCTCCAGGAAGAAGGCGCGCCGATCCGCATCTCCTACCCGGTCGGCATCCTCGGCCCCGACGACCCGGGCATGACCGACGGCAACCGCGCGCTGTGGGCGTGGATCGCGCAGCTCTCGGTGGACACCGACGGGGGCTTCGAGCCGGTAGACGTGCGCGACGTGGCCAGCCTGCACGTGAAGCTCCTCGAGCTGCCGCCCGGCCCGCACCGCTATGCGGCCGCATCGCCGATGCTGAGCTGGGCGGAGAACTACGCCACGATCGAGCGCGTCACCGGGCGCAAGCTGCGCCGGCGCGTGGCGATCTCCGGCGGCGGCATGCGCGCCCTCGGCCGCGCCGGCGACTTCGTGAAGCGCTTCGTCGACTTCGCGTTCCCGCTCACGTACGACTCGATGCTCTACGCGACGCAGTGGCCCGGCGTCGACGCGAGCCGCACGACCCGGGAGCTCGGCGTGACGTTCCGCGGCGCCGAGGCGACGTACGCGGACGCGATCCGCTGGATGCATCGGGCCGGGCACCTGCCCGCGAAGCTGGTGGGAAAGCTGGCGAGCTGAGGTCGATCGGGCGCTGACCCCGCTTCGCCTGCGCGCGCTCAAGGCGGGGCCGCCGCGGACCGAAAACCTCCGCAATGGCAACGCCTTGGAAGCGCGAGACGCCGGCTCGTGAAGCCGCAGACTCGGCGGGCAAGCGCGCGCATGCGCTCGTCGTCGACGCGGATCCGCGCGAGCGCCGGGCGCTCGTACGCCTGCTCGCGGACGACGGGCTCGCCGTGGCGAGCGCGGCGACTGCCGCCGACGCGATCGCGGCCCTCGAAGACCGCCTCCCGGACCTGGTCGTCCTCGACCTCGACCTCGCGCCGCCTGGGGCGGCGGACGTGTGCGAGCGAATTCGTGCGACGGCGGGCGCCAGCGACACGCCCATCGTGGCGCGCAGCGCCGGGCCGGCGGACGCGGCGATCGCCCGCGCCTTCGAGATGGGCGCGAACGACTTCGCGAGCAAGTCCGAGCCGCCGGCAGTGCTGCTCGCCCGCGCGCGCTTGTTGCTCCGCGCGCGCGCGCAGCTCGTCGCGCTGCGCGCGACCGAAGCGCGCCTGCGCGAGGCCCAGCAGCTCGCCCAGCTCGCGAGCTGGCGCTACGACCTCGCGACCCGCGCGCTCACGGGAGGCGCCGAGCTGTGGCGCGTGCTCGGCACCGCGCGCGGCGTCCTGCCGCGCATGCCGCACGCGGACCGCGAGCAGCTGGCGGAGCGCATGCGCGAGTGCCTGCGCGGCGGGCGCGCCGCGGGCGGCGAGCTGCGCGCGACAGGAGACGCCGGCGCCGAGCGCGTGCTGCGCTACCGGATGCGCCTCGCCCTCAGCGCGGAGGGCGAGCCGCTCGCGCTCGAGGGTGTGGTGCAGGACGTCAGCGCGTGGCGCCGCTCCGAGCAGCGCGCCGAGTTCCTCGCCGAGCACGACGCGGTGACCGGCCTGCGGAACCGCGCGGGCCTGCTGGCAGAGCTGGCGCGCCTCGCCGCCGACCCGGGGGCGCGCGCCCGCTCCCACGGCGTGATCGCGATCGGCGTCGACGGCGTCGCGCGCGTCGCGGAGTCGCTGGGTCGCGACGCGGCGGACGAGCTGCTGCGCGAGGCCGCGCGCCGGCTCGCGGACGCCGCCGACGGCGCGCTGCTCGCGCACACGAGCGAGTCGCAGTTCGTGCAGATCGTGCCGGGCGCCCGCGACAGCGAGGCGTTGATCGCGCGCGCCGAGCGCGCGCTCGCCGCCCTCGACGCGCCGATCCGGCTCGAGACGCACGAGCTGAGCGTTCCGGCCGCCGCGGGCGCCGCGCTGTTCCCGCGCGACGGCGCCGACGCCGCGAGCGTGCTGCGCAGCGCCGAGCGCGCGCTCGCCCAGGCCCGCGCCGGCGGGGCGCGCGTGCAGGCGCATAGCGCGGCGACCAGCGCCGAGGCCCTGCGCCGTTTCACGCTCGCGAGCCGGCTGCGGGCGGCGATCGCGAAGGGCGAGCTCGTGCTCCACTACCAGCCGAAGGTCGCGCTCAGCAGCGGCGACATCACCGGCTTCGAGGCGCTCGTGCGCTGGCGCGAGCCCGAGCTCGGGATGCTTCCGCCGAGCGAGTTCATTCCGCTGGCCGAGGAGTCGGGCCTGGTCGGAGAGCTGGGCGACTGGGTGCTGCGCGAGGCCTGCCGGCAGATCGTAGCCTGGCGCGCGGCGGGCCTCGGCGACGTGCCGGTAGCCGTGAACGTCTCGGCGCAGCAGCTCCGCCGCGAGGGCACCGCGGCGCGCGTCGCGCAGATCCTGCGCGAGGCGGGCGTGCGCCCCGCGCTGCTCGGCATCGAGGTGACCGAGAGCGTGCTGCTCGACGACGCGGAGCGCGCGATCCGCGAGCTGCGCGCGCTGCGCGAGCTCGGCGTCGAGCTCGCGCTCGACGACTTCGGCACCGGCTTCTCGTCGCTCTCGTACCTGCGCCGGCTGCCCGTGCAGATCGTGAAGATCGACCGCGAGTTCGTCGCGGAGATCTCGTCGCGCGAGGACGCCGCCGCACTCACCGCGTCGATCGTGTCGATGGCGAAGGCGCTCTGGCTGCGCGTCGTCGCCGAGGGCGTCGAGAAGGAGGCGGAGCGCGACCTCGTCGCCGTCTGGGGCTGCGAGGAGGCGCAGGGCTTCTTGTTCAGCCCGCCCGTCGGAGCCGACGAAGCCGCGCGGCTCTGGCGAGCGCGCGGGGTGGGTTCGCGGGCGGAGCCCGCCGCGGGCTAGCGTGCTGCCGCGCTCGCGAGGGCGCGGGAGGTTCGCATGCCGTCGAAGAGGACGCCCAAGCGGCCGGCCGGCCGGCTCGCGGGCAAAGTGGCAGTGATCACGGGCGGCGCGAGCGGCATGGGCCGCGCGACCGCGCTGCGCTTCCTCGCCGAAGGCGCGAGCGTCGTCGTCGCCGACATGAACGAGGGCACGGGCAAGGAGACCCTCGACCTCGCCGCGAAGCTGGGCGCCGCGGACCGGACCGCCTTCGTGCGCGCGAACGTCGCCGACGAGGACGACGTGGCGGGCGCGGTGGAGCGCGCGCTCGACGCGTTCGGCGGCATCGACTGCATGTTCAACAACGCGGGCATCGGCGGCGCGATCGGCAGCCTGCTCGAGCTCGACGTCGAGGACTGGGACGCCACCTGCGCCGTGCTGCTGCGCGGCGTGTTCCTCGGCATCAAGCACGCCGGCCGCGCCATGAAGAAGCAGGGGCGCGGGGGCTCGATCATCAACACCGCGTCCGTGGCCGGACTCTCCGGCGGCGCAGGTCCGGCTTGTTATTCGGCCTGCAAGTCGGCGGTGATCAACCTCTCGCGCGCGGCGTCGCTCGAGCTCGCGCCGCTGCGCGTGCGCGTGAACGCGATCTGCCCCGGCGGCATCCTGACGCCGCTCATCCACCGCGGTCACGAAGCGCAGGCCCGCGAACGCCTCGGCAAGCTCCAGCCCTGGCCCGACTACGGCCGCGCCGAGCACATCGCGAACGCCGCCCTGTTCCTCGCCAGCGACGAGAGCGAGTTCGTGACCGGCGAGGCGCTGGTCGTCGACGGCGGCCTCACCGCGGCGGGCCCGTCGCTGCCGAGCCGGCGGCGCGAGAGCGCGAGCGACGACGTCGCCTCGCAGTTCGACTTCGTGGGCCTCGACTGGGGGACGACCGGGAAAGCCGCGGTGGTGAGGAAGCTCGCGCCGAAGGAGTGAGACCCGGGCGGTGCCGACCGCCGTGCGCAGAACCTTCGCCGAGGCGCAGGGCGCTAGGC
>CAYWRY010000187.1:0-2243 GCA_964460485.1 uncultured Spirochaetales bacterium
CCTTGTCGCGCACCTCCTGGATCTTCGTGTCGATGTCGTAGCCGAGCCGGAACTCGACGTGGATCTGCGAGAGGCCCTGCTCCGAGGTGGAGTTGATCTCCTTCACGCCCTCGATCGCGTTGATCTGCTCCTCGATCACGTCGGTGACTTCGCGCTCGACGGTCTCGGGCGAGGCGCCGCGCAGCTCGGTCACGACGTTCGCGAACGGGAAGTCGATGTCGGGCTCGAGCTTCAGCTCGAGGCGCGAGAGCGAGATCAGGCCGATCACGACCAGGCCTAGGTTCAGCATCGCGGCGAAGACGGGCCGCTCGATCGAGACGTCGGCGATTCTCACGGAGCGGCCTCGGCGCTCGCGACGGCGGCGCCGCCCGAGGCGCGGGCCGCGGCTTCGACGCGCGCGCCGTCCACGAGGCGCTGCGCGGCCTCGCCGTGCACGACCACGTCGCCGGGCGAGACGCCCGCCAGCAGCTCGATCTGCGTCTCCGTGGAGATCCCCACACGCACCGGCACCTCGCGCGCGACGCCGCGCTCGACGCGCAGCACGTAGGTGCGCCCGTCTCGCGTGACGACCGCGCTGCGGGGCGCCACGGGCCGCGGCGCCTCGCGCGAGGCGGTGATCTCGGCGCGCGCGTAGGAGCCCGCCTTCACCGCACCACTCGGGTCCTCGACCAAGCAGCGCACCTCGTAGGTGCGCGTGCTCGGGTCGATGCGCTCGGAGACGCGCGTCACGCTGGTGGGGATCGGCTCCGCGACGCCCTGCGCGAACAGCTTCACCGGGTGCCCGGCGCGCACGGCGATCGGCGTCGTCTCCGGCACGTCGAGGATCGCTTCGAGCGCGCCCGACTCTTGGAGCACGAGCACCGGTGCCGCACCCGCGAGCGCACCCTCGTGCGCGCGGCGCTCCACCACGCTGCCCGCGTAGGGCGCGCGCACCGTCGTGCGCGCGAGGTCGCGCTCGGCGCGCGCCACGCGCGCCTCGCCCTGCACGACGCGCGCGGCGGCGACTTCGGCCTGGGTGCGCACCTGGTCCGCGCGCTGGAGCGAGGCCGCGTTCTCCTCCACGAGCCTCGCCATGCGCTGCGCCTCGGCGGCCGCGTTCGCGCTCTCCGCGCGCGCGAGCGCGAGGCCGGCGCGCGCCTCGGCGAGCGTCATCTCGTAGGGGCCGGGGTCGATGCGGAAGAGCGGCGCGCCGGCCTTCACGGTCTGGCCCACGTCGACGTAGACGGCCGCGAGCGTGCCGGGCACGTCGGCGCCGATCTCCGTGAGCCGCTTCGCCTCGATCGTGCCCGACGCGGCCAGCGTCGCAGTGAGCGCTTCGCTCGCCACCACGGCGGTCAGGGTGCGTCCCGGCTCGCGCTTCGCAGCGCGTTCGCTCGCCCTGCCCGCGGCGACCTCGCCCCGCTTCTCCGGCCGCGCTTCGTCGCTGCCTCCGCAGGCGACGAGCGACGCGAGCGCGGCGAGCCCCGCCGCGAGCAGCGCGGCCCGAGCGAGCGGCCGGCAGAGCCAGCGGCGTGCGGTCGGCCCTCGCCGCTGCGCAAGGAGTCGCCGCGTCCGCCTCATCGCGCGCCCTCCGCGCGCAGCCCGCGCCGCAGCACGTCCACGCAGGTGTCGACGAAGCGCTCGTCGGAGGCGTCGATCCACTGCGGAAAGATGAGGTGGTCGCACAGCGCGATCGAGACCATGCGCAGCAGGTCTGCGGTGCGCTCGGCGTCGAGCTCGCCGCGCAGCTCGCCGGAGGCGAGGCCGCTGCGCACGGCGGCGACCATGCGAGCGTGGGCGCTCTGCATGCTGCGCTGCACGGCGGCGCTGCCGCCGAGGCCGAGCAGGACGGCGGGGTCGAGCTGGAAGAGCGCGCGCAGGAGCGGGCTCTTGCGCGCGAAGTCGAGCGAGGCGCGCAGCGAGCGCGCGAACGAGTCGAGGAAGCTGCAGCCCGCCGCGAGGTAGGCGTCGAGGTCCGAGACGCGCTCCCAGTCGGCGAGCGTCCGCTCGAGCAGCGTCTCGAGGATCGACTCCTTGTTGCGGAAGTGGTGGTAGACGTTCGCCTTCGAGACGCCGGCGGCGGCCGCGATCTGCTCGACCGTGGTGCGCGAGAAGCCTGCGCTGGCGAAGGATTGGGCGGCGGCGTCGAGCACGCGTTGGCGCGTGCGCTCCGCGCGATCGACGCGCAGAGGCGCCGCGAGGGGAGTGGGGGTGGCCATGCCCCGCACGATACGACGACTTAGACGACTTCGCTCCAAGTCGTC
>CAYWRY010000187.1:2343-6891 GCA_964460485.1 uncultured Spirochaetales bacterium
GCGGAGTTCAGGGTCGCAGAGCGGTCTCGCTCCGGGCTTGGCGCTCGTTGCCTAGCTGCCCTCCTCCGCCTCGACCGCTCGCTGGGCGAGGGCGTCGGCGACCGCGGCGTGCGCACCCAGAGGCGCGGCGAGACGGAACGCGACGCCGGGGTGGGCGGCGCGCAGCGCGCCGAGCAGCGCCGGCAGGTCTTCGCGCACGTGCCGGCCCGCGGCGAGGAAGCACGGCACCACGGTGATCGCGCGCGCGCCCTCCGCGACGCACGCGCGCGCCGACTCCGCCAAAGTGGGCGAGGCGACGCTCAGGTGGGCGCAAGCGACGCGGCGCCCGGGGAGCCGCGCCGCCACCAGGCGCGCGAGCGCGTCGAGCTGCGCGTTGGCCTCCGCCTCTCGGCTGCCGTGGTCGAGCAGGATGACTGCGCCCGCCGCGCCCTCGCCCCTCCGCATCACCAGTAGCTCGCGGTCGCGGAGACGTCGCCGTGGACTCCGGCGCGACAGGCGAGGCGCTGCTCCGCGGGAATGCGGTTTCGCTCCTTCTGGCGGCGCTCGTCCGCGCGCTCCGGGTCGAGTGCGCTCGCGCCCGAGAGGATCTCGAGCGCGCAGCGGGCGCACAGCGCCGCGCCGGAGCACGCGCTCGCGATCGGCAAGCCCGCGGCGCGCGCGGCGTCGAGCAGCGAGGTCCCGTCGGCGACGCTCGCGGTCACAGCGACCCTGGCGCCGCCGGCCCGACGCAGGAACGAGACGGTGTGCGGCATGCGCCGAGCTTAGGGCCGTTCGTCGGGTCGGACCCCGACGAACGGCAGCAGGTGCAGCGGCTCGCAATTCCCGCGTCTCCGTCGCCGCCCCCGCGCGCAGCGGATTAAGCTGGCGCCATGCCCACCGCGGCGATCCTGGTGATCGGCAACGAAGTCCTGTCCGGCAAGGTCACGGACACGAACTCGCCGTATCTGTGCCGTGAGCTGCGCGCGCTCGGCGTCGACGTCCACCGCATCCTCACGATTCCCGACGATGTCGAGCTGATCGCGCGCGAGGTGCGGGCGCTTTCGGCGACCTACGACCTCGTGTTCACCTCGGGCGGCATCGGACCGACCCACGACGACCTGACCATGGACGGCGTCGCGCTCGCCTTCGGCGTGCCCCTCGAGCGCAACGAGTCGATGGTGGCGCGGGTGGAGCGGCACCAGAGCAAGCCGGCCAACGCGAGCCAGGTCAAGATGGCGATGGTGCCCGCCGGCGCTCAGCTCGTGGACGCAGGCGACCTCTGGTTCCCCGTGGTGATCGTGAAGAACGTGCACATCTTCCCCGGCATCCCCGAGCTGCTGCGCAAGAAGTTCGAGTCGATCCGCGACCGTTTCCACGGCGTGCCGGTGCTGCTGAAGAACGTGTTCGTAAAGCGCCGCGAGAGCGAGATCGCGGAGTCGTTGAATCAGCTCGTTGCGGAGTTTCCCGAGCTGATGCTGGGCTCCTACCCGAAGATCGGCGAGGAGATGTTCCACGTGCTGCTGACGCTCGAGTCGCGCGACGCCGGTTACCTGCAGCGGGCGTTGGACGCGCTGCTCGCGCGGCTGCCCTCCGACGCGATCTACAAGGTCGAGTGATGAGCGGCGCGGGCCGTGCGGCGCGCCCTGCGGCGTCGAGGCTGCCCCGCCGCGCGAGTCGCTAGGTGGAGCACGACCTCGCGGCGCAGGGCGGCCTCGCGTACTGGCTGGCCTACGCGCACCCCGCGCTGATGCTCACGGCGCTCTCGTTCGTGCTGCTCGCGCTGCGCGCGGGATTTGGGCTGCGCCGCGCGCGGCGGCTGCACCTCCGGCGCGACGGGCGCGCCTTTGCGCGTCACCTGCACCACGCGAAGCTCGCCGTGCTGCTGCTGCCGGTCGGCTTCGCGGCGGGGGTGGCCTCCGCTGTGGGGCTGCGCGGCTGGGGCGCGCTCGGCAGCGCTCACGGCTGGATCAGCACGGGGACGCTCGCGCTGTTCCTCGCGACCGCGACGATCGGCCGCGCGCTCGAGCGGCGCACCGGCGCCGACGGCCCGCTCGGTGCTCGCCCCGATCTGCACGCGCTGCTCGGAACGCTCGCCGCGCTGTGCGCCGCGGCGTCGATCTTCACGGGCTTCGTGCTGCTGCCCTGAGCGGATTGCGCCCGGCCGCAGCCGGACAGCGAACCCGAATGAGGACTGAAGCCTTCCGGGTTCAACGCTCCGCTCGCAACGGGAATCGTCCGCTCGGGTGGCATAGAGTGGCGGCCGCGAACGCCAGAGAAGGAGCGCCCATGGCCAGCCCGCAGCTCGCGCGAGTCAACGAACACCTGCGCGGCGTCGCGCGGCGCATGGCCGCGGCCGGCGGCGATCTCGCGAAGTCGCGCGAGTGGATGATCGAGTATGCCCAGGTAGACCCGTCGACGCAGGAGGTCGTCGCCGAGGTGCGGCGCATCGACCTCGCGGGAGTCGCCTGCGAGTGGCTGCTCGCCAAGGGCGCGGATCCGGATCGGCGCCTGCTCTACATCCACGGCGGCGGCTGGACGTCGGGCAACCTCGATTCGCACCGTCCGCTCTCCGCGCGCATCTCGAGGGCCGCGGGCGCCGCCGTGCTCGCCGTGCACTACCGCTTGGCGCCAGAGCACCCATTCCCGGCGGGCCTCGACGACTGCGTGCACGCCTACCGCTGGCTGCGCGCGAACGGCCCGAACGGCCCCGCGCCCGCGCGCGCCGTGTTCGTCGCCGGCGACTCCGCCGGCGGCAACCTCACCTTCGCGATGCTGCTCGCCTGCAAAGAGCGCGGCTTGCCGCTGCCGAACGGCGCAATCCCGCTCTCCGCGGCTACCGACTTCAGCGCGAGCGGCGAGTCGTTCCGCACGCGGGCAGCCGCCGACCCGATCCTCGCCGCGGCGGCCGCGGGCATCCCCGCGATCGGCGCCGCCTACACGCAGGGCCGCGCCGACCCGCTCTCGCCGCTCTGCTCGCCGCTGAACGGCGACCTGCGCGGCCTCCCGCCGCTGCTGATCCAGGTGGGCGACGCCGAGGTGCTGCTCGACGACTCGACGCGCATCGCCGCGAAGGCGAAGGCCGCGGGCGTCGACGTGACTCTGCGCATCTACCCCGAGATGCCGCACGTCTGGCAGCTCTTCGCGCCGTTCCTGCCCGAAGCCACCGCCGCGATCGACGAGATCGGCGCCTTCGTCCGCAAACACGGCTAGCCGCCCCACCTGCGCGATTCCGGACGCAAGCGGATAGAACCGGAGCGGTGACAGCGAGTGGGGTCAGTCCCCGTTTCGATGTCGCTCTCCGGCGATCTGCGGTCAGGAGACGGGCGGCGCGCGTCGCGATCGCCCGCTACACCGCGCGCCCGCCATGATCCGCATCGACGGCGTCTCGAAGCGCCACGGCCAGCAGATTCTCTTTCTCGACGCCTCCGCCGCGATCCACCGCGGCGAGAAGGTCGGCCTCGTCGGGCCGAACGGCGCCGGCAAGACGACGATCTTCCGCCTGATCACCGGCGAGGAGGAGCCCGACGACGGTCAGGTCGCCGTCGATCGCGGCGTGACGATCGGGTACTTCAGCCAGGACGTGGGCGAGATGAAGGGCGCGAGCGTGCTCGAGGCGACACTCGCCGGCGCCGGACCCGTCGCCGCAGCCGCCCACGAGCTTCACGAGCTCGAGGCCGCGCTGGCCGATCCCGAGCGCGCCGACGAGCTGGACGCGCTCGTCGAGCGCTACGGTGACGTGCACGCGCGCTTCGAGTCGATGGGCGGCTACGCGCTCGAGTCGCGCGCGCGCGAGGTGCTCGCGGGCCTCGGCTTCACGGAGGAGCAGGTCGCCGGCGACGTGGGCGCGCTCTCCGGGGGCTGGAAGATGCGCGTCGCCCTCGCGCGCATCCTCGTCATGCAGGCCGACGCGTTGCTGCTCGACGAGCCCACGAACCATCTCGATCTGGAGTCGATCCTCTGGCTCGAGGACTTCCTGCGCGGCTTCGCCGGCGCGCTCGTGATGACGTCCCACGACCGCGAGTTCATGAACCGCATGGTGGGCAAGATCGTCGAGATCGACTCCGGCGAGCTGACGACCTACTCAGGCAACTACGACTTCTACGAGCGCCAGCGCGAGATCGCACAGCGCGAGCACGCGGCGCAGTTCGCGCGCCAGCAAGCCATGCTCGCCAAGGAGCAGGCTTTCATCGAGCGCTTCAAGGCCCGCGCGAGCCACGCGGCGCAGGTGCAGTCGCGCATCAAGCGCATCGACAAGATCGAGAAGGTGGAGCCGCCCAAGAAGCGCGACGTGATCGATTTCGAATTTCCCACGCCGCCGCGCTCGGGCGACGACGTCGCGCGCCTCGCGGGCGTGAAGAAGGCTTACGGCGCGCGCACGATCTTCGACGGCCTCGACCTGCTCGTGCGCCGCAAGGAGCGCTGGTGCGTGATGGGCGCGAACGGCGCCGGCAAGTCGACGCTGCTCAAGTTGGTGGTCGGCGAGACCGCGCCCGATGCCGGCGCCGTGACGCTCGGTGCCGCCGTGAAGCTCGGCTACTTCGCGCAGCACTCGATGGAGCTGCTCGCGCC
>CAYWRY010000188.1:0-6885 GCA_964460485.1 uncultured Spirochaetales bacterium
ACGCGCGAGGCGGTCGCCGCGCTCGATCAGCTGATCCTGCGCTACCCGAACGCGCCCGAGACCGCCGAGGCCGAGGCGCTCTGGAAGAAACTGCGCCGCAAGCTGGCGAGGCAGGCGCTGAACGTCGGCGACTTCTACTTCGCGCGCGAGGAGTATCAGAGCGCGGCGAATCGCTACCGCTCGGTGATCGACGAGTTCCCGGGCCTCGGCCTCGACGCCGACGCGCTCTACAAGCTGGGCCTTGCCTACTCGCGCATGAACCGCGACGACGATGCGCGCGAGCTGTTCGAGGTGATCCTCGAGAACTACCCGGCGAGCAACGTCGCCGAGGCCGCTCGCGACCAGATCCCCTCGGCGCAGTAACAACCTGCAGGCTGCGGGCTCCGGAGCCGCATGACGCGAGGCGCGCCGATGCTCCCGGAAGCGCGCGCGGCGCTCGCGCGCGGCAGACAGCTCTACGAGGCTGGCGACGACTCCGGGGCGCTCGCCGCCTTCGAGCGCGTACTGGCCGCGAGCCCGGCGTACGCCGACGTGCACTATTACGTCGGTCTCGTGCACGAGCGCGGCGGGCGGCTGCCGGAGGCGCAAGCCTCGTTCGAGCGCGCGCTCGAGATCAACCCGGGCTACGCGGAGTGCGCGGTGGCGCTCGGCAGCGTGTACGAGCGCGCCGGACAATTCGAGCGCGCGCAGGAGATCGCCGAGCGGGCGCGCGCGGCCGGCGCGCCCGCGCTCGAAGCCCTCGACGGCACCACGCGAGGCAAGCTCGCGAACTTGCACGCCGCCCTCGGCGACGCGTACCGCGAGAGCGGCGATCTGCGCGCCGCGATCGGCGAGTACCGCAAGGCCCTCGACCGCGCGCCGGGTTTTCTCGACATCCGCTGCCGCCTGGGCGCCGCCTACCGGGAAGCCGGCCTCGCCGCCCAGTCCGTTGCCGAGCTACGCCGCGCCCTGCGCGCGAACCCCGCCTACGTCGACGCCGGCATTCAGCTCGGCCTCACCTACTTCACCCTCGGCCGCACCGACGAGGCCACCGCCGAGTGGCACGCCGTCCTCGCCCGCGACCCGAGCCGCGAGGACGTGCGCATGTACCTGCGCATGACGACAAAGAAGAGCTGAGCGGAAACTCCTGCGCCCCACTCTGCTCCCGGGCCCGCTGCCGCCGAGCACGGGCTACCCGCGCAGCTCCCGCACGATGACGCCCGCCGCGTTGCGGCCGCACGCGCCCATCACCCCGCCGCCCGGGTGCGCTCCCGCTCCGCAGAGAAACAGCCCAGGAAGCGGCGTCGCGTAGCGCGACCAGCCCGGCAGCGGGCGCAGCGGCCCGAGGCGGTCGAGCGTCATCGCGCCGTGGAAGATGTTGCCGCCGGTGAGGCCGAAGATGCGCTCGATGTCGGGCGGCGCGAGCACGTCGCGATGGATCACGCGCGCCGAGAAGCCCGGCGAGAGCTCGTCGATGCAGGCGAGCACCCGATCGGCGAAGCGCTCGCGGTGCTTCGCCCAGAACTCGGGCTTCGCGTTCGGCGGCACGTGCTGCACGAACAGCGAGGCCACGTGCTTGCCCTTCGGCGCGAGCGTCGCGTCGACGGCGCTCGGCAGCGTGAGCTCGATCATCGGCTTCTCGGGCAGCTCGCCGCGCTCGGCGGCGGCGAACGACGCGTCGAGCTCGCCGATCGTCGCGGCGCCGAGATGGATCGTGCCCTGATGCCAAGGCCCCGGCTCGCGCGCGTTCGGGCAGCTCGAAAACACGGGCAGCGAGTCGAGCGCGAGGTTGATCTTCACGACCGGGCTGCGGAAGTCGAGGGAGTCGACGCCCTGCGCGAGCTCCGCCGGCGCGCGCTCGCGCCCGAGCAGCTGGAGCATCCGCCACGGATCGACGCCCGCGACGATCGCGCGCGCCTCGAGTGAGCTGCCGTCCGCCAGCTCCACGGCGCAGGCGCGGCCCTCGCGCACGCCGATGCGCCGAACCTCCGCGTTCGTGCGGATCTCGGCACCCGCCGCGCGCGCGGCGTCGGCGATCGCGTTCGAGAGCGCGCCCATGCCGCCGCGCACGTAGGCCCACACGCCGCGAGCGCCGCCGGTGTCACCCATCAGGTGGTGGAACAGCACGTAGCCCGTGCCGGGCGTGGACGGGCCCGCGTGAGCGCCGATCAGCGCGTCCGTCGCGAGGGTCGAGCGCAGCGGCTCGCTCTCGAACCAGCGGCCGAGCCCGTTCGTCGCCGAGCCGAGCACCAGCGCGAGCGCGGCGGTGAGATCGCGGCGCAGCCCGATCCCGGCGCGCAGCGCACGCAGCAGCGGGGCGAGATCGGAGAGCCGCGGGTGCGCCGGGTCGAAGGGCGGCGCGTCGAGCAGCGGCTCGATCACGCGCGCGGCGCGGTCGATCACGCGCTCGTAGTGCGGGTAGCGCTCGGCGTCCCGCGGCGAGTAGTGGCGGATCTGGGCGAGGTTCGCGGCCTCGTCGCGGCCGAACAGGAGGCCCGGGCCGTTCGCGTCGGGGGTGTAGGACGACGGCACGCGCGGCAGGAGCGCGAGACCGCGCTGCAGCAGCCCGAGCTCGCTCACCAGGGCGGGGCGCAGCAGGCCCGCGACGTAGGCCGCGCGCGAGATCTTGAAGCCGGGCCACAGCTCCTCGGTGACGCAGGCGCCGCCCACAATCTCGCGCCGTTCCAGCACGATCGCGCGCAGACCTGCGCGGGCGAGATATGCCGCCGTTGCGAGAGCGTTGTGTCCGCCGCCGATCAGAATCGCGTCGTAGCTCGCCATGGGCGCGGCATTCTAGGCGCGCCGATCCGCAGCGCCGCGGAAAATGGGCCCCCCTCCGACGCGAGTCGCGGGGAATGCGCGCTGCGCGAGTCGAGCGTCGTCAATGCGCTGATAGACTGCGCTGCGCGTGGACGCTCTCACCGACACCGAACTGTTTCGCTGGCTCGCGTCGCTCGGCTGGCTCGACCGCATCGCTCTCGGCGTCGTCGTGATCGCAGCGCTGCGCGGGCTGTGGATCGGCCTCCTGCGCGAGGCATTCTCGATCGGCGCACTCGCCGCGGCGTTCGTCGCGGTGAAGCTGTGGACGGATCCCGCGACGGCGTGGCTGCTCGAGCACTCGCCGTGGGATCTCTCGCTCTCCGATCGCCAAGCGCACATCGTGGGCGGCGCCTTGGTGGGAATCCTCGCCGCGTTCGTCGTCGTCGCGGTCGGCGGCTTCATCCGCAAGCGCGTGCGCGCGACGCCGCTCGGCTGGCTCGATCGCCTGCTCGGCGGCGCGCTCGGCACCGCGGAGGGCGCGCTCGTAGTCGCGGTCGCGTTGATCGGGGTCGTCGCGTTCGTCGGCCAGAATCACGAGGTGCTCGCGGGCAGCCGCTCGATCGAGCTGCTGTCGCGCGCGCGCGTGCTTGCGGACGAGCTGCCGGACGTCGCTTCGCCGCCGCCGGGAGATGAGGACGCGGACGCACAAAGTGACGGCGACGCGAGCGACGAGGGCGAGTGGGAGGAGGCGCCCGAAGCTGAGGCGCCGCGCGAACTCGAGATCGACTTTCTGGATGGCGACGAAGTCAGCGTGTGAGCGACGCCAGCCGCCTGGCTGGAGACCTGGCTCCCGCGAGCGCGCGTCGCTGCGACACACGGATTGACCCGACGTGCGCCGTTTTCGCTCACAACCAGTTGGCAATCAGTAGAAACGCGGACCAATAGAAGGGATGGCGCGTGTTCGGGTCTGCGAGCAGCGCCCGCTGGGCCCGGCGCAGGGCCTCCGCCTTCGACACGGCCCCCGAGCGCAGCGCGGCATAGAACTCCGTGACGAGTCGCGCCGCAGCTTCGTCGTTCACGCTCCAGAGCGTGCCGAGCGCGCTGCGCGCGCCCGCTTGCACCGCCACGCCGGCGAGTCCGAGCGCAGCGCGCTCGTCGCCCTGCGCCGTCTCGCACGCCGAGAGCGTGATCAGCTCGATGGGCCGCTCGCGGAAGCGCGTGCGCCCGACCGTCTCGCCCAGCTCACCCAGCGTGATGCGGCCGTCGTAGGTGAGCAGGAACGAGCGCTCGGGATCGCCCTCGAACTGGGCGTGAGTAGCGACGTGCACGATCTCGAAGTCGCGCTCGGCGAGCGCGCCCTCGACGCGCGGCGCGCGGAACTCGCCGTCCACGAGCTGCTCGCCGCCGAGAAGCTCGCGCACCGACTCGAGCTCGCGCGGCACGTGCCCGAGCGACGGGAAACCCTGCACACCCGCGCTCAGGCCACCGGAGAAAACCGAGAGCCCCTCGCGCGTCAGCGGACGGGGGTCCGTGAGGCTGAGCCCTGGCGTCGTCGCCAGGGCGATCCGCTCTACCAGAAATCGTTCGCCGTCGTGCAGCGCGCCGAGCGGGATCGTGCGCAGCGCGCCGTCGGGCACGATCACGAGTGTGTCGATCGGCCCGGTCAGCTCGCCCTGGTATGGGCGCACGAGCCAGTCGTAGACGCGCTGCGCGTGCGGCAAGAACTCGCGTGTGGTGCGCTTCTCGAGCAGCGCGCGAAGCCGCGCGATCTCGGCCGTGAGCTCTGCACGCGGCACCGGCACGACGATCCGCCGCAGCCCGTCGCGCAGCGTGATCAACAGCTCGAGCCGATCGGGCAGCACCACGGGATAGACGACGAGCGCGCCCTTCGAGACTTGATCGAGCTGGAGTGTCTTGGCCTCCAGCTCGTCTACGCACTCGTCGCGGAAGTAATCGCGCACTTCAACTGCCTTGGCTTGCTCCAGGAGCTCGCGCACTTCGGCGAGGCGCTGCTGATGCGCGGCGCCGTCGCTCGCCGGGGGTGCGGCCTCGAGCAGCAGATCGACGAGCTCGCCGTAGAGCGGCAGGGTCGAATCGGCGCGGCCGACCTCTCGGACTTCGGCCGCGCGCTCGAAGCGGATCGCGCCGAGCGTGCGCGCTGCATCGCGGAGCGACGCGATCGCCGCATCGATCTCGCCGCGCGAGCGCTGCAGGCGCGCGAGCTGCCACTGCCACCGGTAGAGCGCGTCTGGCGCGTCTGCGGCCTGCGCCGCGAACAACGCGCGGCGCGTCAGCGCGAGCGCGTCGTCCGCGCGGCCGCGCTGCGCGTATAGCTCGCCTCGATAGCCGAGCGCGAACGACGCGAGGCGCCCGTCGCCCGCGGCCACGGCGCTCTCGTGTGCTCGCTCGAAAGCAGCGTTCGCGGCCGCGATTCCTCCCGCCTCGCCCGCGGCGAGCGACGCGTGCAACCGCCCGACGCTGATCCACAGCTCCGCGGCCTCGCTCGACGGCGCGAGCGCGCTGCCCGCACGCTCTGCACTCGCGAGCGCGATTCTCACGTCGGCGTCTGCAGCGCGCGCGTTCAGCAGCGCGCGCGCGCGATTTGCCTGTGCGCGCGCCGTCAACGAAAGGTCGCCGACGGCCTGCGCGAGCGCTGCGGACTCGCCGAAATCGCGCTCCGCCTCCCGCCAAGCGCCGCTCGCCGCGGCGAGCGTCCCGCGCTGATTCAGCAACGTGGCGCGGGCGAGCGGAGCCTGCGGAGACGCGAGCCGGGCGTCCAGCTCGGCGCGCGTTCGCTCCGCCGTCTGCGATCCCCCGCCAGATTGCGCGTGGGCCACCGCCTTGGGCCCCGCCGTCACCGCAGCGAGGAGAAGGAGGGCGCTGAAGCGCCGGCTCCGCCGTGCCCGCCGATGCGACATCGGTGCGCTCCTCCCGAGCTGGCCGCCGCGGGCTCCCATCCTACCCCCGTAGGTGTCTGAGCTTGCGGCGCGCGCAGCGGTGCCTGATCCCGATCCCAAAGGAGCCTCCCTCGGCGTAGGATGCGCCCACGAGCCGGGGTCGCGATGACGCACCGTGCCGTTCCCCTTGCGCCTCAGCCCCCGCGCAGGTGCGCGATCCAATCTGGGTCCGCCGGCCGACATTCTCTCTGCAAGAGCGAGCCGGGGAGGGATCGCGTGCGGCAGCGCGGCAGGCGAACGTCGTGGCGCTCGAGCACTCTCGCCGTGCTGTTGGGGCTGCCGCCCATTCTCGCGTGGGCATCCGTCGCGGCCGGGCAGGCCGCGGATCGTTCACCGCCGCCTTTCGCCGGAGAACGCGCCGAGCCGCTCTACCACCCGTTCGAGGCGCACACGCCCGAACGCCGGATCGGCGCCGGCACCCGCGGACAGGGGCGCTTCGGCTCGCTCCTCGTGCTCGCGCCTGATCACCTCGGCTTCACCACTCGCGCGCAGCCGACGCTCTATTGGTATCTCGCCGCACCGACCGCAACGCGAATCGACGTGACGCTGCGCGACGAGGAGTCCGTCGCGCCCCTGCTCGAGGTGACCCTGCCTACTCCCACCGAGGCGGGCGTGCAGGCCGTGCGGCTGGCGGACTATGGCGTGCACCTGCGCGCGGACACGAGCTACGCATGGTTCGTGTCGCTCGTCGTCGACGGCGAGCGGCGCTCGCACGACTTCTCCGTAGGTGGCTGGATTCGGCGACGCGACGCGGGTGACGCGCGCACCCCTAACAATGACGCCTCGGCGCTTGCGCGCGCGGGCCTCTGGTACGACGCGCTGGACGCCGCCAGCGCTGCGATCGCCGGCCGGCCGGGCGACCCGGCGGCGCGCGCGCTGCGCGCGGAACTGCTCGACGAAGTCGGCCTGTCGGAGGTCGCCGCCGTCGATCGCAGGGCGCTCGCGGCGCCGGTGCGTTAGGCGCGTGCGCCCGCCGCCGAATCTCGAGCAGTGCGCCGTCCGCTGCGCTCTGGTCGCAGCCGGGCTGCACGTCGTCTCGCTCGGCTCTGCCTCCGCGCAGGCTCCGCCTACGCCACCGCCCGCATTCGAGGCGCCCGAGCGCCCCGGCGAGCGCGCGCTGGGCTCTCCACCCGCGCCGCTGGAAGAGAAAGAGTCGACGTCGCTCACGCTTCCTCCGCTTCCGCAGCCG
>CAYWRY010000189.1:0-6836 GCA_964460485.1 uncultured Spirochaetales bacterium
TGCGCGACCTGCCGGTGTTCGAGACGGTGATCCCCTCGAAGCTGTTCGAGTTCGCCGCCATGGAGCGGCCCATCATCCTGAGCGCGCCAAAGGGTGAGGTGCGCGACCTGGTGGAGAGCGCGGGCGTCGGCGTCGCGATCGACGCCGAGGATCCCGAGCAGCTCGCCGAGGCGATCGCCGCGCTGCGGCGCGATCCCGAGCGCGCGCGGCGGCTCGCGGCGCGCGCGCGCGCCTGGGCCGAGCAGGGCTTCCGCCGCGAGGCGCTCGCGCGCCGCATGGCGGAGTTCCTGGCGGAGCGCGCCGCGTGAACCCGATCTACGAAGCGCTGCCGGTGTTCGCCCAGAACGTCGCAAATTCGGTCGCCGGCTACTGGGTCGCGCGCACGCGTTTCAGTGAGGACTTTCATCGCACGCTCGCCGCCTGGGAGCGCTCGGCGACGGGCCCGCTGCTTCACCTGCGCGCCGAGCAGCGCGATCGGCTCGACCGGATCGTCTGCCACTCGCGAGAGCACGTTCCCTACTACAAGAGCCTCCCGCCGCCCTCGCAAAAGTACGACCCCGAGGAGGCGATCGCGGCGACGCTCGCGACGATCCAGCCGCTCGACAAGGCCGTCTACCGCGAGCGCTGGCGCGAGTTCCTCGCGGACAACGTGCCCGCGCATCGGCGCGTGCGCATCTCGACCTCGGGCACGACCGGCACCGCGCTGCGGCTGTTCGCGACGCCGGAACGCATCGCCGAGAGCTTCGCCGCGGTGTGGCGCCAACGGCGCGCCTTCGGCGCGAACCCCGAGGACCCGAACCTCACCTTCAACGGCCGCATGATCGTGCCGTTCCGGCAGAAACGGCCGCCCTTCTGGCGGCGCAACTCGTGGGCGGGCCAGACGCTCTTCTCCGTCTACCACATGTCGCCGGGGAACATGGCGGCGTACGTTCGGGCCGTGCACGAGACGCCGGCGCGCTACGCGCAGGGCTATCCCTCGGCGCTGCACTTGGTCGCGCGCGCGCTGCTCGCCGAGAAGCGGCCGCTCCCGCCGGGTCGGCTGGTCGCGGTCTTCACCTCCTCGGAGTCGCTGCTCGAGTTCCAGCGCGACGCGATCGCCGAAGCGTTCGGCGCGCCGGTGCGCGACCACTACGCGTGCAGCGAGCTCGCCGTCTCGATGGGCGCCTGCGCGCACGACCGCCTGCACGTGGACATGGAGTACTGCATCGTCGAGGTCGAGCCGGTGGAGGAAACGGCGGAGTGGGTGCGCGGCCCGCTGCTCGTCACCGGCCTCGGAAACGAGGCGCTGCCGTTCCTGCGCTACCGCATCGGCGACGTCGGCACGCGCGCGAAGACGCCCTGCCCGTGCGGCCGTCCCGGCGACACCTTCCTCGCCATCGAAGGCCGCCTCGAGGACTACATCGCGACGCCGGACGGCCGGCTGATCGGCCGCCTCGACCACGTCTTCAAACAGCAGACTTCCGTCTCGGAAGCGCAGATCGTGCAGGATCTGCCGGAGCGCATCCGCGTGTTCGTGGTGCCCTCCGCGACCTGGCGCGACGGAAGCGAGGCGCTGCTGATCCAGGAGATCCGCAAGCGGCTCGGCGACGAGATCGCCCTTTCGATCGAGCTCACCCCTTCGATCCCGCGCGAGCCCAACGGAAAGTTCCGCGCCGTGAAGTCCTACGTCGGGAACCTGTCCGGGAGGCCGCGATGATCCGCGTCGGCCTGGCGCGCACGCGCCCGAGCTATCAGGGCCTCGCCGCGCCCTTCCATCCCGGCGCGAGCTACCCGGAGCTCGCGCCGCTGCTCGGGGCGCAGTCGGCCGAGGGCGCGCCGAACGCCGTGTACGCCGCCGTCCGCGCCGCGCTCGCGGCGCTCGGACTGGATGCCGCGGCCTTCGGCGGTGCGCAATGGAACCCGCTCGGCGAGCTCGTCGGACGCGGCGGCCGAGTCGTGCTGAAGCCCAACTTCATCCGCCACTGGAACCCGACGCCGGGGGCCAGCCCGGAGAGCGTCGTCACGCACGGCGCGGTGATCCGGGCCCTGCTCGACTACGCGGCGCTCGCGGTCGGGCCGCAGGGCAGCGTGACCCTCGCCGAGGCTCCACAGCAGGACTGCGACTGGGGCTGCGTGATCGCGCTCGCCGGACTGCCCGCGATGCAGGCCTTCTACCGCGACGCGCTGGGTCGCGACTTCGCGCTGGTCGACCTGCGCCGCGAGGCCGTCGAGACGGCGGACGGAGTGATCGTCGCGCGCAAGCCGCTACCGGGCGACCCGCTCGGATACCGCGTGGTCGATCTCGGCCACGCGAGCTTCTTCGAAGGCTCGGGCCTCGACCCCGCCAAGATGCGCGGCGCCGACTACGACCCGGCTGCGACGGGCGCGCAGCACTCCGCGGGACGCAACGCCTACCTGCTGTCCGAGACCGTCTTGCGCGCCGACCTCGTGGTGAACCTGCCGAAGCTGAAGACACACAAGAAGACCGGCGTCACGCTCGCCCTGAAGAACCTGGTCGGCATCAACGGCGACAAGAACTGGCTCCCGCACCACACGATCGGCGCCGCGGGCGACGAGTTCCCGGGCGGCGCCTGGATCGATCGCGCGCGCAGCCGCGCCGTCGAGCTGGCGCGCGGCTGGCTCGCGCGCGGGCGCGCGACGCGCGCGCTTCGCCTCGCGCGCAAGGCCGAGTGGGCGGTGCGCGGCGACGACTTCGTGCGCGCGGGCAACTGGCACGGCAACCGCACCACCTGGCGCATGGTCTGCGACCTGAACCGCGCGCTCTACTACTCGGACACCGAGCGCCTGCGGCTCGATGCGCCGGCACCCGTGCGCCGTGTGCTCACCGTGCTCGACGCGGTCGTCGCGGGCGAAGGCGCAGGCCCGCTCGCGCCGCACGATCGCCCGCTCGGCGCGATCCTCGCGGGCACCGACCCCGTCGCCGTCGACCTCGCGGCGCTGCGTCTGATGGGCTTCGACTGGCAGCGCGTACCGAAGGTGCGCGAGCTGATGCGCGACCGCGGCCCGCGCGTGACCGCCGTGCGCGAGCCGAGCGACGTGCGCGTCTTCGAGACGAGCGGCGAGCCCGTCGCGCCTCGCGAGCGCGCGCTCGCGGAGATCGTGTGTGAGCGGCCGTTCCAGCCTCACCCGGGCTGGGCCGGCCACATCGAGAGGTCCCCGTCATGAAGCAAGTCGTCCAGAACGCGCGTACCGGCGCCCTCGAGATCGTCGAGGTGCCCGCACCCTCTCCGGCGCACGGGCAGATCCTCGTCCGCAATCACTTCTCGGTGGTCTCCTCCGGCACCGAGGCGATGTCGCTCGAGTTCGCGCGCATGTCGATGCTCGGGAAGGCGCGCTCGCGGCCCGACCTCACGCGGCAGGTGCTGCGCAAGCTGCGCGAGGAGGGCCCGCTCGCGACCTACCGCACCGTGATGAACCGCCTCGATTCGCCGCAGGCGCTCGGCTACTCGTGCGCCGGCCGCGTCGAGTCGGTCGGCAGCGGCGTCGCGCGCTTCGCGCCGGGCGACCGCGTCGCGTGCGCGGGCGCGGGCTACGCGAACCACGCCGAGTTCGTGGTGATCCCCGAGAACTTGGCCGCGGCGATCCCCGAGACGGTTGCGACCGAGCACGCCGCCTTCGCCACGATCGGCGCGATCGCGCTGCAGGGCGTGCGCATCGCGAACCCGACGCTCGGCGAGATCGCCGTCGTGATCGGGCTCGGGCTGATCGGGCAGATCACGGTCCAGCTCTTGCGCGCGAACGGCTGCCGCGTGCTGGGCGTCGACCTGATGCCCGAGCGCGTGAAACAGGCGCTCGAGCAGGGCGCCGAGTGGGGCGCGGCGCCGGGCGCGATTCCGGCGGGCTGGAAGGACGCGGCGACCGGCGGCTACGGCGCCGACTTCGCGGTCGTCACCGCCTCCGCACAGACCGCCGCGCCGCTGCACCTCGCCGCCGAGCTGTGCCGGCCGCGCGGCCGCGTGGTGATGGTCGGCGCGATGCCGATGGAGCTCGAGCGCCGGCCCTTCTACGAGAAGGAGCTGGAGCTGCGCATGTCGATGTCGTACGGCCCGGGCCGCTACGACCGCGCCTACGAGGAGCACGGCTACGACTACCCGCTGCCGTACGTGCGCTGGACCGAGAACCGCAACCTGCAGGCGTTCCTGCACCTGATCGCGCAGGGCAGCGTGAAGCTCGACCTCTTGCACCCGAAGATCCGCCCGTTCGGCGAGGCGCTCGAGGCCTACGACGCGCTCTACCGCGGCCAGACGGCCGACATCGCGGCGCTGTTCCGGTACGACGTGCGCGCGGACACGCAGCACAGCCTCGCGCTCGGCGCCGCGCCGCAGCCCGTCGTGCGCGAGAGCGTGGGCGTCTCGTTCGTGGGCGCCGGCAACTACGCGAAGTCCGTGCTGCTGCCCGCGCTCGCCGACGTCGCGGGCGTGCGCAAGGTCGCGGTCGCGACCGCGACCGGCCCGAGCGCGCGGCGCACCGCCGAGCGTTACGGCTTCGCGCACTGCGGCACCGACGCGCTGCAGGCGATCGAAACCGCGGGCGCCGACCTCGTCTTCATCGCGACGCGCCACGACAGCCACGCCGAGCACGCGATCCACGCGCTCGAGGCCGGCAAGGCGGTGTGGCTGGAGAAGCCCGCGGGCCTCAGCGAGGCCGAGGTCGACGCGATCGTCGAGGCCGCGCGCGGGAAGTTCCTCGTGGTCGGCTACAACCGCCGCTTCTCGTCCCACGCGCGCGCGATTCGCGACGTGTTCGCGAACCGCGCGACCGCGCTCGCGATCCGGTACACGGTGGCCGCCGGCGTGCCGCCGCGCGCGAGCTGGATCACCGAGCGCGCCGTCGGCGGCGGCCGCGTGATCGGCGAGGTGTGCCACTTCGTCGACACCTGCCAGTTCCTGGTGGGCGCGCCCCCGCGCAGCGTCTACGCGCGCGCGCTCGGCCGCGACGCAACCGACGACTCGATCGTCGCGCTGCTCGGCTGGGACGACGGCTCGACCGCGACCATCGAGTACCTCGCACACGCCGGTCCCGAGCTGCCAAAGGAGCGCTTCGAAGTGTCCGCCGACGGCCGCACCGCGCACTGCCACAACTACCGGCGCACGCACATCAGCGGCCGCGCGGACGTGCGCACCTTCAACCAGGACAAGGGCCAGGCGACCGCGGTGAAAGAGGTCGTCGAGGCCGTGCGCACGGGCAGGCCCGCGCCGATGACGCTCGCCGAGATCGCAGCCGCGAGCCGCGTGACGTTCGCGATCGAGCAGTCGATCGCGACGGGCGCGGCGGTGCGGGTCGAGGGCTGAGGGAAACGCGATGTGCGGAATCGCGGGAAGCTCGGGGGCGTTTCCGCCGGACCTGCTCCGGCGGATGGCGCACGCGATCCGGCACCGCGGCCCCGACGACGAGGGCATCGAGATCCTCGAGGACGGCCGCGTCGGCCTCGCGCATCGCCGGCTCTCGATCATCGACCTCTCGCCCGGCGGGCATCAGCCGATGTGGGACGAGGAACGCTCCGTCGCGATCGTCTACAACGGCGAGCTCTACAACTTCCGCGAGCTGCGCAAAGAGCTCGAGGACGACGGCTTCCGCTTCCGCAGCCAGAGCGACACCGAGGTGCTGCTGCAGCTCTACCGCCGCGACGGCGAGGCGATGCTGCCGAAGCTGAACGGCATCTTCGCCTTCGCGATCTGGGACGCGCGCGCTCGCTCGCTCTTCCTCGCGCGCGACCCGCTCGGCGTGAAGCCGCTCTACTACACGCGCACCCCGAGCGGCTTCCTGTTCGCGAGCGAGATCAAGGCGCTGCTGCAGTGCCGCGAGGTCGACCGCACGCTCGACCTCGCCGCGCTCGACCGCCACCTGCATCTGCTGTGGAGCCCGGCGCCGGACACCGCGCTCGCGAGCGTCAAGAAGCTCGAGCCCGGCTGCGCACTCGCCGTGCGCGACGGGCGCATCGCCCGCAGCTGGCGGTACTACGACCTGCCCTACGACCAACCGCTCGACGCCGCGCTCTCGGCCGATCGGGCCGCGGAGGAGCTGCGCGAGCGGCTCGCGCTCGCCGTGAAGCGGCAGATGGTGGCGGACGTTCCCGTCGGCGCGTTCCTCAGCGGCGGCCTCGACTCCTCGAGCGTCGTCGCCTACGCGGCCCAACAAGTGCCGCGCGATTCCCTGCGCTGCTTCACGATCGGCTTCCAGGATCCCGCGGCCGTGCGCGAGGGGATGGCGGAGGACCTACCCTACGCAGAGCGCGTCGCGAAGCATCTTGGCGTGAAGCTCGACACGGTGTGGGTCGGGCCGGAGATGGCCGAGCGGCTGCCCGAGATGATCTGGCACCTCGACGAGCCGCAGGCGGACCCCGCGCCGATCAACGCCCTGATGATCTGCGAGCTCGCGCGCGAACACGGAATCAAGGTGCTGCTCTCGGGCGCGGGCGGAGACGACCTGTTCACCGGCTACCGCCGCCACACCGCCCTGCTCGCCGAGTGCGGTTGGGCTTGGCTGCCGAAGCCGGCGCGCGCGGCGCTGCGGCTCGCGTCGGGCGCGCTGCCCGTCGGCCGCCGCGTGGCGAAGGCGTTCGCGTTCGCGGACGAGAGCTCGGACGCGCGCATCGCCCGCTACTTCGACTGGGCGCCGCGCGGCGCGACGAGGGCGCTCTTCAGCGCGGAGGCGCGCGCGGCGCTCGCGGGCAGCGACGCGATGTCGCCGCTGCTCGGCGCGATGGCGGGGCTCCCGGCGAACGTCTCTCCGCTGAATCGCATGCTCTACCTGGAAAGCCGCTTCTTCCTCGCCGACCACAACCTCAATTACACGGACAAGATGGCGATGGCGCGCGGCGTCGAGGTGCGCGTGCC
>CAYWRY010000190.1:0-5363 GCA_964460485.1 uncultured Spirochaetales bacterium
GATGACCCTCCCTTCGCTCGGCCCAAAGGTGTCAACACCTTTGTGGGACAGAACAATCTAGCGGCCTCGGCCCCGCAGCTCGGCTGGCTCGTCGAGGTGAAAGACGACAACGGCCTGATCGTCGAGGTGCGCGGCGTGCGGGTGGCGCCGAGCGAGTCCTGAGCGCGAGCCCGGAGCGAACCGCACGACGACGCCCTCCGCCGAACGCGAGTGATCGTTCGTACCGAGCGGATGCGAGCCGGACATCCGCGCGTGTTAAGGTTGCCGTCGCCGGGGGAAGTGAGTCGTTCGATGTCCCCCGTGTCTTCTGGCGTGCGCTCGCTCTGCTCGCGGCCCTCGCGACCCCCTTCGCCGCGAGCGCAGGGCCCCTCGTCTCGGCGACGCTGCACGTCACGCTCCCGGTCGGCGACGCCGGCGGCGTGCCCTTCGCGGTGACGTCCACGGGCGCGACCGGGACGCTCGTCGGCAGTGCGTTCCAAATCGACGCGGGCTCGTGGTTCGCGACCCAGCAGACCGCTCCCACCGGCAACTTCACCGCCGCGCTCACGCTCGGCGGAAACGGCGCGCTGAGTGGGACGCTCGGGCAGGCGACGTTCTCCCCGACCGCCGGCATCCCGTTCCAGGGCCGTCTGCGCTTCCAGAACGCCACGCTCCTGTCGATCCGCGGCTGGCCGCTGGGCGAGCTCACCCAGTACGCCCACGTCGCGTTCCCGACGCCCGCTCCCGCCGGTCTGATCCGGCCCGCGACCCACGGCACCACGTCGTGGGGCTTCCGCGGCGACGCCTGGCATCGGGGACCCGTCACGCAGAGCCAGCTCACGCGCTCGGGCGCCGCGCTCCCGGACGCGGCGGCCGCCGGCAACGTCTCGGTGACCGCGGCCGGCAACGTGCACGTCAACCTGGTCTCGCTCTCGCGCATCTTCGCCAGCTCGCTCAGCGACGAGTACCGCCTGCCGCTCGCCGCGCGGCTCGAGCTCGTCCTCATGCCCGAGCCCGCCGTACCCGCCCTGCTGCTCGCGGGTGCTGCGGCGCTCGCGGGCCTCGCCGAGCGCAGGCGCCGCACGCCACGACCCCACTAAAGCCGGCGGCCCGCGCTGCCGTTCCACCGCGGGCGGCACGGGGAGGGCTCATGCACTCGGTCTGGATCATCGCCGGCGCGTTCGGTCTCTTCGCGATGTGGATGTTGGCCGTAGACGTGCGCTGGATCGGGGCCGCCGGCATCGCCTGGCTCGGGCTCACCTTCAACTCGATCGTCTCGGTGAAGAACGCCGTGGAGAACGCGCTGTCGAGCGTCTCGGTGATGCTGAAGAAACGCTTCGACCTGATCCCGAGCCTGGTGGACGCGGTGCAGCGCTACCTGGAGCACGAGAGCGGCGTGCTCGAGGAGATCGCGCGGCTGCGCGCTCAGGCGACCGCGCGCGGCGTCACGCCCGAGCAGGCGAACGCCCTGGACGGACAGCTCGCGCGCGCCGTGTCGCAGCTCGTCGCGACGGCCGAGGGCTACCCCGAGCTGAAGGCGAGCGAGAGCTTCCAGCAGCTCCAGCGCGCGCTCAACGAGGTGGAGGAGCAGATCTCCGCCGCGCGCCGCACCTACAACGCCGCCGTCAAGAACTACAACGACGCCGTGCAGATGTTCCCCACCAACCTGTTCGCCGCCGCGCTCTCCTACCGGCCGCGCGCGTTCTTCGAGGCGCCGGCGGGGCACGAGGCGAACCCCGACGTGATGGCGCGCTTCCGCTCGCACCAGCAGGGCCGCTGAACGGGCGCCCGCCGTGCGCACGTCCGAGGAGTTCGACGCGTTCCTGCGCGACGAGATCGCGCCGCGGCTGCGGCGCGTGGAGAGCGAGCGGCGCGCCGTGCAGGCGAAGCGTGCGGCGCTCGCGCTTCCGGTCGCAGCGAAGGTCGTGGGCGCGGCGCTGGGTGCCGCCGCCGGCTGGGCGAGCGGCAGCTTCTGGGCGTTCGCTCTCTTGGCCGGGGCGCCCTTCCTGGTCGAGGCGGTCCGCAAGGCGCGCGTGCCCGACACCGCGACGCCGCTCGTGCGCGCGACGATCCTGGAACCGGTCGTCACCTTCTGGGATCCCAGCTTTCGTTATCAGGCGGACGGCTCGATCTCGCGCGACGAGTTCGAGGCGAGCCGGCTGTTCGCCGACGAGAGCTTCAACACCTTCTCGGGCGAGGACCTCGTCACCGGCCGACACGGCGCGACCCAGTTCCGCTTCTCCGAGCTGCACGTGAAGCAGGTGACGCGCCGCAAGAACCGCAGCGAGACGAAGATCGTCTTCGACGGACTCTTCTTCGTCGCCGACTTCAACAAGTCCTTCCGCGGCCACACGCTCGTGCTGCCCGACGTCGCCGAGCGCGCGCTCGGCGCCTTCGGCCGCGCTTTCCAGTCGCTGGCGAGCGGCGCGTCCGGCCTTCAGCTCGTAGAGCTCGAGAGCCCGGAGTTCGAGCGCGCCTTCACGGTGCGCTCCACGGACCCCGTCGAGGCGCGCTACCTGCTCTCGACCAGCCTGATGCAGCGCATCCTCGCGTTCCATGCGAACAGCGGCGGCAAGCTGCGCCTCGGCTTCCTGCGCGGGCGCGTCTACGTGGCGATCCCGCTCGCCGGCGACTTCCTCGCCGTGAGCGGCGGCGGCATCGCCGGCCTCGTCCCCTGGGCGGGCGGCGCGCTCGCGAAGCCGCTCGGCCTGGACGACGTGCGGCGCTGGGGCGGCGAGATCCTGTTCGCCACGAGCGTCGTCGACGAGCTCGGCCTCAACACGCGCATCTGGTCGAAGAGCGCACCCGCGGCGTGACGCCGAGCCGGGCCCGCGCTCACTCGGCGCCGGCGATGAACGCCTCCAGCGCGCGATGCGCCGCCTCGTCCGCGAGCTGGCGCGGCGGGTGCTTCATGAACGCTGCGGACGGCGCGTCGACTGCACCGGCGAGGCCGCGCTCCAGGGCGAGCTTCGCGCAGCGGATCGCGTCCACCGCGACGCCCGCCGAGTTCGGCGAGTCCTCCACCGAGAGGCGCAGCTCGAGGTTCATCGGCACGTCGCCGAACAGGCGGCCCTCGATGCGCAGGAAGCACACCTTGTTGTCGTTCTGCCACGGCACGTAGTCGCTGGGGCCCACGTGGATGTTCTCGTCGGGGATGCGCGAGGCGGCGACCGACTGCACCGCCTCGGTCTTGCTCTCCTTCTTCGACGCGAGCCGCGCGCGGTTCAGCATGTTCAGGAAGTCGGTGTTGCCGCCTGTGTTCAGCTGGTAGGTGCGATCGATCTTCACGCCGCGGCGGGCGAACAGGTCGGTCAACGTGCGGTGCGTGATCGTGGCGCCGAGCTGAGCCTTGATGTCGTCGCCGAGGATCGGCAGGCCCCGCTCCGCGAAGCGCCGCGCAAAGGCCGCGTCGCTCGCCAGGAACACGGGCATGCAGTTCACGAACGCGCAGCCCGCCTCGAGCGCGCACTCCGCGTAGAAGCGCGCCGCCGCCTCGCTGCCCACGGGCAGGTAGTTCACCACGACCTCGGCTCCCGCCTCCTGGAGCACGCGCACCACCTCGGCCCGGTCGGCCTCGAGCGCGTCCGCCAGCACGAAGCTGCGCGCGGCGGGGTAGTCCGCCATGTGCGGCGAGACGCCGTCGAGCACGCAGCCCATGCGCACGGGCACGCCGCTCTTCGGCACGTCCCTCGCGAACGCCAGCGTGCAGTTCGGCGCCGCGAAGATCGCGTCCGCCACGTCGCGCCCGACCTTGCGCGCGTCGACGTCGAACGCCGCGACCACCTCGAGGTCGAAGGGCCGATAGCCGCCCACGTCCCAATGGATCAGTCCGATCGCCGAGTCCTCGGCCTGGCTCGCGTAGTAGTGAATGCCCTGGACGAGCGAGCTCGCGCAGTTGCCGACCCCGACGATCGCGATGCGGATCTTCTTCACCGGCGGCACCTCCCTGCTGGCGCGGCGCGAGTCCGGACAGTTTCTCGGTCGAGCGCGCGATTTCAAGCGCAAGCGCATTGCCGCGTCGCGTTACGACACGGCTGGAGCCTCGAGCAGATCCGCGATCGCGCGGACCACGCGATCGGGTCGGGCGGGCGCGCTCGCCGGCACGCCGCGGCTGGCGTGGTCGACCCACACGGCGGAGAGGCCCGCCCGCTTCGCGCCGTACACGTCGCTGCGCAGATCGTTGCCGGTCATCAGGGCCTCGTGCGGCTGCGCGCCGAGCGCGCGAAGGGCGCGCTCGAACACGCGCGGATCGGGCTTGCCGAAGCCGAGCTCGCCCTCGACGAGCACCAAGTCGAAGAGCGGCGCGATCGCGAAGCGCGCGATCTTCTCGCGCTGAAAGGCGGCGCCGCCGTTGGTGAGCAGCGCGAGGCGGTGGCCGCGCGCGCGCAGCTCGCAGAGCGTCTCGCGCGCCCCGGGGAAGAAGTGCATGCGCTCGCTGCGCACGCGGGTGAAGGCGTCGCCGAGCGCGTGCGCGAGCGCGAGGTCGCGCAGACCGAGGCGGCGGAACGCGGCCTCGGCGACGGCGCGCCGCGCCCACGGCATCGCGAGCCGCCCGCGCCGCTCCCGCGCGGGGTCGTCCCAGAACCACTCGCGCGAGGCGAGCACGGCCGCGTGGAGCGCGGCCGCCTCCACGCCCGCGCGCGCCGCGAACGCGTCGCACAGCTCGGCCCAGAGATCGTCGCCGCCGGCGCTCTCGCGCACGATCGTGTCGTCGAGGTCGAACAGCAGCGCGCGAGGCAGTGCGCTCACGGACGCGTGCCCGCGAGCCCGACGGGTGGCTTCCAGGCCGCGAGGCGGTCCAGGAGCCGCGCCCCCTCGCGCTCGATGCACGGCAGCGCGCGGTGCTCGGCCGACAGGAAGCCCGCCTCCACCGCGCGGTCGAGCATCGCAAGCAGCGGCACCCAGTATCCGTTCACGTCGAGCAGCCCGAGCGGCTTCGCGAACAGACCGAGCTGCGTCCAGGTGAGGATCTCGGTCAGCTCGTCGAGCGTGCCCATGCCGCCGGGCAGCGCCACGAAGGCGTCGGCGCGGCGCATCATCTCGGCCTTGCGCTCGAAGAGCGTGTGCACGACGACCCGCTCGCTGAGCCCTGGGTGCGCGACCTCGCGTTCCGCGAGCGTCGTGGGAATCACGCCGACCACGGCGGCGCCGCCCGCGAGCGCGGCGTCCGTCACTTCGCCCATCAGCCCGAGCGCGCCGCCGCCGGTGACGAGCGTGGCGCCGCGCGCGGCGACCAGCGCTCCGAACGAACGCGCCGCCTCGGCGTAGGCGGGGACGGAGCCGCTGCGCGCGCCGCAGAACACGCAGATGCGCTTCATCGGGCGGCCCCCGCGGCGCCCGGCGCTCCGTCGGCCCGCGCGCGCGTGAAGCTCGCCACGGCATCG
>CAYWRY010000190.1:5463-6811 GCA_964460485.1 uncultured Spirochaetales bacterium
CTGCTTGCGCACGTGGAAGGCGTGGTCGGCGTCGTCTTCGACGTGGAGCGTCGCGCGCTCGCCGAGCTCCGCGAGCACGGGGCGCAGCAGCGCGAGGTCGGCGAGCGCGTCGCGCGTGCCCTGCGCGAACAACATGGGCTGAGCGACGTCGCGGAGATGGGCGGCACGCTCGGTGCCGGGCTTGCCCGCCGGATGCAGCGGGAAGCCGAGAAACACGAGGCCGCGCGCGCTCGCGAGCTCGCGCTTCGCCGCGACCTGAGAAGTCATGCGGCCGCCAAGCGACTTCCCGCCGGCGAAGAGCGCCAACCCCTCCGCGCGCCGCTCGGCTTCCGCGAACGCCGCGCGCAGCGCCGCGTGGAGCACGAGGGGCGCGTCGAGGCGCTTCTCGCCGCGCTGCATCCACGGGAAGTTGAAGCGCAACGTGGCGACGCCGCGCGCCGCGAGCGCCTGGGCGATCGCCGCCAGGAATGCGTGGCGCATGCCCGCCCCGGCGCCGTGCGCGAGCAGCAGGTAGGCCCGCGCGTCCGAGGGCCGCAGCTCGAACGCGTCCAGGGCGCCGCCCGCAGCGGCGACGCGCAGCTCGCTGCTAGCGAGGGCGCCCACGAGCCGCGGCACGGCGGCGCAGCGCATTTCGGGCGAGCAGCGCCGCGGCGAGGGCGAGCGCGAAGGGAGCCAGGTGCACGGGCTCGAGGCCGTGAAACCAGCTCGCGGCGGGCGACGCGCCGTGGCCCGGATGCGCGTGCGCTGCGTCCACCGGCAAGAGAACGGCAACACCGAGAAGACGGGCCGTCATCCGAGCCTCCACGCGAACTTGCCGGCGCGCGCGCCGGAACGCGCACTCTACACGAGCGCAACGCAACCGCCGCCGAGGTCGTGCGTTGAAGGAGTCATCAGGCTCGCGATGCACGACGAGCCGCACGCACCAAGGAGAATCCCGTGAAGACGCTGAAGCTGGCCGCGCTGGCCTTCTCGACTTGCTTCCTGTTCGCCGCGGCGCCGATCGCCGCGAACGCCGATGCCGGCGACCGCATCGAGCGCCGCCTCGATCGCAAGGGCGACCGCATCGACCGGCGCCTCGACCGCCGCGCCGCGGTCGCCGACGCCAACGGCCACGAGCGGCGCGCCGAGCGCCTCGACCGCAAGGGCGATCGCATCGACCGGCGCCTCGACCGCAAGGGCCACCGCATCGAGCGGCGGCTGGGCGCGCGCGGTCACTGAGCGCGAGCCGGCGCGCGCGAGGCCGAAGGCGCCGGCACGAGCGAGCTCGAAGCCTCCCGACGGCGCCTCGGTCCGCGCGATCGAGGCGCCGCTTCTCTCACCGGGCTTCTCGGCCGGACTCCAGCGCTAA
>CAYWRY010000191.1:0-6757 GCA_964460485.1 uncultured Spirochaetales bacterium
CTAGGCCAAACGCCCCGTCCGCTCGTCGCGGACGGGACGCCGGCCCCGGCTCGCGTGCTGGCAGGGCTACCCGCGCGGGCCGCGAGATCTGCGGCGGGTCCGGTTTGCGGCTGGAGCGCCCGCCCGGGGCCTCAACCCGCGGCGAGTCCGCCGGTTGCGCGACCCCGCGCCGCGGCCTTTACCCCTGCAGCGGCAGCGCGATCGGACCGCGCAGCAGGACCGACGGCCGGTAGGTCACAGCGCTCGGATCGCCGGCGAGCTTCGGGAAGCGGCGCAGCAGCGCGCCGAGCGCCAGCTCGGCCTCGAGCCGCGCGAGCGGCGCTCCGAGGCAGAAGTGCGGGCCGGCCCCGAAGGCGAGGTGGCGGTTGTCCGCACGCCCGACGTCGAGGCGATGCGGCGCCACGAACTGCGCAGGGTCGTGGTTCGCCGCGCCGAGCAGCAGTGCCACGGGGCGCCCGCGCCCGATGCGGTGCCCGCCCCAATCTAGGTCCTCGCGCGCCACGCGGTCGGTGAACTGCACCGGCGAGTCGAAGCGGAGGAACTCCTCGACGGCGGTGGGCATCAGCGCAGGCTCCGAGCGCAGCCGCTCCGCCTGGTCGGGGAAGCGCAGCAGCGCGAGCACCGCGTTCGCGACGAGGTTGGTCGTCGTCTCGTGCCCCGCCGCGAGCAGCAGCGTGCACAGCGAGAGCAGCTCGGCCTCCCCGAGGGCGCGCTCGTCCGGGGCCGCGCCGCCGCCCTCCGCCGCGAGCATGGCCGAGAGCAAGTCGTCGCGCGGCTCCGCGCGGCGCAGCGCGAGCATCCCGCGGAAGTAGCCGGCGAGCGCCGCCGCCGACTCGCGCGCGCGCGCCATGCCGCGCTCGGCGTTCAGCGGGTCGATGATCTGCACCACGCCGTTCGACCAGTGGCGGAACTGCGCCCGGTCGCTCGCCGGGATGCCCAGCAGCTCGGCGATCACGATCACCGGCAGCGGGTGGGCGAGGTCGCGCACCAGCTCGAAGTCGCGGCGCGCGGCAGCCGCGTCGAGCAGCTCCTCGACGATCGCCTCGATGCGCGGGCGCAACGCCGCGACCCGGCGCGGCGTGAAGGCGCGGTTCACGGCGCCGCGGATGCGCGCGTGGTCGGCCCCGTCGAGGTTCAGCAGGTTGCGGTCGATCAGATTCAGGAAGTCCGGCGCGTCGCGATTCATCCAGCGGATCAGCCGGAAGGGCGCGGCCTGGCTGCGGTCGGCGGAGAAGCGCGGGTCGCGCAGCAGGGCGCTGACGTCCGCGTAGCGGCTCGCGACGTACAGGCCGAGCGGCGCGCGATACAGCCCGCCCGCCTCGCGTACGCGCGCGTAGGCCGGGTACGGGTCGCGGCGATTCGCGGACAGGAACGGGTTGAACAGCCCGATCGCCGGCGAGAGCAGGCGCAGCAGCCAGTCATGGCGCACGAGCCACTGCAAGAGGCGAAGCATCGTCGGTCCTCGGCGCGCTCGCGGAATCGTACGCGAAAGCCCGCAGCGAGCAGGGGCGGTTCTCCACTAACCTCGTCTCTTCTCCAGCCAGGAGGCACGGTGCGATGGTGACCAGCGACGGGAACGGCGCGGACAGGAAGTACAAGTGGGTCGGCACGCGTCCGATCCGGCACGACGGCGTCGACAAGGTCACGGGCAAGGCGAACTTCGGCGCCGACCTCTCGTTCCCCGACATGCTGTGGGGAAGGCTGCTGCGCAGCCCGCACGCCCACGCCGTGATCAAGCGCATCGACACGTCGAAGGCGCTGAAGATCGACGGCGTGAAGGCGATCGTGACCGCGGCCGACCTCCCGAACCTGGGCTCGGCGGAGGCTGCCGGCGGGGAAGGGCACAGCGGCGACTTCCGCGACCTTTCCCGCAACTGCCTGGCGCGCGAGAAGGTGCTGTACCACGGCCACGCGCTCGCGGCCGTCGCGGCCACCTCGCTGGAGATTGCGGACCAGGCGCTCGCCGCGATCGCCGTCGAGTACGAGGTGCTGGCGCCCGTGAACTCGATCGACGAGGCGCTCGCCCCCGGCGCGCCGATCCTGCACCCGGACCTGCGCACGAAAAACGTCAAGGACTCGGGGCCCACCAACGTCGCCTCGCGCATCGCGTTCGCGAAGGGGGATGCCGACAAGGGCTTCGCCGACGCCGAGGTGGTGATCGAGCGGACCTACCGCACGCAGACGGTCCACCAGGGCTACATCGAGCCGCATGCCGTGGTCGCGCGCACGAACGCCGACGGCCAGTCGATCGTGTGGTGCTGCACGCAGGGCGCCTTCATGGTGCGCAGCTACTGCGCCGCGGTGCTGGGCCTCGGGCTCGCGCAGCTCAAGGTGATCCCGAGCGAGATCGGCGGCGGCTTCGGCGGCAAGACGACTATCTACACCGAGCCGATCGCCGTGCTGCTCTCCCGCAAGACGGGCCGGCCCGTGAAGATGGTGATGACGCGCGAGGAGGTGTTCCGCGCCACCGGGCCGGCCGGCGGATCGAAGGTCGAGATCCGCCTCGGCGCGAAGCGCAACGGCAAGCTCGTGGCGGCGCGCGCGCGACTCTGGTTCGACGCGGGCGGCTTCCCCGGCTCGCCGGTCGGCGCCGGCTCGATGACGGTGTTCGCGTCCTACGACATTCCGAACTGCGCGATCGAAGGCTTCGACGTGGTGACGTCGCGGCCGAAGACGGCGGCCTACCGCGCGCCTGGCGCGCCGCAGGCGGCGTTCGCCATGGAGCAGGCGATGGACGAGCTGGCCGCGGAGCTGAAGGTCGACCCGATCGACCTGCGCCTCGCGAACGCGGCGAAGGAGGGCACGCAGGCGCCCTACGGCGCGCGCTTCAACCGCATCGGCTTCGTCGAGACGCTCGAGGCTGCGAAGCGCCATCCGCACTACCGCGCGCCGCTCGGCCCCAATCAGGGTCGCGGCGTCGCCGCGGGCTTCTGGTTCAACGTGGGCATGATGTCGAGCGCCGAGGTTCACCTCAGCGAGGACGGCGCGGCGACCGTGATCACCGGCAACCCGGACATCGGCGGCTCGCGCGCCTCGATGGCGATCTGCGCCGCCGAAGAGCTGGGCATCGACGTGACGAAGATCCGCCCGGTCGTCGGCGACACGGACACCGCCGGCTACTGCGATCTGACCGGCGGCAGCCGCGTGACGTTCGCGACGGGCCTGGCCGTGATCGAGGCGTCGCGCGACGTGGTGGCCCAGCTGCGCCAGCGCGCCGCGAAGATGTGGGGCTGCGACGTGGCACAGGTGGAGTTCGCCGACGGGCGCTGCCTTCCGGCGAAGGGCTCGGGGCTCGACAAGGCGCCGCTCACCGTCGCCGAGATCGCAAAGGCGATGGGCAAGACGGGCGGCCCGATCAACGGCCGCGCGCAGGTGAATCCGCAGGGCGCGGGCCCCGGCTTTGCGACGCATCTGTGCGACGTGCAGGTCGATCCCGACACCGGCCGCGTCGACGTGCTCCGCTACACGGCGATCCAGGACGCCGGGCGCGCGGTGCATCCCGCGTACGTCGAAGGCCAGATCCAGGGCGGCGCAGCGCAAGGCATCGGCTGGGCGCTTCACGAGGAGTACGTCTACGACGCGAAGGGCGTGATGGAGAACGCGGGCTTCCTCGACTACCGCATGCCGGTCGCCAGCGACCTGCCGATGATCGACGCGGTCGTGCTCGAGGTGCCGAATCCGGGCCACCCCTACGGCGTGCGTGGCGTCGGCGAGACGCCGATCGTGGCGCCGCTCGCGACGGTGGCGAACGCGGTGAAGAACGCGACGGGCGTGCGCATGACGGAGCTGCCGATCTCGCCGCCGCGCCTGCTCGCCGCGCTCCAGGCGCGCGCGTAGGGCAAGCGGCGCTTCGCCGCGCGCAGCGAGGCGGAGTCCTCGAAGCCGAGCGGAGTCGAACGGTGGCTGCCATGCAACACGGGCGAAGCACGACATGTGAACGAGAGGAACGGAGCGAATGGCCGTCGTGACCGTGCCGCCGTCGCTGCGCGCGTTGACGGGAGCCGAGCGCGTGACGCTCTCGGCCCCAAACGTGAGCGCGCTGCTCAGCGCCCTCGAGGCGCGCTTCCCGGGCTTCGCCGAGACGCTCGGCCCGCGCTTCTCCGTCGCCATCGACGGAGACATCCGCGGCAACGCCGACTACGACCCGCTGGCCGACGACACCGAGGTGACCTTCCTGCCGCCGATCGCCGGCGGCCGCTGAAGCGCGCGGCGTGCGCGCGCAGAGAGAACAGGAGACTCCCCCATCATGCAGAAGTCGTACGAAGCGCCGCGCTCGCTGGACGAGGCGCTCGCGTCCCTCGCGAAGCACGGCGGCGCCGCGCGCGTGCTCGCGGGCGGCACCGACCTGCTCGTGCAGATGCGCAGCGGCGCGAGGCAGCCCGCGGTTCTGGTCGACGTGAAGCGCATCCCGGAGCTGACCGCGATCTCTCTCGACGCGTCCGGGGCGACGATCGGCGCGGCGGTATGCGGCGACGAGCTCTCGATGCACGCGGAGCTCGCCGCGCTCTGGCCGGGCTTGTTCGAGGCAGCCGCGCTGATCGGCTCGAAGCAGGTGCAGGGCCGCGCGTCGATCGGCGGGAACCTGTGTAACGCCTCGCCCGCCGCCGACAGCACGCCCGCGCTGATCGCGAACGAGGCGACCTGCCTGGTGGCCGGGCCGAACGGGCGCCGAGAGGTGCCCGTCGAGAAGTTCAACCTCGGCCCCGGCAGGAACTGTCTGGCGGATGGCGAGCTGCTCGTGGCGCTGCGCCTGGCGCGGCCCGCGGCGCGCACCGCCGACGCCTACCTGCGCCTCATCCCGCGCACCGAGATGGACATCGCCGTGGTGGGTGCGGGCGTGCGCGTGACGCTGGACGCGAGCGGCGTGTGCAGCGCGGCGCGCGTCGCGCTCGGCGCCGTCGGACCCACCGCGTTCCTCGTGCCCGAGGCCGGCGCCGCGCTGGTCGGCAAACGCGTCGACGACGCCTCGCTCGCCGCCGCCGCTGCCGCGGCCTCCGCCGCCGCGCGCCCGATCGACGACAAGCGCGGCACGATTCCCTACCGCAAGCACGTCTCGGGCGTCCTCACCCGGCGCGCGGCGCGCATCGCCGCCGATCGCGCCGCGGCCCGCTCGTAACCACAGCCACGCAGCCGGAGACAACCATGCGCAAGCTCCATGTGGAGACCACGATCAACGGCGAAGCCGCCGAGTTCCTGTGCGAGCCGCACCAGACGCTCCTCGACGTGCTCCGAAACGCCGTCGGCCTGACCGGCGTGAAGGAAGGCTGCGCGACCGGCGACTGCGGCGCGTGCAGCGTGATCTTCGACGGCCGCCTCACCTGCGCATGCCTCGTGCTCGCCGCCGAAGCCCAGGGCCGCACGATCGAGACCGTCGAGGGCGTCGCCAAGCCCGGCGAGCTGCATCCCGTGCAGCAGAAGCTGCTCGAGCATGCGGGCCTTCAGTGCGGCGTGTGCACGCCGGGCATCGTGGTGGCGGCGAAGGCGCTGCTCGAGCGGAATCCGGATCCGACGGAGAAGGAGATCCGCTTCGGGCTCGCCGGCAACCTGTGCCGCTGCACGGGTTACGACAAGATCATCCGCGCCGTGCAGGACGCCGCAGCGGCGATGCGCGCCTGAACCGCGCGCAACCGGACGCCTTCGTCGCGCCGAACCCGAAAGGGGTCGGACCCCGAGCGGGTCAGCGGAGCGACGCGAGCACCCGGGCGCCCGCGTCGTCGCCGGCGGTCACGGGCACCACCGCCACTTCGTCCGCGCCCGCGGCGAGGTAGTCGGCGAGGCGCGCGCGCAGGGTCGCTTCGTCGCCGAGCATCGCGACGGCCTCGAGCAGCGCGCGGGGTACTTCGTCGGCGAGGCGCGGCTGCGCCTCGCCGGCGCGCGCGCGCTGAACGAGGGCGCCGAAGCCCGCGGCGCGGAACATCTCGCCGTAGCCCGGCGGGGCGAGGTAGACGCACACCTGCCGCGCAAGCTGCGCGATCGCGTCGGCGCTCGACTCGTGCGCGGCGGCCACCCAGACCGCGAGGCGCGGCCGCGCGCGACCCGCGGCGCGCGCCTGGCGCTCGAGCGTCGCGCGCACGTCGCGCACCGCGTCCGGAGTGACGAGGTTCAGCACCACGCGGTCGGCCTCCCGTGCGGCCACCGCGAGCATCTTCGGCCCGAACGCGGCGAGCGTGATCTCCGCAGCGGGGGCGGCGACGCGCAGCTTGAAGCCGCCCGCGCTGCGCTCGCCGCGCAGCAGCGGGCGCAGCGCGGCGATCGTCTCGGCCGCGAGCTCGGGCAGGCGCGCGTAGGGACGCCCGTGCCAGCCGGCGACGATGGCCGGGCTCGAGGCGCCGAGCGCGAGCCGCGCGGGCCGGCCGCCGAGCTCGGAGACACTGCCCGCGCCGAGCGCGAGCGCGACCGCGCTGCGCACGCCGAGCGCGAGCGGCCCGAGCGTGAGCTCGATGCGCCGTGTCTCCCGCGCGAGCGCGCCGCCCAGCGCGAAGGCGTCGAAGGTGGCCATCTCGCCGATCCACAGCTCGGCGTAGCCGAGCCGGTCCGCCGCGCGCGCGATCTCCAGCGCCTCGCTCGCTGGATGGCCGAGCCAGTAGGGAAGCACCACCGCGCGAGCGCTGGGCGCGGTCACCGGCGCGGGTTCCGAGGCGCGGGCGAGCGGAGGCGAGCACCGCGCGCGGGCACGCCCCGCATCCCGCGCAACATCTGCCCTGCGCGCGCGTCGAAGAGCGGAAGCTCGGGCCACGTCACAGCGCGGACCCTAACG
>CAYWRY010000192.1:0-6668 GCA_964460485.1 uncultured Spirochaetales bacterium
GATCCACGGCGGGCCGATCGGCATGGACGTCGACGGCTGGCACTGGCGCTGGAATCCGCTGATCGCGGTCGCCCAGGGTTACGCGGTCGCGCTGCCGAATCCCCGCGGCTCGACGGGTTTCGGTCAGGACTTTATTCAAGGTATCTGGGGCAACGTCTGGGGCGACCAGTGCTTCAAGGACCTGATGGCCGTCACCGATGCGCTCGAGAAGCGCCCCGACGTCGATGCGCGGCGGATCATGGCGATGGGCGGCAGCTTCGGCGGCTACATGACGAACTGGATCGGCACGCAGACGCAGCGCTTCAAGTGCCTGATCACGCACGCGAGCATCGCCACGATGGCGCAGTTCACCGGCACGACGGACCATCCGGCGTGGTGGTATCTGGAAATGGGCGGCGAGGATCCGTACGCCGACCCGGTGAGGTTCGACCGCTACGCGCCGATCCGCTACATCAAGCAGTGGAAGACGCCCGTGCTGATCATCCACGGCGAGCTCGACTACCGCTGCCCGATCAACGAGGGATTGAATCTGTTCGAGGCACTGCAATACCACGGCGTGCCGAGCGAGCTGCTGATCTTCCCCGACGAGAACCACTGGATCCTGAAGCCCCGGAACATCGTCGCGTGGTACGAGAGCGTGCTCGGCTTCATCGGCCGGCACATGCAATGAGCGAATTCGTCGACACCCAGTCCGTCCGCGAATATCTGCTGGACCTGCAGCAGCGGATCGTTGCGCGCTTCGAGCAGCTCGACGGCACACCCTTCCTGCGCGACGCGTGGGACAAGCCGCAAGGCGGCGCGCTCGGCGGCGGCGGGCTCACGTGCATCGTCGAGGAAGGCAAGCTGCTCGAACGCGGCGGCGTGGGCTTTTCTCACGTCACCGGCGCGGCGCTACCGCCGTCGGCGAGCGCGCAGCGGCCCGAGCTGGCCGGCCGCGGTTTCGAGGCGATGGGCGTGTCGCTGGTGTTGCACCCGCGCAATCCGTACGTGCCGACCGTGCACATGAACGTGCGCTGCTTCATCGCCCGCAAGCGCGGCGAGGCGGACGTCTTCTGGTTCGGCGGCGGCATGGATCTGACGCCTTATTACCCGTACGACGAAGACGCGAGGCACTTTCACGCGACCTGCAAAGCGGCGCTCGAACCGTTCGGCGCCGACATGTATCCGCGCTTCAAGAAGTGGTGCGACGACTACTTCTTCCTGAAACACCGCAATGAGCCGCGCGGCATCGGCGGCATCTTCTTCGATGACTTTCACGAACTCGGGTTCGAACGCGGCTTCGCGCTCGTTCGCGCGGTCGGCGACGCCTTTGTCGACGCCTACGTGCCGATCGTCGAGCGCCGCCGCAGCCACCCATACGGCGAACGCGAGCGCGACTTCCAGGCGTACCGGCGCGGCCGCTACGTCGAATTCAACCTCGTCTACGATCGCGGCACGCTGTTCGGGTTGCAGTCCGGTGGACGCACCGAATCGATCCTGATGTCGCTGCCGCCGGTGGTGAAGTGGCGCTACGACTGGAAGCCCGAGCCGGGCTCGCCCGAGGCGCGGCTGTACACCGACTTCCTGCGGCCGCGCGAGTGGACCTGATCGAATGATCGGTCTGCTCGGCGGCAGCTTCGATCCGATCCACGCCGGTCATCTGGCGCTCGCGCGCGCGGCGCTCGAACGCCTCGGGCTGGCGCAGGTCCGATTCATCCCGGCCGGGCACCCCTGGCAGAAGGGCGAGATCACCGATGCCGCGCACCGCGCACGGATGGTCGCGCTCGCGATCGCCGGCGAACCGCGCTTCACGCTCGACCTGAGCGAAGTCGAGCGCCCTGGACCGAGCTACACGATCGACACGCTGCGCGCGCTGCGCGCATCGCTCGGTCCCGACGTGCCGCTGGTCCTCGTGCTCGGCGCCGACCAGATGGAGCGCCTCGACACCTGGCGCGAGTGGCAGCGCCTGCTCGACTTCGCGCACATCGCGGTCGCGCGCCGCAACGACGCGGTGCTGACGCTTTCATGGCCGCTGCAGACGTTCTACAACGAGCACTGGGCGCGGGCTGCGCAGTTGCGCGACCGGCCCGCGGGATGCATCGTCGATCTCGAGATGGCGCCGGTCGACGCGTCGGCCACCGAGATCCGCGCGCTGCTGCGCGCGCCGGCCTCGCCCAAACGCGACGCGCGGCTCGCGCAGATCGTGCCGGCGCCGGTGCTGGACTATATTCGGGCGCATGACCTCTACCGCTAGCGCCATGGATCTGCAAAAACTGCAGCGCATCGTCGTCGACGCGCTCGAAGACATCAAGGGCCAGGACATCAGGGTCTACAACACGATCGGCCTGTCCGACATGTTCGACCGCGTCGTCCTCGCGAGCGGCACGTCGAACCGGCAGACGCGCGCGCTGGCCTCGAGCGTTGCCGAGCGCGTCAAGGCGGCCGGGGGCAAAGTCGTCAGCGTCGAAGGCACCGACAGCGGCGAGTGGGTGTTGGTCGACCTCGGCGACATCGTCGTGCACATCATGCAGCCGTCGATCCGCGCGTACTACGAACTCGAGGAGATCTGGGGCAGCAAGCCGGTGCGGATCAAGTCCGCGGGCGAGCGGACGACCGAGCGCCGCGCGCGAGCCGGCGGCGCGACAGAGGCTCGCAAGCCCACGGCGAAACGACCCGCCGCGAAGCGGCCTGCCGCGCGCAGCGCCGCGCCGACCGCGACGGCCGCGAAGAAGTCGGCGGCTCGAGCGACGTCGGCGGCACGAGCGACGTCGGCGAAAAAGTCCGCGGCCGCCGGCAAGCGCGCGGCGAAGCCGGCGAAGCGGGCCGCGTCGCAGCGCCGGACGGCGCCGGCGAAGAAGGCGCGCAAGGCGGCGACAGGCGCATCCGCCCGCAGGACAGCGGCCAAGAAGCCGGCGCGCTGACGCGCGGTTGCGCGCTCGATCCGCCGCCGAGCCGCACCGGGCCCCATGCACATCACCGTCGTCGCAGTCGCCCAGCGCCAGCCGCGTTGGGCCGAGGAGGCCATCGCCGACTTCCGGACGCGCTTCCCGAGCGATTTCGCCGTGACGCTGAAGGAAGTCAAGCCCGAGCCGCGCGCCGGCCAACCCGTCGAGCGGCTGCTCGCCGCCGAGGCCGAACGGCTGCGAGCGGCGATCCCGGCGGGCAGCCTCGTCGTCGCGCTCGACGAACGCGGCACGGACTGGACCACGCTGCAGTTCGCCGAGGCGATCCGCGGCTGGCGCGACGCCTCGGAAACCGTGACCTTCGCGATCGGCGGCCCCGACGGGCTCGATGCCGGATTCAAACGCCAGGCACGGATGCTGCTGCGGCTGTCCAGCCTGACGCTGCCGCACGCGCTCGCTCGCGTCGTCCTGCTCGAACAGCTCTACCGCGTCTGGTCGATCCTCGCCGGGCACCCCTATCATCGCGGCTGACCACGAGCGCAGCCATGGCCGACGTCTATCTCGCCTCGCGCAGCCCGCGCCGCCGCGAACTGCTCAAGCAGATCGGCGTGCGCTTCGAGCCGTTGATGCTGCGGCTCGCGTCGCCGCGCGGACCGGACATCGACGAGCGGCAGCACCCGGCCGAGCCGGCCGCCGATTACGTCGAACGCACCGCGCGCGAGAAGGCCGCCTTCGGCCAGCGCGTGCTTTCGATGCGATCGATGCTGTACAAACCCGTGCTCGCCGCCGACACGGCCGTGATCCTCGACGGTGAAGTGCTCGGCAAGCCGGCGAACCGCGCCGAAGCGATGGACTTCCTGCGCCGGCTGTCCGGGCGCGCGCACGAGGTGCGCACCACCGTCGCGCTGGCGATCGGCACCGGCAGCACCGCGCACGTGATGGCGGCGACCTCGGTCACGACCGTCGTGCTGCGCGCGCTCGCCGAGCACGAAATCGAGCGCTATTGCGCGACCGCAGAACCGTACGACAAGGCCGGCGGCTACGGCATCCAGGGACTCGCCGCGATCTTCGTCGAACGCATCGAAGGCAGCTACACGGGCGTGATGGGACTGCCGCTGTTCGAAACTGCGCAACTGTTGCAGCAGGCGGGCCTGAAGGTCCTGTAGCGAGATGGAAGACATCCTGATCAACATCACGCCGCAGGAAACGCGGGTGGCGGTGCTGCTCGCGGGCGTCGTGCAGGAGCTGCACGTCGAGCGCGCGGCCACGCGCGGACTGGTCGGCAACATCTACCTCGGCAAGGTCGCGCGCGTGCTGCCCGGCATGCAGTCGGCCTTCGTCGACATCGGGCTGGAGCGCGCCGCCTTCCTGCACGTCGCCGACATCTGGGAGTACCGCCAGTTCACGCAGGACAAACCGCCGCCGATCGAGCGGCTGGTGCACGAGGGCGACGCGTTGCTCGTGCAGGTCGTCAAGGATCCGATCGGCACCAAGGGCGCGCGCCTGTCCACGCAGATCTCGCTCGCGGGCCGGATGCTCGTCTACCTGCCGCAGGACCCGCACATCGGCGTGTCGCAGCGGATCGAGGACGAGGCCGAACGTGCGCAGCTTCGCGAAATGCTCGCGCGCGTCGTCCCCGCCGACGAAAAAGGCGGCTACATCATCCGCACCAGCGCGGAGGACGCGACCGAAGCCGACCTCGCCGCCGACATCGACTACCTGCGCAAGCGCTGGACGCAGATCCGCGAGGCCGCGACGCAGTCGCCCGCACCGTCCGTGCTGTACCAGGAGCTTTCGCTCGCGCAGCGCGTGCTGCGCGATGTCGTGACCGAGGCGACACAGACGATCCAGATCGACTCGCGCGAGAACTTCGCGGCGCTGCAGGCTTTCGCCGCGCAATACGTGCCGCGCGTGCTCGGCAAGCTCGCACACTACACCGGCGAGCGGCCGCTGTTTGACCTGTACCAGATCGACGCCGAGATCGAGCGCGCGCTCGCCCGCCGCGTGGACCTGAAAAGCGGCGGCTACCTGATCATCGACCAGACCGAGGCGATGACCACGATCGACGTGAACACCGGCGGCTTCGTCGGCACGCGCAACTTCGACGACACGGTGTTCAAGACCAACCTCGAGGCGGCGCACGCGATCGCGCGACAACTGCGCCTGCGCAACCTGGGCGGGATCATCGTCGTCGATTTCATCGACATGGTCAACGCCGAGCACCGCGAGGCGGTGCTTGCGGAGTTCAAGCGCGCGCTGGCGCGCGACCGCACGCGAATGACGGTCAGCGGTTTCACGCAGCTCGGGCTCGTCGAGATGACGCGCAAGCGCACGCGCGAGTCGCTCGCGCACGTCCTGTGCGAGCCCTGCCCCGTGTGCGGCGGCCGCGGTGAGATCAAGACCGCACGCACCGTCTGCTACGAGATCCTGCGTGAGATCCTGCGCGAGGCGCGCCAGTTCGGCGACGCGCGCGAGTTCCGCATCCTCGCCTCGCAGACGGTGGTCGATCTGTTCCTCGAGGAGGAATCGCAGTCGCTGGCGATGCTGTCGGACTTCATCGGCAAGCCGATCTCGATGCAGGTCGAAAGCATCTATCACCAGGAGCAGTACGACATCATCCTGATATGACGCCGCCGCGCAGCGGATGTCGCGCCGCCCGTGCGCCAGTCGTCGTTCGCGCCGCGGCGCGTTGCCGCTTCTTCGTTCTTCAACGGGCGGACGCTCGGGCCGTCACTTTCTTTCTCTTGCCAAAGACAGTGACCAAAGGCAACCGCAGGTTGCGGCGCAGGCTCATGCCGGCGCAGCCGGCGTGAAGCGAGCGGCCGAAGCCAAAGGCGCGCCGACGAAGGCGCCCGCTGCGCGGGTACCCTTCGCTGCGATCGAGCATCACGAATCTTCGTGACACGACCGACCGCCTGGCGCTCGCATTCGTCGCCGTTTGTCATTCCGAGCCGCAACGCCGCCATTGTCATTCCGAGCCGCAACCCCGATTGTCATTCCGAGCCGCAGGCGAGGAATCTCTGCACCGCGTGGCGCGGAGATCCCTCGCGTTCGCTCGGGATGACAAGCCAGCGTCATTCCCCCAGCCTCGCTTCGTTATTCCGAGCCGCAACGCCGCCACACTGTCATTCCGAGCCGCAGGCGAGGAATCTCTGCACCGCGTGGCGCGGAGATCCCTCGCGTTCGCTCGGGATGACAAGCCAGCGTCGCTCCCGGCCTGGCTTCGCGATTCCAAGCGGCAATGCCCCCACTGTCATTCCGAGCCGCAGGCGAGGAATCTCCGCCGCGCGCAATGCCGAGATCCCTCGCGTTCGCTCGGGATGACGATGGGGAGTCATTCCAAGCCCGAGGCGAGCAATCTCCACCGCTCGCAACGCCGGGATCCGTCGCGTTCGCTCGGGATGACGGAACCGGTGTCCACACGGGCGACGCGAACTTGCGGGGTCGCGGTGTCACGTGCTTGCGTAAGTCTCGATCGTCGCCTTCGACGGCAATCACTTCAACCGACACCCTCTCTCCCTCTCGCCCTCGCGTGGGAAAGGGCAGCTTTGCTCCCGCTCCTGCATCCGCGGGAGCGGGTTGGGGTGAGGGCAGCCTTTCCTGCCGTCGCAGACGCTGAGCAGCGCAGGACGGGCCGGGGTCTTCGGGGGGTCGTTGTTCGAGGGCGTGGCGCGCGCCGCCAGCGCGCGATCGCACGAGTTCACGACCCCCGCCGGACCGCCCGAGCAGCGCAAGGCAGTCGCCGCAGGCGACCGGCTTCGTCGGCCCGCCTTCGCTTGCCTGCTT
>CAYWRY010000193.1:0-6637 GCA_964460485.1 uncultured Spirochaetales bacterium
GAGGCCGTGCTCACCGCCTTCCCGTGGTCGTACATGCGCTTCACCATCTGGTCGAAGAGCGCTTTGCGCTTCGCCGGGTCGGTCTCGGCGGCGAGCTCCTTGCGGTAGCCGAGCTTCACCGCGCCTTCGAGGCCCATGCCGCCGAACTCGCCGGTCGGCCACGCCACGGTGAAGATCGGCGCCTTGAAGCTGCCGCCGGCCATGGCCTGCGCGCCGAGACCGTAGCCCTTGCGCAGCACGATCGTCACGAACGGGACGGTGAGCGAGCCGCCGATCACGAACAGCCGCGAGGCGTGGCGCACGAGGCCGGTCTTCTCCACCTCGGGGCCCACCATGATGCCCGGCGTGTCGCACAGGAATACGACGGGGACGTCGAAGGCGTCGCAGAGCTGGAGGAAGCGCGCGGCCTTGTCGGCGGCCTCGCTGTCGATGGCGCCCGCCAGGTGCGCGGGGTTGTTCGCGACGATGCCGACGGGGCGGCCCTCGATGCGCGCGAGCGCGGTTACCATGCCGTGGCCGAAGCCGCGCCGCAGCTCGAGCACGCTGCCGCTGTCGGCCAGCGTCGCGATCACGTGGCGCACGTCGTAGATGCGCAGGCGATTCTCGGGGATTGCGCGCCGCAACAAGCGCTGGTCGGCGCACTCCCAGCGCGGGAGCGGGCCCTGGAAGTAGGACAGGTACTGCTTCGCCACCTGCACGGCCTCGCGCTCGTCCTCCACGCGCACGTCGACGACGCCGTTGCGCCACTGCACGTCGAGCGGGCCCACCTCGGTGGGGCGGAAGATCCCGAGCCCGCCGCCCTCGATCATCGCGGGGCCGCCCATGCCGATGTTCGAGCCCTGGGTCGCGATCACGACGTCGCAGCAGCCGAGGATCGCCGCGTTGCCCGCGAAGCAGAAGCCGCTGGTGATGCCGACCAGCGGCACGAGACCGGATAGCTGGCCCCAGTACTGGAAGGCGAGGCAGTCGAGGCCGGCGCCGCCGATGCCGTCGGTGTCGCCAGGCCGCCCGCCGCCGCCCTCGGCGAAGAACACGACCGGCAGGCGCATGCGCTCGGCGAGCTCGAACAGGCGGTCCTTCTTGCGGTGGTTCTGCCCGCCCTGCGTGCCCGCGAGCACGGTGTAGTCGTAGGACATCACGACGCAGCGCGACCGCTCCGGCGGAAACGAGTCGCCGTTCACGCTGCCGATGCCGGCGACGAGGCCGTCCGCGGGCGTGTTCGCGATCAGGTCGTCCATCGTGCGGCGCCGCCGCTGCGCGGCGACCACGAGCGGCGCGTACTCGATGTAGGAGCCCGGATCGAGCAGCTCGTTCACGTTCTCGCGCGCCGTGCGCTGGTTCGTCTTGCGGCGGCGCGCGACGGCGTCGGGGCGCCGCTCGTCGCTGGTGATCGCGTGGCGCTCGAGCACCTCCGCGAGATCCGGACGAATGTAGTTCGGGTCGGCCTCCGCCTGCTCGGTCTCCGCGCTCACCGAGACGTCCGCCTCTTCGAGGAACACGAGCGCGTGGCCCTCGAAGACGGTGTCGCCCTTCGCGACGGCGACCGCGCGCACGATGCCGCTCGCCGGCGCGGCGATCACGTGCTCCATCTTCATCGCTTCCATCACGAGCAGCGCCTGGCCCTGCGCGACCTCGGCGCCCTCGCGCGCGTCGACGGAGACGATCGTGCCCTGGAGCGGCGCGCGCACCGCGAAGCTGCCCTCGGGCGCGTCCAGCTCCGCGGGCGGCGGCGCAGGCTCCGCGGCGGCGGAGGGTTCGCCGGCGTCGTTCGCGTCGAGCTCGTTCGCGCTCTTCCCGTAGTCGAGCACGGCGAGCGGATCCGCGCTGCGCAGCTGCGCGCCCGCGAGCGCGGGGCGCGCGCCCGCTGCGGAGGGCGCGGCGCCGCGACTCGCGGCGGTCGTGCCCGCGGCGAGCTCGCTCGCGGCGAAGTGCAGCCGCGGCGCGAGCTTCGCGGCGGCGGCCACAAGCTCCGCCGCGTGCTCGTCGACGAAGCGCGTCGTGACGCGCGTGGCGGCGAAGTCTGGGTGGCGCAGGATCGCCTGGAGGAAGGGCGCGTTGGTGGCGACGCCGTCGATGCGCAGCTCGCAGAGCGCGCGATCCGCGCGCGCGATCGCGTCGGCGAAGCGCTCGCTCGGCGCGTGGGCGATCAGCTTCGCGAGCAGCGAGTCGTAGCGCGGATTCGTCGTGTAGCCGGAGTAGCCCGCGTGGTCGACGCGCACGCCGGGGCCGCTGGGCGGATCGAAGGCGGTGAGGGTGCCGCCCGCCGGCCGGACGGTGCCGTCGGGCGAGATCGTCTCGGTGCAGACGCGCAGCTGGATCGCGTAGCCGCGCGGCGCGGGCACCTGCGGCTGGGCGAGCCCCACCTCGGCGAGCGTCGCGCCGCGCGCGAGCGAGAGCTGCGCGCGCACGAGGTCGACGCCCGTGACCGCCTCGGTGACCGTGTGCTCCACCTGGAGGCGCGCGTTCGCCTCGATGAACGCGAAGCGGTGGCGCTTTGGGGTCTGACCCGAAGGGGCCACTTCCAGCAGGAACTCGACGGTGCCGAGGCCGCGGTACTGCACGGCGCGGCCGAGCTTCACCGCGGCCTCCAACAGCTCGGCTCGCAGGCCGGCGTCCAGCGCCGGGCTCGGCGCCAGCTCGACGAGCTTCTGGTGGCGCCGCTGCACCGTGCACTCGCGCTCCCACACGTGAGAGACCGCGCCCGACCCGTCGCCGACGATCTGCACCTCCACGTGCCGGGCGCGCGGCAGCCACTCCTCCACGTAGACGTCGGCGACGCCGAACGCTTTCTCCGCCTCGGAGCGACAGCGGGCGTACGCCTCCTCCAGCTCCTCCGCGCGCGCGACCGCGCGCATGCCGCGCCCGCCGCCGCCAGCGACCGCCTTGATCACCACCGCGCCGGTCTCGGCGAAGAACGCGCGCACCTCGGCGAGCGAGGTGGCGCCGTTGGTCCCGCGCAGGACCGGGATGCCGCACGCCTGGGCCAGCGCGCGCGCCTTGCTCTTGTCGCCGAAGGAGTCGAGCGCCGCGACGCTCGGGCCGACGAAGACGATGCCGCCTTCCGCGCACTTCGCTGCGAACGCCGCGCTCTCCGAGAGTAAGCCGTAGCCCGGGTGGATCGCGCCGCAGCCGGCCTCCTGGGTGGCCGCGACGAGCTGCGCCATGTCGAGGTAGGCGGCGGGGCCGGTGCCGCGCAGCGCGACCGCCGCGTCCGCGCGCCGCACGTGCAGCGAGCGGGCGTCGTCCTCCGCGTAAACCGCGACGCTGCGCAGCCCGAGCTCCGCTGCGGCGCGCGCCACGCGGATCGCGATCTCCCCGCGGTTGGCGATCAGAACGGCATCGAACGGCATCGGGTTCCTCGTCTCCGCGAACCCGAAAGGGGTCAGACCTCTTTCGGGCTCGATGTCCCGGTTTGCGACCGGACGCGTCCGCTTGCGCGTCGCGCCTCGTCGCCCACATCCTCGCGCAGGCGGCGGCGTGCCTGCGACTGTGGCGCGCGTCGCAGTCGGCGCACGACGCGGTGCGGGCGGGGGGCAGCGGGAGCGTGAGCAGCGGCGAAGGGCAGGACGGCGTGCGCTACTCCGGCGCGCGCATCGCCGGGCTCGGCGTGCTCGCGCTGCTGACCCTGTTGCCGGTCACGCTGCCCGTGCCCGTGCTGCGCGAGCTCGTGCAGCACCGCTTCGGCGTCTCCGAGCTCGCCACCTCGGCGTTCATGTCGATCAACATGGTCGGCGCGTTCGTGGCGGCGCCCGTGGTGGGCGCGCTCGCCGACCGCTGGGGCCGGCGGCGCGGCCTCTTGATCGGCGCCCTCACCCTCGACGCGCTCTGCTTCGCCGCGCTCACCGCCGACGCCCCGTTCGCCGCCTTCATGGCGATTCGCTTCTTCGAGGGCTGCGCCCACATCAGCGCGCTCTCGCTGCTGATGGGCATCGCCTCCAGCGCGCGGCCCGAGCAGGAGCGCAGCCTCGCGCTGGGCGTCGTGGGCTCCGGGCTCTTGCTCGGCGTCGCGACCGGCGCGCCGCTCGGCGGGCGGCTCGGCGCGCGGGACGAGCTGCTGCCGCTCGAGGTCGGCGCGGCGGTCGTGGCGGCCGCGGCCGTGCTCGCGACGCTGATCGTGAAGGAGACCGGCCGCGCGGGCGAGCGCCGCCCCGGCTTCGGCGAGATCGGCTGCCTCGTGCGCGCGCACCCGCTCGTCGCGCTGCCCCTCGCGTTCTCGTTCATCGACCGCTTCACGGTGGGCTTCTTCACGTCGACCTTCGTGTTCCTCGCGCGCAACGAGCACCAGTTCACGTCGGCCCGCGTCGGGATGCTGATCGGCATGTTCATGCTCCCGTTCGCGCTGCTCTCGTTCCCGTTCGGCCTGCTCGCACAGCGCACGTCGCGGGTCGCGTTCCTGATCGGCGGCAGCCTCGTGTATGGCGCGCTGGTCGCGAGCCTCGGCTTCTGGCCCAGCGACGTCTTCACGGCGCTCATGCCGATCGCGGGCATCAGCGCGGCCGTGATGTTCATGCCCTCGATGCTGATGACCGCCGAGACCACGCCCGAGCGCATCCGCACCACCTCGCTCGGCGCCTTCAACGCCGCGGGCAGCCTGGGCTTCATCGCGGGTCCGTTGGTGGGCGGTGCGGTCAGCGCCGCGGTCGCCGCCGAGCACGGCGCGCTCACGGGCTATCGCGCGGCGTTCGCGGTGGCTGGCGTCTCCGTGATCGCGCTCGCGCTCGCCGCGCTCGCCCCGCTGTGGCGCTTCGAGCGCCAGCACGAGACCCGCTGAACCCCGTCCCCTCCCGCCCCGCGCTTCCCCTGATACGATGCGCGGGCGCATTCGCCGCGATCCCCCTTCGCGACGCGCGCACGAGAGGGGGGGCGCCATGGCCGATCTGTTCGCGACGAAGTCGGTTGAAGCGTTTCGCGGCGACCTGGCGGACCAGTCGCGTTCGCTCAAGCGCGCGCTCGGTCCCCTGAACCTCGTGATGCTCGGCATCGGCGGCATCATCGGCACGGGCATCTTCGTGCTCACGGGGGTCGCCGCGAGGCAGGACGCGGGGCCGGCCGTGGTGCTCTCCTTCGCGCTGGCGGGGCTCGTGAGCGCGCTGGCTGCCCTCTGCTACGCGGAGTTCGCGACGATCCTGCCCATCTCCGGGAGCGCCTACAGCTACTCGTACGCCACGCTCGGCGAGCTGTTCGCCTGGATCATCGGCTGGGACCTCGTGATCGAGTACGCGGTCGCCTCGGCGACCGTCGCGAGCGGCTGGTCGGGCTACTTCAATCTGATCGCCGGACAGCTCGGCTTCGAGCTGCCACAAGCGCTGAAGGCGGGCTTTCTCGCAGAGGCGGGAGGCGTCGTGAACCTGCCGGCGCTGATCATCCTCCTGCTGATCTCGGCGCTGCTGATCGTGGGCGTCCGCGAGAGCGCGTTCACGAACGCCGTGATCGTGGCGCTCAAGACCGCCGTGATCCTGTACGTGATCGCGGCGGGCCTCGGGCACGTACAGGCCGCCAACTGGGAGCCCTTCATGCCGTTCGGCTGGTCGGGCGTCGTGGCGGGAGCGGGCCTCGTGTTCTTCGCCTACATCGGATTCGACGGCGTCACCACGGCGGCCGAGGAATCGAAGAACCCCGAGCGCGACATGCCGATCGGCATCATCGGATCGCTGTTCTTCTGCACGCTGCTCTACATCGTCGTGTCCGGCGTGATCACGGGCATGGTTCCGCTGGCGGACATCGACATCAAGGCGCCGCTGGCGCGCGCCTTCACCGACGTGGGGAACACGTTCGGGGCCGCGCTGATCGCCGCCGGCGCGATCGTCGGCCTCACGTCGGTCCTGCTCGTCCTGCTCTACGGCCAATCGCGCATCTTCTTCGCGATGTCGCGCGACGGGCTCCTGCCGGGCATGTTCAGCCGCCTCCACCCGCGCTTCGCGACGCCGCATCTCTCCACGGCGTTGGTCGGCGCGCTGGTGGCGATCGCCGCCGGGATCTTCCCGCTCGACGACCTCGCGCGCTTCGTGAGCATCGGCACGCTGTTCGCGTTCGTGCTCGTCGCGATCGGCGTGGTCGTCCTGCGGCGCACCGCGCCGGATCTCCACCGCCCGTTCCGCTGTCCGCTCGTGCCGTGGGTGCCGCTCGCGACGATCGCCGCGTGCTTCTACTTGATGTCCGGCCTCGGACTCGAGACCTGGCTGCGGCTGGGCATCTGGATGGCGCTCGGGCTCGCGATCTACTTCCTCTATGGCGTTCGCCACAGCCGCGTGCAGAAGGCGCGCGGGAACTAGGACCGCGCCATGGCGACCGACGGCGGCCTCACTCTGAACGGCGTCCTGTTGCGCATCGGCCTCGCGATCGCGCTCGTGCTCGCCACGCTCAACCCGACGCGCTGGAACTACCTGCGCTGGGCGACGGAGAGCATCGAGCAGTTCGGGCCCGAGAAGCTGATCGCGGGCCTGCTGCTCGCCGCGGCCTGGGTGCTCTATGTGCGCGCGGCGCTCCAGTCGATCGGGGTGATCGGGGCGGGGCTGATCGCGGGCGTGATCGCGTGCCTGGTGTGGCTCGCAGTCGACTACGGCTGGCTCGATCCCGGCAACACGAGCGCGCTGATGTGGATCGGGCTCGTGGGGCTTGGCGTGATCCTCGGGATCGG
>CAYWRY010000194.1:0-6567 GCA_964460485.1 uncultured Spirochaetales bacterium
ACCCTAACGCGGCCCCGCTAGGCTGCGCGCGCCCATCCAGGAGAAATCATGTCGCCTCGTCGCTCTCTCGCTCGCGTTCTCGTGCTCATGCTTGCGGGGCTCGCGCTGGCGGCGGCCTCCCCGGCGCAGACGCTGCCTCAGCCGCGCAATCAGGTGAGCTTCAACGTCGCCGCGGAGCGCGAGGTCGCGAACGACTGGACGACCGGCGTGATCGGGACGACGGCGTCGGGCTCGGATCCGGCGGAGCTCGCGACGCGCGTGAACAAGCAGATGAACGAGGCGCTCGCGATCGCCAAGCAGGCGAAGGGCGTGAAGGTGACGAGCGGCGCCTACAACACCTATCCGGAGTACGGCGACGGCAACCGCATCGTGCGCTGGCAGGCGAGCCAGGACCTCGTGCTCGAGAGCAAGGACACCGGCGCGGTGGCGAAGCTGCTCGGCAAGCTCCAGGAGCGCGGCCTCCTGCTCCGCAACATCTCGTTCTCAGTGTCGCGCGAGACGCAGCGCAAGCTCGAGGACGAGCTGGTCGCCGAGGCGATCGCCGCCTTCCGCACGCGCGCCTCGCTGGTGGCGAAGAGCTTCGGCAAGGCGAGCTACGGCCTGATCTCGGTGAACGTGGGTGGCGGCGGCTCCATGCCGCCCATGCCGATGGTGCGCGGCAAGATGGAGATGATGGCCGCCGACGTCGCCGTGGCGCCGACCTTCGAGGGCGGCACGAGCCGCGTGCGCATGGACGTGAACGGCACGATCGAGCTCGAGTAGCCGCGCGCTTCCCGGCGCGGCCGCGCGCCACGGCGGGATCCGTCCGGATGCGATCCGCTGCGCGGCCTCAGTGCGCGGCGACGAACGCGCGGATCGCGGCGAGCGCCTCGGGCTCGTCGAGCAGGGGAGCGTGCCCGCGGTTCGGGACGGTCACCGCGCGCAGGTCGGGCTTGCGCCGCTGCATCTCGGCGAGCGTCGCGGCGCTCAGGATGTCCGAGAGCGCGCCGCGGATCACCAGCGCCGGCACGCCGGCGAGCGGCTCCCACAGCCGCCACGGGTCCACGACCGCGGGCGTGGCGCCGCCGCCAGCGAACGGCTCCGCGATGCGCGGGTCGTAGTCGAAGCGCACGCCGCCGCCGGCGGTCTCCACGCAGGTGCGGCGCGCGAAGGCGAGCCAGTCCGCGTCGCCGAAGCCGGGGAACGCGGCGCCGTTCGCGGCGCGACACGCGGCGGCGGCTTCCTCCCAGGTGTGCATTGCGCCGTTCTTCCCGACGTAGCCGCGGATGCGCGCGAGGCCCTGCTCGTCCACCACCGGGCCGATGTCGTTCAGCACGGCGCCGGCGAGGGCGCTCGGGCGGGCGCCGGCGAGCAGCATCGTGAGCAGCCCGCCGAGCGAGGTACCGATCGCGAGCACGCGCGGCGCGCCCGCGGCGGCGAGCAGCTCCAGCACGTCCCGGAGGTAGGTGCCCGGGTGATAGTTCGCGGGGTTCGGGTCGTAGGCCGAGAGCCCGCGCCCGCGCAGGTCGGGCGAGAGCACGCGGCGCGAACGGGCGAGCTCGAGCGCGAGCGCCTCGAAGTCGCGGGCGTTGCGCGTGAGTCCCGGCAGGCACAGCACGGGCGCGGCTCCCGCGCCGGGCGGGCCGGCGTAGTCGCGGTACGAGAGTGTTAGGCCGTCGCTGGAGGCGAAGCTGCGCGTCTGCCACATGGCGGAGAGCGTGCCGCGGCCGCGGCCCGCGCGCAGGCTCGTCCCAGGATGCGCGTTACGCTCGCGCGCGCCGCCGGAGGCCGCATGCCGCACCCGCTCCCGCGCCTCGCCTGCGGGCTCGCGCTGATCGCGCTCTGCGCGTGCGTCTCGGGCCCCGGGGCGCAGGAGCGCGTGACGATCGATCGGTCCGCCAAGCCGACGCTCGCCGAGGCGCCCTTCGGCGACCTGATCGAGCAATTCGTGAAAGCCCCCGGCACGCTCTACGTGCGCCGCCCGCGGCCCGACCTCGGCGCGTACCACGCGCTGCGCTACGAGCGGCCGGCCATTTTCTACGACGCGAGCGTCACCCCGCCGCTGGTCCCGGATCACTCCCTGCTCCTGCGCGCCCTCCAAGGCGCCCTGCGCGACAACCTGTCCGCGGCGATCCCGCTGCCCGAGACGCGCGCCTCCGGCGCCGGCGTCCTGCTCGTGAGCGCCGAGGTGACCGATCTCGAGTTCGACCGCGCGCGCGCTAGCAACTCCCGCGTCACCTCGATCATCCAGCCGGGCCGCTCGGCGCTGTTCGTGCTCCAGCTCTCGGACGCTGCGAGCGGGACGCCCCTCGTGCGGGTCGCCTCGAAGCGCCAAATGCCCGGCGGGATCTACACGGGGCCCTGGTCGCCGGACATCGACCGCGCGATCCAGCTGTTCCGGGGCTTCGCGAAGGACGCGCGGGAGTCGCTGTCGCACGTGGTGCGGCCGCCTGCGCCGCCGGAGTAGGGGCCGGCACCGGCGGTCGCAGACGGTTTCAACGCGTGCAAACCTCCGGGCTCGGCGCCCGCCGCGCCGAACGAGGAGATGCCCATGGCCGCCGCCGTCGACTACACGCGCTACGACCCGTTTGCACCCGAGATGCAGCAGTACCCGTTCCCCTGGTACGCGGCGCTGCGCGACAACGCGCCGGTCTGGCGACACCCGGCCAGCGGCATCGTGTTCGTGTCGCGCCACGCGCACGTCTCCCAGATCCTCGCCGACACCGCGACCTACTCGTCGCGCTTCGCCAGCATGCCGACGCCCGGCTCCTCCGAGGTGAATCGCAAGATCGAAGAGATCATGCGCGAGGGCTTCCCGCGCGTCTCGACCATGCTCACCGAGGATCCGCCGCTCCAGACGCGCTACCGCAAGACGGTCGGCAAGGCGCTCTCGACGCGCCGCATCCTCGCGCTCGAGAGCACGATGCGGGAGCTCGCCGACGAGATCCTGGACGCGTGGCCGGCCCGCGGCCGCGTGGACGTGATGCACACGCTCTCGATCCCGCTGCCGATCCGCGTGATCGGCCACTTCCTGTGCATGAAGCCGGAGGTGTTCCAGCACGTGAAGCGCTGGAGCGACTCCTCGGTGGCCGGCCTCGGCGCCGTCATCACCGACGAGCAGCGCATCCAGGCGGCGCGAGATGTCGTGGAGATGCAGAAGTACTGGCAGGGCGAGTTCGAGGCGCGGCTCGCGCAGCCGAACGACGACCTCATCAGCGCGCTCACCCAGGCCGAGTTCGAGGACGAGACCGGCGCGGAGCGGCGCCTGAACCTCCCCGAGATGATCTCGATCATCCAGCAGCTGATGGTGGCGGGGAACGAGACCACCACGAAGGTGATCAACGAGACCTTCAAGCTGCTGATCGAGAACCCGGCCTGGTTCACGCGCATGCAGTCGGATCCGTCGGTGATCGCGAGCGTGATCGAGGAGGCGCTGCGCCTCGCGACGCCGAACCAGGGCATGTTCCGCTTCGTCGTGCGCGACACCTCGCTCGGGGACGTCGCGATCCCGAAGGGCACGATGATCTGGCTGATGTTCGGCTCGGCGAACCGCGACGCGAGCGTGTTTCCCGATCCCGATCGCTTCGATCCCGAGCGGCCGAACCTGAAGGAGAGCGTCGCCTTCGGGCGCGGCGCGCACTTTTGCATCGGGGCGCCGCTCGCGCGCCTCGAGCTGAAGGTGCTGTTCGAGCAGGTGGCGAAGCGGCTCGCGTCCTTCGCGCTACCCGACGGCTACCGGCTCACGTACGAGCCGAGCTACATCCTGCGCGGCCTCGCCGGCCTCGAGCTCGAGGTGGTGAAGCGCGCCTAGCGCGGGAGAGACGCCACGGAGACGAAGCCGCCCGACGATCGCAATCCGCCGCCGAGCGAGCGCCCGCCGGCCGGCCGCGGGCGCGACGGGGAGACCGAGCGCTTCTTCGATCTCTCCCTGTTCTGGCGCAGCCAGGCGCTCTGGCCCGTCACCATCTGCGCGGTCGTCGGCCTCTCTGCGCTCGGCGCCGGCGCCGTCTCGATGGCGCTCACCCAGCGCAATCCCTTCGCGCGCCTCGCACTCGGCGTCGCCGCGCTCACCACGGGCTTCGGGTTGTGGGACTTCCGCTCGCGCAGAGGAAAGCTCGGCGGCGGTGCGCTGATCGTGGCGGTGCTGTGGGTGCTGAGCATCGTCGGCGGAATCGCGCTGTCGCGGACGGGGGGTTGAGGGCGGTTGCAAGGGCTTTGAGTTTTCTAAAGCTAAAGTTCGAGATCCTCGACTACGCGATACGTCGCTCGCTCCATCGAGCCGTTGCTCCACGAGGCGGCGCAGAGCTTTCCGGCGCTCGTTCTCACGGGACGTCGCCGAGCGGGCAAAACCGTCCTCCTCCGGCACGCGTTCCCGAGGGCTCAGTACTTCCTGCTCGAGGATCCCGATGTCGTCGCCCGCCTGCGTGCGGCGACGAGAGACCCAAGGACTCACGCCATCACAGGTCTGGCAACCCCGCTTCGTACCCGCCGCGCTTCAGCGCGTCGCAGATCTCGCGCAGGTGCTCGGCGCCGCGCGTCGCGATCACGAACTCGACCTGCGCCTCCTTGAGCGGCACGCGGCCGAAAGCGCGCTCGTGATCGATTTCGATCACGTTGGCACCGCTCTCGGCGAGGATGCGCGTCACGTCGGCGAGCGCGCCGGGGCGGTCGGGGAGCTGCACGCGCAGGCGCGCGAGGCGCCGGGAGCGCGCGAGGCCGCGCTCGACGATCTGCGCGAGCACGAGCATGTCGATGTTGCCGCCGCTGAGGACGACGCCGACGCGCTTGCCCGCGAACACCTCGCGGTGCCGCATCACGGCCGCGAGCGCGGCTGCGCCGGCGCCCTCTGCCACGGTCTTCTCGATCTCGAGCAGCGCGAGGACCGCCTCCTCGAGGTCGATCTCGCTGACCAGCAGGATGTCGCGCGCGCGCGCGCGCAGGATCTCGCGCGTGATCGCGCCGGGGCGCTTCACGGCGATGCCCTCGGCGATCGTGTCGCGGCCGCACACGATCGGTTCGCCGGCGAGCGCCTGCTTCATCGACGGGAAGCGCTCGGTCTCGACGCCGTAGACGGCCACGGAGTCGGGCGCCGCCACCGCACAGCCGGACGCGAGGCCGCCGCCGCCGACGGGGATGACGAGCGCCTCGAGGTCCGGATGGTCCTCCAGCATCTCCAGCGCGACGGTGCCCTGGCCGGCGATCACGGCGGGGTCGTCGTAGGGGTGCACGAAGGTGAGCCCGCGCTCGGCCGCCAGCTCGCTCGCGCGGTCGTTCGCCGCGTTCAGGTCGTCGCCGTGGAGCACGACCTGTGCGCCGAAGCGCCGCGTGTGTTCGACCTTCACGTTCGGCGTGTAGCGCGGCATCACGATCGTCGAGCGGATGTCGAGGCGGCTCGCGTGGTGGGCGACGGCCTGCGCGTGATTGCCGGCCGACATCGCGACCACGCCCCGCGCACGCTCTTCCGGCGAGAGCTGCAGCAGCTTGTTGAGCGCGCCGCGCTCCTTGAAGGACGCGGTGAACTGGAGGTTCTCGAACTTCACGTGGACGCGCGCGCCCGCGATCTCGGAGAGCGTGCGCGAGAGCAGGCACGGCGTGCGCACCACCATGCCGGTGATGCGCTTCGCCGCCGCGGCCACGTCGCGCCGCTCGAGGGCGCCCGCCGGAGCCGCGCTGCTCATGGCAGCGCGTTCAGCTCGGCGAGCTTCACCACGCGCGTCTCCACCGGCGGAAACTCCTTCGCCTCCACCCAGCGGAACAGCATGCCGCCGCTCGTGTGCCCGCAGGTCGAAAGCCAGTTCTTCCAGCGTGGGCCCGGGTCGCGCTGCGCCACGACGATGCGCACCGACCCATCGGGCTCGTAGCGCGCGATCACCTTGTTGGTGTGGATCTTCGCGAAGCGGTAGTCGAGCGACTCCATCCAGAAGTTGCTGAGCTGGAAGTTCCAGAACGCGCACTCGGGGATGCGCGTGGGCCGGATCCAGAGCGCCTCGTCTTCGGCGAGCTTCCAGTAGCTCTGCAGGTAGTGGATCTGCGCGTCGCCGCCGGCGCGTTGGCAACGCAGCTGGTCGTCCGACGGCAGCTGGTTCACGTGCTTCGCGTACGGGCCGGTCATCCAGTCGACGAACAGGTTCGCGGTGCCGCGCACGAAGCCGGTCACGCGCTGCAGCGTCTCCTCGAGCGTCGCGGGCTCGAGCTGCGGCACGCCGCTCGCGCCGATGCGCTCGATGCGGAAGGTGGTCGGCGTCTCTCGGCTGCGATCGCCGAAGGTGATGCGGATCAGCAGCTGGTTCGTGTCTGGCTTCATCGGCAGCCAGTTCCCCGGCCGTGGCTCGCAGGAGAGCGCGATCTCGAAGCTGCCGTCGGGGTCGACCTTCAGCTCGCGGCCGTCGAGCTGGCCATGCGGCGTCATCGTGCCGTCCTTCTCGTAGCCGCCGCCCTTCGTGCACAGCGAGACGTAGGGCACCGTGCCGCGCTTGCCGGTGAGCCGGTACTCGTACTGCCCGGAGATCTTGCAGTTCCAGTAGACGTTGTCTGGGTTGTCGTTGCCGATCTTGATCGTCTCGTTCGAGAGCTGATGGAAGCTCGGGA
>CAYWRY010000195.1:0-6463 GCA_964460485.1 uncultured Spirochaetales bacterium
GGCGTCGGGGCGACCGCCTCGATCACCTGCGGCAGCAGCGCGAGCGTTCCGATCTTCCCGGTGTGCCCGCCGGCCTCCGTGCCCTGCGCGACGACGTAGTCCGCCCCGTCGGCAGCCACCTGCCGCGCCGCCTTCACGGTGCCCACGAGCGAGAGGATGGTGGTGCCGTTCGCGCGCAGCGCGTCGGCGAATGGCTTCGGCGTGCCGAGGCCGGACGCGAACACGGGCACCTCCTCCTCGAGCAGCACCTCGATCTGCGCGCCCGCCCAGCTCTGCCCGGGCTTCACCCAGTTGCCCGTCCCTCCGGCTTCCGGAGGCGCCTGCTTGAGCTCGATGCCGAGCGAGGCGGCGATGCGCGCGATCGCCTCGACGTGCTGCCGCGGCAGCCTGTCTGCGGGCGGCGCCGCGCTGGCGCCGCTGCCGGCGCCGCGCCGCGGCGCGAGAAAGTTCGGCGAGAGCAGCAGGTCCACGCCGAACGGCTTGTTGGTGAGCGAGCGGATCTTGCGAATCTCGGCGCGCAGCACGTCGGGCGAGTAGGCGACGCCGCCCATCACGCCGAGCCCGCCCGCGTTGGAGACGGCGGCCGCCAGCTCGGCGGTGGCGACCGGCGCGCCGGTGCCGGCCACCGGGCCCATGCCGGCGAGCACGACGGGGTACTCGATGCCGATGCGATCGCAGAAGTCGGTGCGCAGCGTGGGGCGGGACATGCTCACTCCTCTCGTTCGGTGCGCACGCCAGGTTGGAGCAATCCCGCGCGGCGTGCCTTCTTCTCTTCGGCCCTGCGCGACTGCTCCGCGCGATACGCGGCCACCGTCGCGCGCAGGTCGACGTCGGAGATCTCCGCGTCGAAGGCCAGCGATCTCGGCGGAAGCCCGACGCGGTACTGCTTGCCGTCGCGCGTGCGCTCGAGGTGCCCGTAGTCGACCAGCCAGCGCCGCAGCGTCACGTGGTCCACGTCGAGGGCCGGCGCGATCTCGCACTGCCAGCGTTTCAGCTCCGCGTTCACCTCGCGCTCGGAGTAGCTGCGCTTCTCGTCGAGGCCGAGCGTGAAGCTCTTCATCAGGATCTCGCGGTCGCGCGCGCGCTTCGGAAAGCCGCGCGGCCCGCGATCGGCGCCGAGCTTCACGACGCGCTCCACGAACTCTTCGAGCGAGATCATGGCGGCAGAGAATGGCCCTTTGGGGTCAGAGTCCAAAGGGCCATTCGTCAGTCCGGGTAGCAGCCCGCGTATTCGTGCCCGTACCCCCAGCGGAAGTACAGGGGCACCGCGGGGTGTCCGCCGGCGCGCACGCCGAGCCACATCAGGCGGCCGGTGGCGTCGCCTCGGACGCGCGCGACGCACGCACGCAGCTCTTCGTCGGCCGCGGCGCGTGCCTTCCTCGAGCCACCGCACCAGTAGGCGTAGTCGTGGATCTGGCAGCAGTCGCGGTAGTCGCCATCGGGCCAAAAGGAGCAGCCGTCGAAGCGGAAGGGCAGCGGCGGCTTGCCGGCGGGCTCGCCGTGCTCCGCGCACCACGCGGCCGCCTCTCGCTCGATGGCGGCGGCCGCGACGGGATCGCGGTCGTACGGCGCGGCGGTGTGCGCCGGCAGCGAGGTGCAGGATGCGAGCGCGCCGACGTAGAGGAGCAAGAGCGCGACCGGGAGCGCGAGCCACACGCGTTTCATGCGCCCAGCATAATCACGCCGGCGGGCGCCGGCCGAGCGCCGCGCTCTCCGCGTCGCTACGAAGCCGCGATGCAGCTCCTCGACCACGCCTCCATCGCCGTGCGCGACCTCGCGCGCGCAAAGCCCTGCTACCGCGCGGTGCTCTCCGCGCTCGCCGCGCCGGAGGTGTACGACGAGCCCGGCGCGATCGGCTTCGGCGCGCGGAACGCGCGCGGCGACGACGCCCACAGCTACCTGAGCGTGTTCGAGTCGGCGGACGCCGAGCCGAGCGCGCGCCGCCACGTCTGCTTCCGCGCCGCGAGCGCTGCCCAGGTGCGCGCTGCACACGCCGCAGGCCTCGCCGCCGGCGGCCGCGACGACGGCGCCCCCGGCCTGCGCCCGGCCTACCACGCCTCGTACTACGCCGCATTCCTGCTCGATCCCGAAGGCGACCGCGTCGAAATCGTCTCGCACCGCGCAGGCGACGCGGCCTGAGCGCGCGAAACCGTTGACGCGCGGCGAGCCAAGCTCGACCGTAGGCGCGCCCGACTCCCCGCGCCGAGTGTCCACCATGCCGCAGACCGGCGAGAGCCTCGAAGCCAGCGACCTCCACGACGCCTGGCCCTTCCTCGACGCCGAGGAGCGGCTCGAAGGCTTCCGCCTGCTCGCGCCCGAGGAGGCGGAGCGCTTCTTCACGAACCTCGACGCGCGCGAGGAGTGCGATCTGCTCTCGAAGTTCACGCCCACCGAGCGCCAGCTCTGGATGCGGCAGCTCGAGCCCGACGACGCGGCCGACGTGGTGCAGGCCGCGACAGGCGAGCAGCGCGAGACGCTGCTCGGCGCGCTCGACGCGACGACGCGACGCGAGGTCTCTGCGCTGCTCGCCTACGCGGAGGACGAAGCCGGCGGCCTGATGAATCCCCGCTACGTCCGGCTGCGGCCCGAGATGACCGTCGACGAGGCGATCGCCTACCTGCGCCGAGCGGCGCGCGAGCGCGTCGAGATGATCTACTACATCTACGTGCTCGACGCGGAGAACCGCCTGCTCGGCGTCGCCTCCTTCCGCGAGCTGTTCGCGGCGCCGCCGCAGAAACTGGTGCACGAGGTGATGCGCACGCGCGTCATCACGGTGCGCGACGACCTCGATCAGGAGGAAGTCGCGAACGTCATCGCCGAGAACGACCTGATGGCCGTGCCCGTGGTGAATGCCCAGGGCCAACTCCAGGGCATCGTCACCATCGACGACGTGGTCGACGTGGTGCGCGAGGAAGCCACCGAGGACATCCAGAAGATCGGCGGCAGCGAGGCCCTCGACGCGCCCTACCTCGAGACCGGCGTGCTCGAGCTGGTGCGCAAGCGCGCTGTCTGGCTCACGGTGCTGTTCGTCGGCCAGTTCCTCACCACCTCGGCGATGACCTTCTTCGAGGACGAGCTGGCGCGCGCGATCGTGCTCTCGCTGTTCATCCCGCTGGTGATCTCGAGCGGCGGCAACTCGGGCTCGCAGGCCAGCACGCTGGTGATCCGCGCGATGGCGATGGAGGAGGTGCGGCTGCGCGACTGGTGGCGCGTGCTGCGGCGCGAGGTGGTGATCGGCCTGCTGCTCGGCCTCGTGCTCGGCGCGATCGGCCTCGCGCGCGTCGCGCTCTTCCCGGGCGCCGAGTCCACCTTCGGCGAGCACTTCGTGCTGATCGGCGTGACCGTCTCGCTGTCGCTGGTGTGGATCGTGATGTGGGGCGCGACCGCGGGCGCGATGCTGCCGTTCGTGCTGCGCCGGCTCGGCTTCGACCCCGCCAGCGCGAGCGCGCCCTTCGTCGCGACGCTCGTCGACGTGACGGGCCTCGTGATCTACTTCAGCGTGGCGACGGTGGTGCTGAGCGGGACGCTGCTCTGAAGCGCGCCAGCGCATCCTGTGCGAGGACCCGTCGGGCAGCGTGGCGGAGCCATTTCAGGCGGGGCGAGTCAATCCTCTCGCGCCGGGGCCGCGCCGTGCACGGACGACGCCCGCGCTTCGGGCGGGCGGACCGCGATATAGGCGACCTGCTCCGTGGCGTGGCAGGCGTTGCAGCCGGCCGTGAGGTCGCGGAAGCGCGCGTCGAACAGGGCCGCGCCGCGCGCCGCCACCGCCGCGTCCATCGCGGCGAGCGGGCCAGCCAGAAACGCCTGCGCGGACGCGGCGCGCTTCGGGCGCCTCTCGAGGCCGAGCTCGATGGCCAGGCGGATTTTCTGCAGTTGATAGGCCGCCGCGCTCCAGTTCTCGTCTTCGCCTGCCCAGTAGAGCTCGGCGTAGCGATGGCCCACTTCGAGCATCGCCACGTCGAAGCCGCGAAGCTGTCGCTCCAGCTGCAGCGTCTGCTCGCGGCGCTCGGGGGAGAGCCACGCGGGCGCGGGAGCCGGCGCGGCGCTGCACGCGGCGAGAAGGCCGCCGAACGACAGCAGCGTCAACGCGCGGTGCGCGCGCGTGGATCCGCTCATCGCCACGCGGCACGCGTCGGCGGCGCGCGCTAGCAGCACGATCGGCGCTGCCCGGCGCGCGCAGCCAGTGCGCAGCGCACGCTGTGCGCGTCGCGTCCCAGGGTCGTGGCGCCGACGAAGCCGCACAGGATGCCGCGCAGCGCGGAGAGGAAGTCGCGAGCGAGCGCCAGCGCCGTCGCCATCACGCGGGCTCCGCGGCGGCGGTCGCGCCGGCCGGGCTCGGGCCGCGCAGCGCGCGCGTCCAGGTGCGCATCGCGTCGAGCAGCACGATCCACACCACGAGCATGAAGATGCCGGTGATCACCGCGTCGAGCTGGTTGTTGAAGATCACCACGCTGGTCTCGCGCAGCTTCTCCGCCGGGATCGCGCCGGCGGCGAGCTGCGCCTCCAGGTGCTCGGCCTGCGCGAGGAAGCCGATGCGGCGATCCGGATTCCAGATCTTGTGCCAGCCCGCCGTCATCGTGACGGTGAGCAGCCACGCGAGCGGAACCGCCGTACAGAGCGCGTAGACCGGGCGCGCGCGCTTGATCAAGATCGTCGTGCCGAGCGTGAGCGCGATCGAGGCGAGCAGCTGGTTCGCGATGCCGAACAGCGGCCAGAGCGAGTTGATGCCGCCGAGCGGGTCGATCACGCCCTGATAGAGGAAGTAGCCCCAGCCCGCGACGATCAGCGCCGAGGCGATCAGGTTGCCCGCCAGCGAAGACGTCTCGCCGAGCGGCTTCGAGACGTGCGAGAGCAAGTCCTGCACCATGAAGCGGCCCACGCGGGTGCCGGCGTCGAGCGTCGTCAGGATGAAGAGCGCCTCGAACATGATCGCGAAGTGGTACCAGACCGCCTTCACGCCCGGTCCGCCCAACACCTGCGCGAAGATCTCCGCCATGCCCACCGCGAGGCTGGGCGCGCCGCCGGTGCGCGACAGCAGGGTGGTCTCGCCGATCTGCTGGGTGAGCTGCGCGAGGTGCAGCGGGTCGAGCGCGTAGCCCCAGCTCGAGATGACTCGCGCGGCGCTCTCCGCGGTCGTGCCGATCGCGGCGGCCGGCGAGTTGATCGCGAAGTAGATGCCCGGGTCCATCACCACCGCGGCCATCAGCGCCATGATGCCGACGAACGACTCCGTCAGCATCGCGCCGTAGCCGACCAAGCGCGCGTCGCTCTCCTTGTCGATCAGCTTCGGTGTCGTCCCGCTCGAGATCAGGCTGTGAAAGCCGGAGAGCGCTCCGCACGCGATCGTGATGAAGCAGAACGGAAAGAGCTTGCCCGAGAAGACCGGACCGCTGCCGTCGATGAACTGGGTGAGCGCGGGCAGCCGCACGTCGGGCTGCACGATCAGAAGGCCCGCGGCGAGCAGCGCGACCGTGCCGATCTTGATGAACGCCGAGAGGTAGTCGCGCGGCGCGAGCAGGAGCCACACGGGCAGCACGCTCGCCGTGAAGCCGTAGGCGATCAGGCCGAGCGCCAGCGACTCCTTCGAGAGCGTGAACCAGGGCGCGAGCGCCGCGCTCTCGCCGACCCAGCGGCCGGCGACCACGGAGAACAGCACGAGCGCGAGACCCCAGGCCGTCGCCTCCAGCACGCGGCCGGGGCGTACGCGCACCATGTAGAGGCCCATCGCCATCGCGATCGGGATCGTGGCGGCGACGGTCGAGGTGGCCCACGGGCTGCCGAACATCGCGTTCACGACGACGAGACCGAGCACGCCCATCAGGATGATCATGATCGCAAGCACGCCGAACAGCGCGGCCGCGCCGCCGACCGGCCCGATCTCCTCGCGCACCATCTGGCCCAGCGACTTGCCGTTGCGCCGCATCGAGCCGACCAGGATCACGAAGTCCTGCACCGCGCCGCCGATCACGACGCCGATCAGGATGTAGAGCGTGCCCGGCAGGTAGCCGAACTGCGCGGCGAGCGTGGGGCCGACGAGCGGACCCGGGCCTGCGATCGCCGCGAAGTGGTGCCCGAAGGCGACCCACTTGTTGGTGGACACGTAGTCGCGGCCGTCCGCGAGCCGGTGCGCGGGCGTCGGCCGCGCGTCGTCGAGGGCGAGCACTTTCGCTGCGAGGAACGCGGAGTAGAAGCGGAAGCCGATCGCGTAGACGCACAGCGCGGCGACCAGGAACCACGCGCTCGAGATCGTCTCGCCGCTCGCGGTCGCGATCACGGCGAGCGCGCCAGCGCCCAACAGCGAGACGAGGATCCAGACGAGCTTCTGCATGCGGCCCCCACGAAAAGTGACAGCGAGGTGGTGGCATTCTCCGCGCAGGTCCTCGCCGACGCCACCACGAGCGCGAGCCGCGGAGTAGGCTGCGCGCATGCATCGCAGCCGACTCGCCGGATTCATCGTCGATTG
>CAYWRY010000196.1:0-6301 GCA_964460485.1 uncultured Spirochaetales bacterium
CGCGCTCGAGAAGTACCACGACCGCGGCGGGCGCTACCCGAGCGAGTGGAAAGAGTTGGGACCCAAGTTCAACAACTGAGTGGGCGCTCCGTGTTCCTCGACTTCTTCTACGAGCTGCGCGACGAGGGCGTGCCGGTGGGCACGCAGGAATGGCTGCTGCTGCTGGCGGCGCTGGAGAAGGGCCTGCACGGCTCCAGCCTGCAGCGCTTCTACCACCTCTCGCGCTCGCTGCTGGTGAAGAGCGAGACCTACTTCGACGCCTACGACCGCGCGTTCCTGAGGGTGTTCCGCGGCATCGAGGGCTCGCTCGACATCGAGGACGAGCTGCTCGAGTGGCTGAAGGACCCGAAGAACTTCCGCGAGCTGACCGACGACGAGCGCGCGATGCTCGAGAAGCTCAGCGGCGACGAGCTGATGCGGAAGTTCCTCGAGACGCTGGCGGAGCAGACCGAGCGCCACGACGGGGGCGGCCGCTGGATCGGCACGGGCGGTCGCTCGCCATACGGCCACGGCGGCGAGCATCCCACCGGCATCCGCGTGGGCGGGAAGGGCCGGGGCCGCTCGGCGATGAAGGTCGCCGAGGAGCGCCGTTTCGCCGACTACCGCACCGACGGCACGCTCGACGTGCGTCAGACGCGCGTCGCCTTGCGCCGGCTGCGCCAGCTCACGCGCACCGGACCGAAGAGCGAGCTCGACCTCGACGAGACGATCGACGAGACCTGCAAGAACGCCGGCGAGATCGAGCTGGTGTTCCGCGCCGAGCGCCGCAATGACATCCGCCTGCTGCTGCTGATGGACGTGGGTGGCACGATGGATCCGTTCTTCGATCCGGTGAGCAAGCTGCTCACGGCGCTGCACCAGGAGCGCGGGCTGCGCGCCTTCGAGGCCTACTACTTCCACAACTGCGTCTACGACGAGCTCGGTCGAAACGCGCGCCTGCTACGGCGCGAAGCGATTCCCACCGGCGACCTGCTGCGCCGCCTCGACACGAGCTGGAAGGTCCTGATCGTCGGCGACGCGGCCATGCACCCGGCGGAGCTGCTGGAGCCGAACGGCAACATCGACCCGCGCCGCCACGCGCCGACCCGCGGCATCGACTGGCTGCACCGCATCCGCGACCACTTCGAGCGCGTCGCCTGGCTCAACCCCGAGCCGCCCGAGGACTGGAACCGCTACCAGACGGTGCGCCTCGTCCAGCGCATCTTCCCGATGTTCCACCTCAGCGTGGACGGCATCAGCGAAGCCGTGAGCGCCCTCATCGGCGCCCGCGTCACGCACTGACCGCACGCACTCCTCGATCGCCACGATTCCTCCCGTCGCGCGCGAGGCGCGATCTCGTGCGAGGCCGGCTCAACGGAGACGCGCGAAAGGCCGATTCGGTTTGGCGCCGCGCGGGTTACGCTGCAAGCGTGGAGGGATTCTCGATGAAACGCATCACCGCGCTCTGCGCCCTCGCGCTCGTCCTCGCCGCTGCGCCCGCCGTCGCGGACGACCACCGCTCCGACCGCGCCGGTCATCCCCTCAAGGTGATCGCCGCGGTGCTGCACCCGATCGGCGTGGTGCTCGACTATGCGATCTTCCGTCCCGCGCACTGGCTCGCGAACCGCGAGCCGGTGAAGACGCTCACGGGGCACGAAGAGGACTGAAACGCCCGCCGCACGGGCGGATTCGCGGCGATTCCAAGTGGGGCGGCGCGCTGCCGGAATCCGCTCCGGCGAGCGCGAACGGGCCGATAGCCGATTTTCTTCGTTGCCCAGGCACTCGCCCTGGGTATGTTGCTTGCACCTTGCGCGCCCCCCGACACGCTTCCCGACTCGCCGCTGCCCTCGCGCTCGCTGCGTCGCTGTTCACTTCTGCCGCAGGGGCCGAGACCCTCTCGGCGGTCGGCCTCACGCTGACCGGCATGAGCTACGTGCTCTCAGAGGGCGATCGGGTCGACCTGATCGTGGAGGCGCGGCAGGCCGAGGTCTCGCCTCGCACGCGTCGGATCGCGCTCTCCGGGGTGCGGGCTCGCATCGCCAGCCTGCGCGGCGGCGGGCGGCAGCTCGGCGGTCTCGAGCTGGTCTGCGAGCGTGGCGAGCTGGACCTTGCGGCGCGCGAGTTCTTGGCCAGCGGCGCCGTCGCCGGGCGGATGCAGGACGGCCGCATCCTGCGCACCGAGCGGCTGCGCTACCGCCACGCGCAGGGCCTCGTCTCGGGCGACGCGCCGGTCGGCGTCAGCGACGACACGGGCGACTACCGCGGCGGCGGGTTCCAGTACTGGATCCGCGAGGATCGCCTGCGCCTGACGGGCGGCGCCCGCATCGTGCAGGGGGAATGATGGCGAGGCGCCGCGGCCCCCACTGCGCCGCACTGCTCGCGCTGCTGCTCGGATCGTGCGGCGCCGAGGTCTCACCGCCGCCGCGCGGCGAGGTGGCGGTCGCGCCGTTCGTGGCGGATCGCGGCGCCGGCGACGCCCTGCCGGACGTCGCCACGTCCCTGGCGGTGAAGCTCGGCGGCTTCGGCGTCGGGGGCGTGGTCGCACCGCGCGCCGTAGGCGTATGGCCGAAGGACGCGAGCACGGCGGAACGCGTCGCCCTGCGCGATCGCGTCGGTGCGCGCACGCTGGTCACGGGCAGCGCGAAGCGCATCGGGCGCGCCGTCGCGCTCGAGGCGAACGTGATGGATCTGGACTCGGGCGTCGCGCTCGGTCCGGGCCTGACGGAGCGCGCGGCCTCCGACGCGGAGCTGCTCGCCGCGCTCGACTCGCTCGCGAGCCGCGTGGCGGCACTGATCCTCGACCCTCCTGCGCCGACGCTGGACGCGTCCCGCGACAAGCCGCGCAAGCGGCGCAGCGACGACGGCAGCAAGCCGATCGAGATCCAGGCGGACACGCTCGACGCGCAGGCGGTCGAGGGCGGCCGCCGTCTCACGTTCACCGGCAACGTGAGCGCGGTGCAGGGGGACATCACCCTGAAGTGCGATGAGCTGGAGGCGTTCTACCCGACCGGCGCCCGCGACCCCGAACAGCTCTTGGCGCGCGGCAACATCCGAGTGACGCAGCGCGAACGCACCGCGACCTGCGCGGAGGCGATCTTCTACCGCGAACAGGAGAAGCTCGTCTGCACCGGCGACCCCGCCGAGCTGACGGAGGAGTGCAGCCGCGCAGAGGCCGAGAAGTTCACGTTCTTCCTCGAGTCCGAGAAGGTGGAGATGCTGCGCCCGAAGGTGCACGGGCGCGAGTGCGACCAGGCCGGGACGGCCCCGTGAAGGGCGAGGCCATCACCGCGAAGGGGCTCGTCAAGCAGTACGGCGAGCGCACGGTCGTCGACGGACTCGACCTCGAGGTGTGGCCGGGCGAAATCGTCGGCCTGCTCGGTCCCAACGGCGCGGGCAAGACCACCACCTTCAACATGATCGTGGGCGCGATCCGGCCTACGCACGGGAACGTCTTCCTGGGCGCGCGCGAGATCACGTCGCTGCCGATGTTCCGGCGCGCGCGCCTCGGCGTCGTCTATCTGCCGCAGGAGCCGTCGGTCTTCCGCAAGCTGTCGGTGGCGGACAACCTGAACGCCATCCTCGAGACGATCGAGCCCAGCGCCAAGAAGCGGAAAGAACGGCGCGAGGCGCTTCTGTCCGAGTTCGGCCTGACCGAAAAGGCCAAGCAGCGGGCCGATTCGCTGTCGGGCGGCGAGCGGCGGCGCGTCGAAATCGCCCGCGCGCTCGTGCTCTCGCCAAAGTTCCTGCTGCTGGACGAACCTTTCACGGGCATCGACCCCATCACCACGGACGAGATCCAGAAGATCATCAACGGCCTGAAGCAAAAGGGGATCGGCATCGTGATCACGGAGCACAAGGTGCGCGAGACGCTCTCGTCGTGCGATCGCGCGTACGTGATCAAGGACGGCCGCATCCTGCGCCACGGCTCGCCCACGGAGATCGCCGGCGACCCCGTGGTGCGCGAGATCTATCTGGGTGAGAAATTCCAGCTCGACGCGTGAGGCCGAGGCCGCGGAGCGGCCCAGGCCCCGCGCAGCGAGTCGAAGGCGAGCGGAGTTCGGGAATCGACGAGAAGCAACGAGCGAAGGCGGCTCGAGAAGCCGCAAGGGGCCCGAGGCCGCGGAGCGGCCCAGGCCCCGCGCAGCGAGCCGAAGGCGAGCGGAGTTCGGGAATCGACGAGAAGCAACGAGCGAAGGCGGCTCGAGAAGCCGCAAGGGGCCCGAGGCCGCGGAGCGGCCCAGGCCCCGCGCAGCGAGCCGAAGGCGAGCGGAGTTCGTGAGAAATGGCGATCGAGCTCAAACAGCAGCTGAAGCTGTCGCAGTCGCTGGTGATGACGCCGCAGCTGCAGCAGGCGATCAAGCTGCTGCAGCTCTCGCAGCTCGAGCTCGTGGCGAGCGTGCAGGCGGAGCTCGAGCAGAACCCGGTGCTCGAGGAAGCGGTCGAGGGGGAGGACGAGCCGCTGCGCGACAACGTCGCGGAGGCGGCCGCCGAGGCCGTTCCCGAGCAGGCCACCGAGCAGGAGGCGCACTCGGGCGATGGGGCGCTCGAGGCGGCGGCGGACAAGCTCGCGGACATCGACTGGCAGAGCTACGCCGAGGCCTACCCGCAGACCAGCTACGCGGGCAGCGGCGGGGGCGAGGAAGAACGGCGCAGCTTCGAGGCGACCGCGACGAAGCGCGAGTCGCTGCAGGACCACCTCACCTGGCAGCTCCAGCTCTCCTCGATGCCGCAGGAAGATCAGCTCGCGGCGAGCTGGGTGATCGGCAACCTCGACGAGAACGGCTACCTGCAGTCGCCGGCCGACGAGATCGCGCGTCAATCGGGCGTGCCGATCGAGCGCGTCGAGGCGGCGATCGCGCGCATCCAGCACCTCGATCCACCGGGCATCGCAGCGCGCGACCTGCGCGAATGCCTGCTGCTCCAGCTCGACGCGCTGCGCATTAAAGATCCGCTCGTGCGCCTGCTCGTCTCCGACTACCTGGGTCCGCTCCAAAAGCGCGAGTTCAAGGCGCTCGTGCGCGACACCGGCGCGACGATCGAGGCGATCGCCGTGGCGGCCACCGTGATCGGCAACCTCGAGCCGCGGCCCGGCCGCGCGTTCGGAGGCGAGGACCCGATCTACATCGTGCCCGACATCTACGTGCACAAGGTCGGCGACGACTACCACGTGGTGCTCAACGAAGACGGCCTGCCGAAGCTGAAGCTGAACGCGCTCTACCGCGACGTGCTGGCGAAGTCCCGAGACGTCGCCAAGGACACGCGCGAGTACGTGCAGGAGCGCGTGCGTTCGGCGCTGTGGCTGATCAAGTCGATCCACCAGCGCCAGCGCACGATCTACAAGGTGATGGAGTCGATCGTTCGCTTCCAGCGCGAGTTCTTCGACCGCGGCATCGCCTATCTCAAGCCGCTGAATCTGCGCGACGTGGCCGACGACATCGGCATGCACGAGTCGACGGTCAGCCGCGTCACCACCAACAAGTACTGCCACACGCCGCAGGGCATTTTCGAGCTGAAGTACTTTTTCAACTCGAGCATCAACCGCGTGGACGGCGACGCGATCGCGAGCGAGAGCGTGAAGGAGCGCATCCGCAAGCTGATCGCAGCCGAGGATCCGAAGAACCCGCTCTCGGACCAGCGCATCGCCGAGATCCTGAAGAGCACCAACATCGACATCGCCCGGCGCACGGTCACGAAGTATCGCGAGGCGATGAACATCCTCTCCTCGACTCAGCGGCGCGCGGTCGGTTAGCTTGCGCCTCGCTCGCCGGGGCGCCGGCGTCGACCGCAGAGCTCATCGCAGGGAACGGCCATGAAGATCCTCGACATCCTGCTGCGCGACGCGGTGATCGTGGACCTGAAGGCATCCGCAAAGCGCGAGGTGCTCGAGGAGATGTGCGCCGCCGTGGCCGCCGCCGAGCCGGCCGCGGACCGCGGCAAGCTGGTCGAGGTGCTCGCGGAGCGCGAGCGGCTCCAGAGCACGGGCATCGGCGAGGGCGTCGCGATTCCGCACGGCAAGGTGGCGGGGCTGCCGCGCCTGATCGCGGCGTTCGCGAAGAGCAAGGCCGGTGTGGACTTCGAATCGGTCGACGGCCAGAAGACGCACCTGTTCTTCCTGCTGGTGATGCCGGAGAACGCGGGCGGCCAGCACCTGAAGGCGCTCGCGCGGATCTCGCGCTCGCTGCGGGATCCGGCGTTTCGGCGGGCGATGGAAGCGGCGACGACCCGCGAAGACGTGCTGCGCGCGATCGAGCACGAAGACGCGAAGTTCTAGGGGCGCTGCGGAGAGCGCTGCGTCGAAGGCTCGCAGCGCCTCTCGTTCGTG
>CAYWRY010000197.1:0-6287 GCA_964460485.1 uncultured Spirochaetales bacterium
ACGTGGATGCCGAGGAACTGCGCGGCCGTGAGCACCGCGAACACCGTCATCGCCTCTGCGCCGCGGTTGATCGCGTTGCGCCATTTCGCGCGGAACAGGTAGAGGATCGCGCTGATCAGCGTGCCGGCGTGCGCGATGCCGACCCAGAACACGAAGGTGACGATGTACACGCCCCAGAACAGCGGGTGCGTGTAGCCGGCGACGCCGAGGCCCTTGTAGATCTGCCAGACCCAGGTCGCGCCGGCGGCGACCACGAACGCGATCGCGACGTGCAGCAGCACGATCCAGCCGATCGACGCGCCCTGCATCACGCCGAGCAGGTCGCGGTTGATCTGCGAGTCGGCGGGCTTCGGGGCCGGGCGCATCGCTTCGGCGACGGAAATGGCAGGCGGCGGCGTCATCGAGGGCCCCTCAGACCGCGGGTCCGCGGACGACCTTCGACAGGTACGTCACCGCGGGCCTCGTATTGAGAACGTGGAGCGCGTGGTAGCTGCGCTTCGAGTCGGCCTTCTTCGAGACCGCGCTCGCGTCGTCGCGCAGGTTTCCGAACTGGATCGCGCTGGACGGGCAGGTTTGCTGGCAAGCGGTCTGCACGGCGCCGTCGGCGATCAGCGCCTGCGCGCCGCCGGCGTGCTTCGCCTCCTGTCGCGCGTACTGGATGCGCTGCACGCAGAACGTGCACTTCTCCATCACGCCCTGGCCGCGCACGGTCACGTCCGGATTGAGCCCGAGCTCCATCGGGCTCGGCCAGCGCTCGATCTGGTTGTCGAAGTAGTTGAAGCGCCGCACCTTGTATGGGCAGTTGTTGGCGCAGTAGCGCGTGCCGATGCAGCGGTTGTAGATCATCCCGTTGAGACCTTCCTCGTTGTGGTAGGTCGCGATCACGGGGCAGACCGGCTCGCAGGGAGCGGCGCCGCACTGCTGGCACATGATGGGCGCGTTGCGCACGTCGACTTCGCCGAGCTTCTCGTTGCTCGGTGCGATCGCGATGCGCCCCATCTCGTTCCCGAAGTCCGTGTAGCCGTCGCCGACCCAGCGATCGATGCGCAGCCAAGTCATCGGGCGCACCATGCGGACCTCGGCCTCGCCGACCACGGGGATGTTGTTCTCGACGTAACAAGCCGCGATGCAAGCGCTGCAGCCCGTGCACTTGTCGAGGTCGACGGTGAGGCCCCAGCGGTAGGGCGACTCCTTGACGCTCTTCTCGCCGCGCGCCTGGAAGGTCGCGGCGTACTGCGCGTCGGCGGCGTCGGCGGCGGCGTCGAACGGCTTGCGGATCTCGTGGGGCCCGTGGTGCTCGCCGTGGCTTTCGCCCTGCTCCTCGTGGCCATTCAGCGCCGCGAGGGTCGTCACCTCGCCGAGCTGGCGGCCGCGCTTGTTGTCCGAGAACTGGAGCATCGGCAGCCGGCGGTGCTTGCCCGTGTTGGAGACCGAGGCCTTCTCCGTCAGCCACGCCTGGCCGCCCGCCTCGTCCGTGGCGCCCGAGAGCACGCTCGCGACGTTCACGCCGCGCGCGACGCCGGGCATGCCGTTGTCTTCTTTCGACGCGAAGCGGCCGACCGTGTGGCCCTGACCGGTCGGGATCGCGATCACGTCGTCGCGGATGCCGCCGCGCACGAAGGCCGCCACCTCGAGCTCGCCGGCCGCCGTCGCGACCCTCAGGATGTCGCCGTTCTCGGCGCCGAGGCGCGCCGCGGTCGCGACGCTGATCTCCGCCCAGCTCTCCCACAGCACGTGCGTGACGGTGTCGGGGATCTCCTGGAGCAGGCCGACTGCCGCGCCGCGGCCGTCGGAGAGGGTGATGTGCGGGAAGGCGAGCAGCGTCATATCGCCGGGCCCCGCGAGCTCCGGCACGCCCACGTCGAGCTTGCTCGCGTCGAACACCGCCGTCGCGGCTGGCACCGCCGCCTCGAAGACGCCGCCGCGCTTCAGCGCTGCGCGCCCGTCGGTGTCGGCCCAGGCCGCGGTCAGCAGCGAGCGGAAGTCGCCCGCCGGCACCGCCGCGCCCGCGGCGCGCGCGATCGCGAGCAGCGAGTCGGGCACCGACTGCGTGTCGTAGAGCGGGCGAAAGGCGGGCTGGATCACGCCGCGCACGCCGCTGCGCGGCCGCACGTCGCCCCAGGACTCGAGCGGCGCGTGATCGGGCAGCACGAGGTGCGCCTGCGAGCTCGTCTCGTCGGCGGCACTCGCGAAGGAGACGATCAAGCCGACCTTGGAGAGCGCCTCGCCGAAGCGCACGCCCTTGGGCATCGAGTAGAGCGGATTGGCGTGGTGCACCAGCAGCACCGAGACCGCGCCGCCGCGCATCTGCTCCACGAGCGCAAGCACGTCGGAGTACTTGGCGCGGGTCTTTGCGTTCGCGACCTCGGCGGGGATCGTCACCGCGCGGCCCACCGCGCCGAGCACCTGGTTCAGCACCAGCACCGCCGCGTTCGCACCGACGGCCCGGCGGCTCGTGACCGCGACGCCGGGCGGCAGCGCGACCGCGCTCTTCGCCTTCGCGAGCGCCGCGCCCAGCTTCGCGATCGTCTCCGCCGGCACGTCGGTCGCCGCCGCCGCGCTCTCGGCGTCGAACTTCGCGAGCGCGCCGCCGAGCAGCGCCGCGTTCGGGCTCTCGGCCCCCTGCGCCGCGACCGCCGCGCGCGCCAGCGCGAGCGCGAGCACGCCCTCGCTGCCGGGCTTCGCCGCCAGCCACTGATCCGAGGACGACGCGGTGAGCGAGAGGCGCGAGCCCACGTAGACGAGCCGCGCGCCCCCGTCTTGCGCGTGGGCGTCGATGTCGCGCGCCTCCGCCCACTGGCGCTGGTGCTCCACCGGCGAGGGGCCGCTCTCCAGCGCCTCGGCGCCGAAGTCGACGATCAGGTCCGCGCCCGAGAGGTCGAAGATCGGCTCGCTCGCAACGCCGAACACGAGCCGCGTCGCCTCGCGCAGCGACTCGCCGCTGAACGGGAGGTAGGTCGCGCGCCTCGCGCCGAGAGCCGCCACGACCTGATCGATCACGGCGCTCGCGGTGTCGCCCGGGTCGCCGCCCAGCACGGCGGTGCCCGCCGGGTTCGCCTTCACGGCGGCGGCGATCTCGGCGATCGCGTCGTTCCACGAGATCGGTTGCAGGGCGCCGCTGGCGTCGCGCTTCAGCGGACCCTTGAAGCGGTCGGGCGAGTAGGTGCGGCCGACGCTCGCCTGCGCCTTGCTGCACAGCTTGCCCTCGTTGATCGGATGCTCGGGGTTGCCTTCCAGCTTGATCGGGCGGCCCTCGCGCGTCTTCACCAGCAGGCCGCAGCCGACGGAGCATTCGGTGCACGACGACGCGTACCAGACCGGGTTGCCGGGCGTGACCTCCTCGGGCTGCACCACGTACGGGATCAGCTGCTCGACCTTCTCGGCGCAGCCCGCGGCCGCCGCGCCGCTCGCGCCCACGCCCACCAGCTTCAGGAAATCTCGACGTGCGATCTCGGCCATTGATTTCGACTCTCCGCTCGGCCTCGCCTCGCTGCGCGCAGCCTGCGCCGCGTGCGCGGCGCTCGGCCGCTTGCGCTTCCCGAGCTGCGTTCGGTCTTTGCGTTGTCCCTGTATCTCGTTTTCGCGCGACTCACTCGATCGCGCGCCTCGCTGCGTTCAGTAGTGGCAGGTCAAGCAGTCCTGCGACGCGCCGTTGTCGCGGTGGCACTGCACGCACCAGCCCATCTCGAGCTTCTGCGTCGGCAGGCCCCAGGGCCACCACTTCGTGTCCGGCGTCAGCATCACCTTCTCCATGGTCTCGACGGGGCCATGGCAGGTCTGGCAGTTGATGCCGAGGTCCGTGCGCCGCACGTGGGCCTGATGCTGGAACTTCACGTGCTCGGGCAGGCGGTGGATCTGCGTCCACTCGATCGAAGTGCCGGTGCGGGCATGCTCCTTGAGCGTCGCGATGCCGGACAGCTCGTCGTAGCCCGCCGGGAACTGCTGGTGGCAGCCCATGCACAGGTCGACCGACGGAACCCCGGCCGCGCGCGAGCGGTCGGTGCCGCTGTGGCAGTACTGGCAGTCGATCTGCCACGTCCCGGCGTGATGCTTGTGACTGAAGGGAATGGGCTGCACCGGGCCGGTCGCCGGATCCGGATCGAGCGCGGCGGCGTGCGAGGCGCACGCCTCGGCGGTCGGGAAGTCCTGGTTGAACTCTTCCGGGATCTCGATCTCGAGCGAGGGGTCCGCGGCCTTCATCGCCTTCAGCGCGTGCGCCTCGCAGATGCTGCCGGCGCGCAGCGGCTCGGACGCCGAAGCCGGGCCCGAGGGGCCCGCAGCGAGCAGGAGCGCGGCGCCGGCGGCGATCGTCAAGGCGGAGAAGAGGACGAGGCTTCGGGGAGGGCGATGGCTTCCCATGCGTTGTACGAGGCGCCCCCTGCGTGGCGTGAGTTCGGGTGCGATCCACCGTCACTGCACGCGCGGTGCCGGTCGAAGGCGCGCGCTTCTTAGCGCCTTCCATTTCTCGATTCAATGCTGAAACTCGCCGTCTTCTCGACGGATTTGCGGCGTCGAGGACGCGCGGCGCGCGAGTAGAATGGCGCGCTTCGAGCGCACGGCGCGAGCGCCGCGCGCAGCGTCCGCGCGGCGGCGGCGGCAGGAGGCGGCGCGAGCATGATCGACTTCACCCCGTCCGAGGAGCAGGCGCTCGTCGTCGCGACGGTGCGGCAGTTCGCGGAGAAGGAGCTGCGCCCGCTGGCGCGCAAGTGCGAGGAGTCGCGCGCGCTGCCCTCCGATCTGCTGGCGCGCGCGCACGAGCTCGGCCTGGTCGCGAGCGCCCTGCCCGCTGCGCTCGGCGGTGGCGGCGAGCGCAGCGCCGTGACGAGCGCGCTGGTAGCCGAGGAGCTCGCGTGGGGCGATCTCGCGCTCGCGCTCGCCGCGCTCTCGCCGGCGCTCGGCGCGCTGCCGATCGCGGATTTCGGCAGCGAGGCGCAGCAGCGCGCTCAGCTGCCCACCTTCCTCGCCGAGTCCTTCGTGCCCGGCGCGCTCGCGGTCGTCGAGCCGCGCGTCGGCAGCGACGCGCTGCGGCCGGTGACGCGCGCTCGCCGCGACGCCGGCGCGTGGGTGCTCGACGGCGCGAAGTGTCTGGTGCCGTGGCTGCCCGGCGGCGCCCACGTGATCGTGACCGCCGGCGAAGCCAGCGCCGAGAGCGGCAGCGGCGCCGTGCACGCGTTCGTCGTGCCGCGCGACGCAGCGGGCCTCGCGGCGACGCCCGACGCGGCGATGGGCGTCTCGGCGCTGCCGCTCGTCGACCTCGCGCTCGCAGGGGTGCGCGTTCCCGAGGACGCGAGGCTCGCCGCCTTCGACGTGCGGCGCCTGGTCGCGCGCGGGCGCGTCGCACTCGCGGCCTGCGGCGTCGGCGTCGCGCGCGCCGCCTTCGAGCTGGCGCGCGACTACGCGAAGCAGCGCGAGGCGTTCGGCACGAAGATCGCGCAGAAGCAGGCGATCGCGTTCCTGCTCGCGAACGTGGCGATCGAGATCGACGGCGCGCGCCTGCTCGCGTGGGAGGCGGCGTGGAAGCTCGACCAGGGCGGCGACGCGCTGCGCGAGGCCACGCTCGCGCTGAATCAGGTGAAGCGCGTCGCCCTCGACGCCGCCGACGGCGCCGTGCAGGTGCTCGGCGGCCACGGCTACATCCGCGACTACCTGCCGGAGCTCCACCTGCGCAACGCGCGCGGCCTGTCCGCGTTCGAATGCGTCGCGCTGGTGTAAGGAGGCGCGCATGTCCATCTCGTTCGACCTGACCGATCGCTCCCGGCGCGCGCAGGCGCACTTCCGCGCCATGGCCGCGGAGCACATGCGGCCGATCGCGCGGAAGTACGACGAGCGCGAGCACGACCTGCCGATCGAGTGGGTCGACTGGTACTGGCGCACCGGCCGCTTCTCGTCGCCGGGCGGCGAAGGCGCCAGCGACGGCTTCGTGCAGGTGTGTATCCAGGCCGAGGAGCTGTGCTGGGGCGACGCCGGCCTGTACCTCAGGACTCCCTTCGCCGGCCTCGGCGGCTCTGCAGTCGCGGCGGCGGGCACGCCGGAGCAGAAGCAGCGCTTCCTGGCGGTGTTCGCGGACCCGAGCGCGCAGCCCGCATGGGGGGCGATGGCGATCACCGAGCCGGGCGCGGGCTCCGACAGCGCCGCGATCGAGACCACGGCGACGCTCGACGGCGACGCCTGGGTGCTGAACGGCACGAAGATCTTTTGCACCGGCGGCGACGGCGCGGCGACCTCGCCCGCAGGCTTCGTCGTGGTGTGGGCGACCGTCGACAAGAGCGCGGGCCGCGGCGGCATCA
>CAYWRY010000198.1:0-6238 GCA_964460485.1 uncultured Spirochaetales bacterium
CGAACACGTCGCGATCCTGCGCGCGCTCGGAGACGATCTGCTGGCGCGCGACCGTGTCCTCCACGGCGGCGATGCGGTCGCGCAGCCGCGCCGCCTCCTCGAAGTCTTCCGCCTCCGCGGCCGCCGCCATCTTCGAGCGCAGCAGCTCGCTGAGCTCCGCGGAGCGCCCGCGCAGAAACAGCTCGGTGCCGTCGAGCAGCTCCGCGTAGGCCGCGGGCGCGACGCGCCCCACGCACGGCGCGGGGCAGCGCTTCATCTCGTGTTCGATGCAGGGGCGGCCGCGGCGCGCGTAGTCGCGGAACAAGCCGTCGCTACAGCTGCGCAGCGGGAACAGCCGCCGCAGGTGGTTCAGCGACGAGCGCAGGTTCACGCTGGACGTATAGGGGCCGAAGTAGATCGCGCCGTCCTTCGCGAAGCGCCGCACCTGCGTGAGGCGCGGCCACTCCTCGCGCCGGTCGAGGCGCAGCGCGAGGTATTGCTTGTCGTCGCGCAGCCGCACGTTGAACAGCGGGCGATGCTGCTTGATCAGCTCGTTCTCGAGCAGCAACGCGTTTTTCACGCTGTCGGTGACCAGCACCGACACGTCGCCCACCCGCGCCACGAGGTTCGGCACCTGAATGCGCCCGTCGCCACCCGCGAAGTACTGCTTCACGCGACTGCGCAGGTTCTGCGCCTTGCCGACGTAGAGCACCTTCCCGCGCGCGCTCTTCAGCAGGTACACGCCGGGCGACTGCGGGAGCGCCTCCACGCGCTCCTCCAGCGCGCGCTCGGGATCGGCGGCGGAATCGGTCACGGGCGCAGGGTACCGGCGAACGCGCGCAGGGCGCCGCCGGCGCCGTCAGCCCGAGACCGTCTGCTGGTTCACGATCTGATAGACCCGCTTCGCGAAGTACCAGCGGCCGCCGCGCTTCACGTAGTCGTCCTCGTAGCGCCCGGCGATGGCGCGCTTCGTCCCATCCTTGCCGTGAAGAACCTCCTGCTGCCACCAGGTCGCGTGGGCGCGGTCTCCGCTCACGACGATCGGCCCCGCCGACGCGTAGAACCCCACGAACGAGAAGCCCGCCATCATCCCCTGCCACATCGGAAAGAACTTCTCGCGCCCGACCACGTCCCCCATGCCCGGTAACGACCAGGTCGCGTCCTCGAGCCAGTTCTCCTTCCACGCCTCGCCGTCGAAGCGCATCACCGCGTCGTTGTACGACTCCACGAGCTCGCGAATCGCGAGCCGATCCTCGACCGGTCCGCTGCTCACCATCGTTCTCTCCTCCGCAGCGCGGAATCATGCCGCGCCGCCTCCCACTCCCGCACGACGGGCGCGCGAGTCTTCGACGCGCACCGCTTTGCGCGCGTCATCCCTGCGCGCTCCGAACGCGCGCGCGGTCACCCGCGGGAGGCGCGCCTCGAAGGCGCGCCGGCCCGCGCCCCTCCCACCCCGACGAAGCGCGAGGGCGAGCCGAGCACGAGCAGCCGCGGCGGGGCCGGGGGCGCCTGGCGGGCGGGCGGGGGTCGCGGAGCGAACCCCAGGTCGCAGGCCGCGCGCACGGCACCCAAACACTGCGTCGGACTCGCACCCAGCACGGCAACCATCATCGCGGCCAAGCGGGTGAGCGAAGCGAGCCCCCGCCCGCCGGCCAGGCGCCCCCGGCCCCGCCGCGGCTGCGGACACCGCACACGCCCCTCCCTCACGTACGAGCCAGCCTCTCCGCCTCCAGCTTCTTGATCCGATCCCTGATCTCCGCCGCCCGCTCGTACTCGAGCTTCCCCGCCGCCTCCTTCATCTCCTTGCGCAGCGCCGCGATCAGGAGCGGCAGCTCGTGCCACGGCACGTCTGCCTCGCGCTTTCGCCTCTCCTCGCGCGTCGGCACCGTGACGTAGTCCTGCTCCCAGATCGAGTCGCGCAGCGAGGCGATCTTCTTCACCACGCTCTTCGGCGTGATGCCGTGCTCGGCGTTGTAGGCGAGCTGGAGCTCGCGGCGCCGATTCGTCTCCGCGAGCGTCTCGCGGATCGACTCGGTCTCGCGATCCGCGTACAGGATCACGGTGCCGTCGAGGTTGCGCGCCGCGCGGCCGATCGTCTGGATCAGCGAGCGCGTGGAGCGCAGGAAGCCCTCCTTGTCGGCGTCGAGGATCGCGACCAGCGACACCTCGGGGATGTCGAGGCCCTCGCGCAGCAGGTTGATGCCGACCAGCACGTCGAACGCGCCCTCGCGCAGCTCGCGGATGATCTCGGTGCGCTCGATCGTCTGGATGTCGCTGTGCAGGTAGCGGACCCTGACGGCGTGCTCGGCGTAGTACTCGGTGAGCTGCTCGGCCATCCGCTTCGTCAGCACGGTGACCAGCACGCGGTCGCCCTTCGCGACGCGTGCACGGATCTCGCCGAGCAGGTCGTCCACCTGTCCCGCCGCCTTGCGCACCTCGACCCGAGGGTCGACCAGGCCGGTCGGCCGGATGATCTGCTCGACCACCACGCCCTGGGATTTCGTGAGCTCGTACTCGGCGGGCGTCGCGGAAACGTAGATGCGCGTCCGCGCGCGCTGCTCCCACTCCTCGAAGCGCAGCGGGCGATTGTCTAGCGCGCTCGGCAGCCGGAAGCCGTATTCGACCAGCGTCTCCTTGCGCGCGCGATCGCCGCGAAACATCGCGCCGATCTGCGGCACCGAGACGTGGCACTCGTCGAGGAACACCAGCCCGTCGTCGGGGAAGTAGTCGTAGAGCGTGTAGGGCGTCTGGCCCGGGCTGCGGCCGTCGAGCCAGCGCGAGTAGTTCTCGACCCCGGGGCAGAAGCCCAGCTCGGCCAGCGACTCGAGGTCGAACATGGTGCGCTGCTCGAGCCGCTGCGCCTCGAGCAGCTTGCCCTCCTTTCGGAAGTGCTGGAGGCGCTCGGCCAGCTCGTCGCGAATGCCGGCGATCGCCTGCTGGATGCGCTCCTGGGTCGAGACGTAGTGGCTCGCCGGGTAGATCATCGCGCGCTTCGGGCGGCCGAGGACCTTGCCGCGCAGCGGGTCGATCTCCGCGATCGATTCGACCTCGTTGCCCCACAGCTCGATGCGCACCGCGCGCTCGCTCTCGTACTGCGGGATCACCTCGATCACGTCGCCGCGCACGCGGAACGTGCCGCGCTGGAAGTCGTGATCGTTGCGCGTGTAGAGCATGTCCACGAGCCGGCGCAAGAGGTCGTCGCGCTCGATGCGCTGGCCCAGCTCGATGAAGGCGTGCATCGAGCCGTAGGTCTCGGGCGAGCCGAGGCCGTAAATGCACGAGACGCTGGCGACCACCAGCACGTCGCGCCGCGTCAGCAGCGAGTGCGTCGCCGAGTGGCGCAGCTTGTCGATCTCGTCGTTGATCGACGAGTCCTTCTCGATGTACGTGTCGCTCGAGGGGATGTAGGCCTCGGGCTGGTAGTAGTCGTAATAGGAGACGAAGTACTCGACGGCGTTCTCGGGGAAGAGCTGTTTGAACTCGGCGTAGAGCTGCGCGGCGAGCGTCTTGTTGGGCGCCATCACCAGCGCCGGCCGGTTCAGCGCCTCCACCACGCAGGCCATCGTGAAGGACTTCCCGCTGCCGGTGACGCCGAGCAGCGTCTGGTGAGCGGCGCCGCGCTGGATGCCCTCGACCAGCTCCCCGATCGCGCGCGGCTGGTCTCCCTGGGGCGCGAACTCCGAGACGAGCTTGAAGCGGTCGGACATCGCGCCCGAGCGTAGCCGCAGGCCGCGAGGCGACGCGCCGGGAACCGTCAGCAGCGCGGCGCGGGCCGCCCCGCTCTAGCGGAACGCGTTGGTGTGCACGTTCTGCGGGATCTCCGCCGGCCCGAGCGGCAGCGAGATCTCCTCGGGCGTGGGGCCGCAGCGCTCGACGAGCGGCTTGAGCTTCGCGAGGTCGAACTTGTAGAGCTTGGCCGCGTTCTCGCCGAGGATCAGCCGGCGCTCGTGGTCCGGCATGTCGTGCATGGTGTGGCGCAGCGACTTGCGGTTGTTGGGGAAGGTGCCTTCGTAGTGCGGGTAGTCGTTGCCCCAGCAGATGTGGTCGAGGCCGATCTCGTGCCGGCCGGCCAGCTCGCCGCGCGACGGCGCAGACGCGCCGTAGTAGCAGTTGACTTTCGCGTAGTGGCTCGGCGGATGCGGCGGCATCGCGCCCTCCGCGAACTCGAACTCGCCGACGGCTCCGCTGCGCACGCGCGCCCAGATCGCGTCGAGATTCTTCAGCATGCTCGGCACCCACGCGCAGCCCGACTCGGTGACGATGTACTTGAGCTTCGGGAAGCGCTCGAACACGCCGCTCATCAGCATGTGCGGATAGGAGCGCGTCGAGTAGAAGCCCGTCTCGAGCAGGCGGATCGGCAGCGAGATCTTCCACGGGCCGTACTCGGGCGAGCCGGTGCCGCCGTGATGGTTGAGCACGACGTCCAGGTCTTGGCACACGGCCCAGAAGCGATCCATCTCCGGCGCGTAGAGCGGCGCGAGGTGCGTGCAGTCGGGAGGGACGTGGGGCAGCAGGATGCCGCCGCGCAGGCCCGACTTCGCGACCCACTTCACCTCCTCGATCGCGGCGTCGATGTCGTTCAGGTAGATGACGCCGATCCCGGCGCGCTGGTCGGGGTACTCCTTGCACCAGTCCGCGAGCCAGCGGTTGTGCGCCTTCACGCCCTCCCAGCGCAGCGGGTAGTCCTCGCGCGAGGGATTGCCGCAGATCAGCACGCTGGTCTTGAAGAACGGCGGGACGGTGTTCGGGAAGATCACCTCGCCGACGACGCCCTCGCTCTCGAGGTCGCGCATGCGCTCGGCGTCGTCCCAATTCTTATGCTTCTTCGAACCGATGTGCTGTTGCTGCGGGTTGCGGTAAGTGCCGCGCCACTCGTCGAAGATCGCCTGGTGCTTCGCGTCGAGATACCGCTTGTAGCCCTCGACGCTCGCGCCGGCGTGGGTGTCGGACGAGATCAGCGTGTAGCGGGCATTGCTCGTGCTCATGGGGGGCTCCTCGGCCGTTCCGACCCTTGCGCCGGGTTCGGACTGTGCGTCCGAACGTAGGCCGACGAATCAGACTCCGCAGCGGGCGGAGTCAAACGGCTTCCCGCCTGAAGGCGCGCTGACAAGCGAAGCGCGCAGCGAGGCGAAGCCTCGCGGAGTCAGCCCGGTCGGCCGCGCTTCCAGCGCGGCCCTGGCGGATCGAGCTTCGCGCGCCTCACGGCGCGCTGCGCGGGCCGCGCTTCCAGCGCGGCCCTGGCGGATCGAGCTTCGCGCGCCTCACGGCGCGCTGCGCGGGCCGCGCTTCCAGCGCGGCCCTTGCGGCGTGTCCACGATCGTCACGCCCTCGGCGGCGAGGAGGTCGCGAATGCGGTCGGAGGCGGCGAAATCGCGGCGCTTGCGTGCGGCCTCGCGCGCGGCGAGGAGCGCGTCGATGCGCGGGTCGCTCTCGCTCGCGTCGGCCGGGACCTCGGCGCTCAGCAGGTCGAGGCCGAGCCACGCGTCGAACTCGGCGAGCAAGGCGCGCTGGTCGGCGGGAGCGAGCTCCGGCGCGCGCAGCATCTCGATCGTCTCGGCGAGCGCGCGCGGCGCGTTCAGGTCGTCTCGCACCGCCTCGCGGAAGCGCGCGCGCCAGGGCGCGACGCGCGCTTCGCCGGCTGCGCCGGTGGCAGCGCGGGCTTCGGCGGTGGCGGCGAGCAGCCGCCGGTAGCCGCGGTCCGCGGCGGCCATCGCGTCGTCGGTGAAGCTCTGCTGCTTCCGGTAGTGCGCCTGCAGGCAGAAGAACCGGAACGAGAGCGCGAGGAACCCCTGATCGATCAGGTCCTGGAGCAGGTACACGGTGCCCTTCGACTTCGACATCTTCTGGCCGTGGAAGTCGAGGAAGTCGTTGTGCATCCACGTCCGCACCCACGGATGCACGCCGAGGGCAGTCTCGCTCTGCGCGATCTCGTTGGGGTGATGCACCGTGAGGTGGTCGATGCCGCCGGTGTGGATGTCGAAGGTCGTGCCGAGGTACGCCGTGCTCATCGCCGAGCACTCGATGTGCCAGCCGGGGAAGCCGCGGCCCCACGGCGAATCCCACTCCTGCTGCCGCTTCACGCCCGCCGCGGCGAACTTCCAGAGCGCGAAGTCGGCGGGGTTGCGCTTGCCCGGCACGTCGGCGATGCGGCTCGCGCCGTGCTGCGCGGTGAGGTCCTGCTGCCCGAGCTCCGCGTAGCGCGGAAACTTCGTGACGTCGAAGTAGATCCCGTCGTCGATGCGGTAGGTGACGCCCTTCG
>CAYWRY010000199.1:0-6218 GCA_964460485.1 uncultured Spirochaetales bacterium
CCCGCCTTCGGCAGCTCGCAGGACGCCGCCAGCATGAGCGGCAGGCGCTTGAAGAGCCTCTCCTTTTCGAGCTTGGCGCGCTCCTCGTCCAGGTAGTGACGCGCGGGAATGCGCATCACGTCGGGCGCCTGCTCGACGCGGTCGGCCGCCGTGCAGGCCACCATGTGCTTCGCCATGCGGATCAAGTCTTCGCGAGGCATCGCGATTCTCCTTGAACACGTTCAAACGCGAGCGGATTGTAGGCCGTCGCGGACACCCTCGGAATGGCCTGTCCCGACGAGCGTCGCCCGTGAGGACTCGGAGCTCAGATTGCGACTCGGGTCGCGGGTCGGGAGGCAACCCGAAGGTCGCCGTTCGGTTCGCGACACCGATCGCGGCGATCGCGCCGCGCACGCATCTGGCCGAGGTGCACGCCGATGCGCAGCCGCAGGTTGGGGTGCAGCTTCCGTGGGTTCCTGCGGCGAGTTCTCAGGGGGCGGGCGACTTTCGCCCATCGACTCGCGGACGCGCGGAGGCGTTCACGCAACCCCCAGGTCGTATTGATGGCGTTTCTCGTCGAGACGACCCCAATCGGGCTGATTAGGGGCGCGCCTGCACCACGACGAGGCACGCGAGCCCGCGCGGCAGCGAGCGAGAGGGGCGCCGATCAAACGAAGGAGCCGCACGGGCAGTTCACGGTCGATGCGCCGAACAAGTGGTTGACGCTGGTCTCGAATCTCGGCGTGGCCGCGGGCTTCGTCCTACTCGCGACGCAGATCAAGCAAAGTGCCGACGAGATTCGGCTTCAGCAGTTGTCTGGCCGCTTCGACGGCACGCGAACGGCGGCGGTGGCGATGTTCGGCGAAACCGCACATTCAGCTCTCGCGACCGCGCTGCTTCGCCCTTCGGAGCTGAATGCCGACCAGATCACTCAGCTTTGGGCGCTGCTCGAGATGTATGTGATCGACGCGGATGAGATGTTTACGCGTATCGAACCGGGTACGCGAAGGAGCGCGACTGGGAGATCGCGCGTCGCAGCGCGGTGGTCAACATCCACCACCCGGTCGGCCGTATCCTCTGGCGTCACCTCAAAGACTCATACGGCCCCGACCTCGTCCAGGAGATCGACCTTGCGCTCGCACGAGCGGAGGACCTCGACTGGCCCGGAGCCTACCGGAGTGTGGTCGAAGACCTGAAGGCTCTGCCGATTCCCGCGTCGGGTACGCCGCCTACGCAACCTCGAGATCGTGTCGGACGCCCTTGGCGGCCGACTCCTGAACGTATTCGCTCGGAGGACCCCCCATGCCCGGCGATCTCACCTGGCTCGCGCAGCACCGCGAGGACGTGCTCGAGCCGCAGCGCCCGATCTGCGACCCGCACCACCACCTCTGGGACCGGCCCAGCCACGGCGAGCGCTACCTGCTGCACGAGCTGCTCGCGGACTTCGGCGGGCACCGCGTGGTCTCGACCGTGTTCGTCGAGTGCGCAGCGTTCTACCGCGCGGAAGGCGACGAGGCGCTGCGCTGGGTGGGCGAGACCGAGTTCGTGCAAGGCGTCGCCGCGATGAGCGCGAGCGGGCACTACGGCGAAGTGCGCGCGTGCGCCGGCATCGTGAGCCGCGCGGATCTCACCCGCGGCCCCGACGTGCCGCGCCTGCTCGACGCGCACATCGCCGCGAGCCCGAACCGCTTCCGCGGCATTCGCCACGCGAGCGCATTCGATCCCAACCCGGAGATCCGCCGTTCCCACACCGCGCCGCCGCCCGGCCTGCTCGGCGACGCCGGCTTCCGCCGCGGCTTCGCCGAGCTGGCGAAGCGCGGCCTCAGCTTCGACGCATGGCTCTATCACCACCAGATCCCGGAGCTGACCGACCTCGCGCGCGCTTTCTCGGACGTGACGATCGTGCTCGACCACTTCGGCGGCCCGCTCGGCATCGGCCCCTACGCCGGCAAGCGCGCCGAGATCTTCGCCCAGTGGAAGAGAGACGTGGACGAGCTCGCTCGCTGCGAGAACGTCGTCGCGAAGCTGGGCGGCCTGCTGATGGCCATCAACGGCTGGGGCTACGACGAGCGCTCCGCGCCGCCCGGCTCCGCCGAGATCGCGGAAGCGACGCGCCCCTGGTACGCCCACGCGATCGAGCGCTTCGGCGCCGCGCGCTGCATGTTCGAGAGCAACTTTCCCATGGACCGCGTGTCGTGCAGCTATCAGGTGTTGTGGAACAGCTTCAAGCGCATCGCCGCGGGCTGCAGCGAGGCGGAGAAGAGCGCGCTGTTCCACGACACGGCGGCGCGGGTGTATCGGCTGGGTTAGAAGCGCGAGTTCGGGGCCCCGGTCGCTCCTCCTCGTCCGCCGCAACGCGGTTGGCGTGCGTCGCGGGCGAGGCGCAGGCGGGTCGGGCCACGATGGCGAGGGCGCGCGGAAGCGGTACGCGCGCCCGCCGTCTCACGCCTTTACCTTTGCGTAGTAGTTCTTCGCGCCGATCTTCCGCACGTCGCTGAGCCAGTCGCTGTCGTAGTGCTCGGTCGGGCCCTGCAGTGCGTCCACCATCGACCACGCCTGGCGCTTGTAGGTCCAGTTCTCGGGCTGGAGGCGGTGCGCTCGCCGGAAGAACGGGCGTGCGGCGGCTTCGCGGCCGGTGCGGTGGAGGTGCTGGCCCAGCTCGAAGCTGGCGGCGGCCTCCGACACCGACTTCGGGCGCGGCGCGGAGCGCTCGATCACCTCGTTGGGCGCGAGCGCGTACTGGCTCGCGCTCCCCTTGCGCGCCCAGTCGCGCAGCATGTTGGCGGTCAGCTCGAAGTCGATCTCGAGCTTCGACGCCTCCGCCAGCATTTCGCGCATGCGCGGCGGCGTGTCGGGCGGGAGCTCGACGTCGCCGTAGCCCCGCGCGCGGGGCGCGAAGGCCGGCTCGGCGGGGCGGACGAGCGTGCCCCCTTCGTCGATCCACACGCTCATCGGCACGTTGATGATGCCGAGCTTGGCGCCGAGCGAGTGCTCGGGGTCGAGCAGCTGCGGGTAACTCGTCTTCGCCGCGTCGATCCACGGGTAGGCGGCCTCGACGTTCGTGTCCATCGCCACCGACACGATCTCGACGCCCAACGGCCGCAGCTCTTCACGCACCGTCTGCCACACGGGCAGATCCATGCGGCAGCCTCACCAGCTCGCCCACGAGCACATGAACACCTTGGTGCCGCGCAGCGACCCGAGGCGGAAGGGGTTGCCGTCGCGCGTCGGCAGCGTGAGCTCGGGCGCTTGCGCGGTGACGAGCGCTCTCCCACCGGACACGGGGCCGAGCGCCCAGAGCCCGTGCGCCGCGTCGTGGACGAGCGCCATGCCGAGCGCATCCGCGACCGCCGGAACGTTCACGCGCCCGCCCGCCGGCCGCGCGCTCGCGGGCAGCGGGATGCACGCTTCTGCGCGGCAGGCGCCCTCGGGCTTGAGCTCCCAGCCCGTGCCCTGCGCAAACTCCGCGGTCGTGGGATCGAGTCGGTCGAGGATCATCGCGCGCTCCTTCGCTTCCGAGACGCGAGCGTACGCCAACGCGCCGCCGCCGTGTCGAACCCGGCCGCGACGCTCGCAGGCGCGGTGGGCGCCGTCTCGAGCGAGATCGGCATCGCGACCGCGGCAATGAACCACAACGCGCGGCACCCGCTCGTCACCGCCGCCTACGCGATGACCATGCACAAGCTCACGGGCGGCCGCTTCTCGCTGGGCCTTGGCCGCGGCATCGCACCGATAGTCAACGCTCCCGCCGGCCGCTCGCGAAGACGCGGCGCGCTCGCCTCCTAGCGCTCGAGATCTCCGCGGCGGTACGACCAGTCGTCGGGCATGCGACCGCCGCGCAGGCTCGTCGGCGTGGCGCGGAAGAATCCGTCGGCTGCCGGCTCGGTGCGCGCCCAGTCGTTCACCTCGGCGCGGAAGGCGATCTTCCAGGCGCCCTCGCGCAGCTCGTAGCGATCCAGGTAGCGGCCGGCGATGAAGAGATCCTGTTCCGCGCCGTTCTCGACGACGCGGTGAAACGCCTGGAAGTAAACCTCGCCGGTGGCGCGCGCGCCGTCGAGCTCGATCAGGATTTGCCCGATCAGGTGCTGGTTTGCGCGATGGTACGCCAGCGTGCGCAGCGCGAAGTCGACGAAATCGCGCGCCGCGCCCTGGAAGAAGCCGTAGTTCACGCGCGCGTCGGGATGGAACACGCCGGCCAGCGCCTCGCGATCGAGGCGGTCGAGGCCGCGCATGTAGCGCGCCGACAGCTCGGCGATCGCCGACTTGGCCGCGAGCGAGGCGAGCGCCGCGTCGCTCACGGTGCGCGCATCACGTTGTCGAGGGTGAGGTGCAGGCGGCGGATGCGAACCTCCTGATAGTTGCCGAGCGTCTGGCCGCGTTTGCGCGACGCCTTCACGCCGTCGCGCTGGCGGCGCAAGTTCGCCGTGTCCTGGTCGTAGATGTAGGCGAGACCCCGGTCGAAGCCGGGCACGCTCGTGTACGAGTCGTCGATCCCGAGCTTCACGATCGGCGCCGGCGGCGGGCGCTCGCCGCTCGCCGGAATGGGCGCGAGGAACAAGATCTCGTGCAGGCACGTGTCGACGTCGCCGCCATTCGGACGGAAGCGGTAGATCATCGGCAGCGAGACGCCGGGGAAGAGGCACATGTTGGGGAACAGCCAGTACTCGATGGAGTCGAGCATCTCGCTCGCGCTCACGCGCGAGAGGTCGACGCCGTAGCGCGCGCCGAGCTCGCGGCGCAGCTTCGCCGCCACCAGCTGCCGCGCGGTGTCGCCGGCCGCGAGTCGCGCCGGAGAGCTCGCGTCGTCCCAGGCGCCCATCATCCGCGCGATCTGCTCCTGCGACGGCGGATGACGCAGGTGCGGGCTCGGGTAGGCGAGCGTGTGCACGAAGCGCGAGACGTTGTCGCCCCACACGTCGTACTGCGCGTTCGCGTCGCCCGCGGTCTTCAGGCCCTCGGGATGGGTGGCGAGCACGTGGTACGCCTCGAGGAACGCCTCCATCGCCATCTTCCAGTTCGCGGGAAGCGTCTTCTGCACGTGCAGCGCCACGTAACGGCGCTCGAGCGGCCAGGCGGCGAAGTGATCGGGCAGCACGCCCAGGAACTCGCGCAGCGGGCGCGCGTTCGGATCCGGGTTCACGAAGACGAAGCCGCCCCAGGTCTCGACGCGCACCTCGTCGGGGCGAAAGCGCGAGTCGTCGACGTGCGGAAAGTCCCAGCGGCAGGGGATCTCGCGCAGCCGCCCGTCGAGATGCCAGCTCATGCCGTGAAACGGGCAGCGGAAGAACGAGCCGGCGTTTCCGCTCTCGCCGGGCGCCTTCCACTGGATGCCGCGATGCGGGCAAGCGTTCACGAACGCCTTGATCTCGCCGGGCGCCGAGCGCACCACGATGAACGAGTAGGGGCCGACGTCGTAGACCACGTAATCGCCGACGCGCGGGAGGTGCTCCTCGCGGCAGGCCCACTGCCAGGTGCGCGACCACATCCGCTCGAGCTCGCGCTCGAAGAAGGCGCGCGACGTGTAGCGCTCGTAGGGGATGTCCGCGTCGCCGAGGAACTCGTAGGACTCGGCCAGCAGCGCCGGCGGCGGCGCGTCGCCGTCGCCCAGGATGATGTCGCGCGTGGACGGGCCAGGGCAGCGCGCGGCGCCGGGCGCGAGCGCGGGATCGCTCGGCTGTGTGAGGTCGTGTGCCATGCCGCGATGATACGCCGCGCGCGGCGCCGCTAGCCGCGCGGCGCCCCCGCCCGCGCGCCAATCCCGCTGGGCAGCGCGCGGCGCCCGACGAGCTGCCCGGTCGCGGTGCGCACCTCGATGCGCACCGGGCCGCGCTCGTCTGCGCCGAGCTCGAGGCGCGCCAGGGAGAGGTCGTCCCACACGCGGAAGCCGCCGCCGTGGGCGGTGATCGAGACGCCGCGCGAGGCGCGCAGCAACGCGCGCCCGCGCTGCCACTGGAGCGTCACGTCCACCGGCACGGGTACCGGGGCGGCGACGCGGACCACCGCGCGCACGCTGTGCGCGTGCGTCTCGACTTCGAAGCCGGCGACGCGCAGCGGCGCAGGCGGCACGAGCAGCGGCGCCGCCAACAGCGCGAGCGCCAGCCCCGCCGCGGGCAGCACGCCGCGCAGCCGCGCTGCGCGCTCGGGCCCGCGCGGCAGCCCGACGCTCACCAGCGCGGCGACGAGCGCGAGGCCGAGCGCCAGGGGCTGGGCGTGCTCAAACTGCACGCGCGCGGCTAGCG
>CAYWRY010000200.1:0-6214 GCA_964460485.1 uncultured Spirochaetales bacterium
GAGGCCGAGCGCTACTGGATGCCGGTCGACCTCTACGTCGGCGGCGCCGAGCACGCGGTGCTCCACCTGCTGTACTCGCGCTTCTGGCACAAGGTGCTCTACGACTGCGGGCTCGTTCACACCAAGGAGCCGTTCGCGAAGCTGCTGAACCCGGGGATGATCCTCGGCCACAGCTACCGCTACTACGACGACAACCTGAGCGACGACCCGAGCGCGAAGCCGCGCGTCTTCCCCGCTTCCGCCGTGCGCGTCGACGGAGAGCGGGCGATCGCGGTCGCGACCGGCGGGGAAGTGAAGGAGCGCTGGGTGAAGGCGCAGGACGTGCGCCGAGCCGCCGACGGTACGCCGCTCCACCCCGTGCTCGACGACCTGCCGCTCGAGGAAGTGATCGAGAAGATGTCGAAGAGCCGTGGCAACGTGGTCTCGCCCGACGACGTGATCGCCGAGTTCGGCGCGGACTCGATGCGGCTCTACGAGCTGTTCATGGGGCCGCTCGAGAAGGGCGCGCCGTGGTCCACGGACGGGATCCCCGGCTGCTTCCGCTTCCTGCAGCGCGCGTGGCGCCTGTTCGTGGACGAGGACGCCGCGGGCGAGCCGACGCGCGCGCTCGTGCCGGGCATGGGCACGCGGGAGCAGGCGCGTCTCACCGCACAGACGATCGCGGGCGTCACGGCCGACATGGAGGCGGTGCAGCCCAACACCGCGATCGCCAAGCTGATGGTGTGGGCGCGCGACATCGCGAAGGAGGCGCCGCTGCCGCGCGAAGGGGCCGAAGCGTTCCTGCGCATGCTCTCGCCGTTCGCTCCGCACCTCGCCGAGGAGCTGTGGGCGCGGCTGGGCAACGACCGCGAGGTGGCGCTCGCGGAGTGGCCGAGCGCCGACGCGAAGCTGCTGGTCGCCGACACGATCCAGCTGGGCGTGCAGGTGAACGGCAAGCTGCGCGACCAGATCGAGGTCGCCGCCGACGCGAGCGAGGAGGCGGTCCGCACGGCGGCCCTCGCCGCGCCGAACGTGCAGAAGCACCTCGCGGGCCGCGCACCCAAGAAGGTGATCGTGATCGCCGGTCGCCTCGTGAACGTGGTCGGGTAGCGCGCGGGTGCCGTCGCGCCGCGCACGCATCGCCGCGTTCGCGGGGCTCGGCGCCTCGGCAGCGCTCGCGTCCACTGCCGGCCTCGCTTGGTGGCAGCGCTGCGCCGTGGCCGAGTGGCTGGCCGTGCGCGAGCTGCGCGCGCGCGGCGTGGCGGCGGAGCTGCGCGTCTCGCGCCTCGATCTGCGCGGCGCGGAGATCGCGGACGTGAGGCTCGGCGCGGCGGAGGCGCCCGACCTCGCGCTCGCACACGCGAGCGCCTCCTGGTCGTGGGAGGGATTGCGCGCGGGGCGCCTCGAGGGCGTTGCGCTGCGCGGCCTGCGCGTGCGCGCGCGGGTCGACGAAGCGGGCGTGCACCTCGGCGCGCTGGACGCGCTGCTCGCGAGCGGCGAGCCGGACGCCGTGGGCGCGCCGCTCGCGCTGCCCTTTCTCGAGGCGAGCCTGGAAGATGCGCAGGCGACGCTCGAGTCGCCGCAGGGCGCGCTGCGGCTGACCGCGAGCGGCAGCGCGCGGCCCGAGGGCGAGCTCGTGCGCGCCGAGCTCGTGCTCCACGGCGAGTCGCCCCAGGGCGCCCTCGACTTCGGCGGCGGCGCGACGCTGCAGCGGGACACCCAAGAGGTCGCTGCGATCGGCACGGTCGCGGGCGTCACGCCCTGGGGAAGCGCCGAGGGACTCCTGCGGGCGCAGGGAACGCTGGCCGCTCTGCGGGCCGACTTCTCGGGCAGCGTGGAGCCGGACGCGCGCGCGCTGTCCGTGAGCGCGTCGGAGCCGGTCCGCGTGAACGGCGGCGCGACGCGCGACGCGGCGGGCGCGATCGACGCGGAGCTTTCGGTCGCGGCGAGCGGCGTGGCGGCGGAGGACGTGGCGGAGCTCGCGAGCGCACTCGCCAGCGCGCGGCTGCGCAGCGACGCGAAGGGCCTCGCCGCCGAAGGCACGTACTCCGCCGTGGGTGTGCGACTCGAAGGCTTCGGCACGTCGGTGCGCGTCGCGGGCGAGGCGACTCTGCGCGCGCAGCGGATCGAGACCCAAGCGGCGCTCGAGGACGTGGAGCTGCCCGACCTCGTGCGTGCCCCGCGCGCGGCGCTCCGCGGCTCCTACGATCTCGAAAGCGGCGCCGCGACGCTGCACGTCGAGGCGCAGCAGGCGCTCGCGCCGGAGCTCGCGCGCATCGTCGGCCTGACGGCGGACGTGACGCTCGACGGCGAACGGCTCTCCGGCGACATCCGCGCGAAGCAGGTGATCGAGCTTTCCCAGCCCGCGCTCGTAGCGCCGCTGCGCGTGGCGGTGAAGCTCTCCGGGGGCGTCGAGCGCGTCTTGCTGCAGGGCACGGCGGCCACGCCCGGCGACGGACTCGCGTTCGCCCTCGACGGGACGCTGCGGCCGGAGAGCGGACAGCTCGAGCTGAAGATCGCGCTGCCGGAGACGGACGTCTCGCCGAAGACGCGGCAGCCCGCGCGCGTGTTCCCGTGGCTGAGCGCGATCCAGGCGATGCGGGGGAAGGTCGGGCTCGAGGCGCTCGCGTCCCTCGCAGGCGACCGCTTTGGCGCCAGCTCTGTGATCGCACTGAACGGTGCGGACGTGGTCACCGAGTGGGGCACGATTCGCGGCCTGATGGGGGTCGTCACCGCGACCGACCTCGACCCGCTCGAAACGCCGCCCGGCCAGACGGTGTGGATGCAGTCGGTCGACGCCGGCCTCCCGCTCGGCGCGGGAACGTTGAAGTTCCAGCTGACGCCAGACGGCGTGCTGCGAGCGGAGCGCGGCGAGTGGGGCTTCGCGGGCGGGACGCTGAGCTTCGCGGGCCCGATCCCGTTCGAAGCCAGCGAGCGCACGCTCGCCCTGCAGGTCGACGGCGTCTCGGTGGAGCAGCTGCTCGCCGCGCTCGACTTCGAGGGCCTCGCCGGGAACGGCGTGCTGGGCGGCGTCGCCCCGATCGTGCAGCGCGGCGACGAGATGCTCGTGCGCGGCGCCGAGCTGAAGGCGACCGAGACGGGCGTGATCCGCTTCACGTCGGGCGAAGGGGCCGCGAGGCTGGCCCGCACGCAGCCGGCGCTGGCGCCGCTGCTCGGAGCGCTCGAGGACTTTCACTACGACGAGCTGACGCTCACGATGAACGGAGACCTCGCCGATAGAGTCGAAGCCAAGCTGCACCTGCGGGGGAAGAACCCGAAGTTTCAGCAGGGACGACCCGTCGTACTCAACGTGAACGTCGACTTGCCGCTCGCCAGCTTGCTGCGCGCGGCCTCCGTTGCGACGGGCGTTCCCGAGCAGATCGAGGAGCAAGTGCAGAGAGCCATGGGCAAGGAGAAGCCATGAGACGTCTGGGGGGCGCGATCGCGCTGGCGGGCCTGCTGGCCGCGGGCTGCACGCACAACGTGAACGTGAAGGCCGAGGAGCCGATCACGATCAACCTGAACATCAAGATCGAGCACGAGATCCGCATCAAGGTGGACAAGGAGCTCGATGACCTGTTCGAGGCGGAGCCGGGGATCTTCTGAAGCGCGCCGAGCCGCCGCTTCCTCTCGCATCGGGGAGAACGACATGACGAAGACGAAGCACGCATGGCTGATCGCGCTCTTGCTCGCGCTCGCGCTGCCCGCGCTGGCGCAGAGCCTGGACGAGGCGCGCGCGAAGGGTGCCGTCGGCGAGCGCTCCGACGGCTACGTCGCCGCGGTCGAGGAGAACGCGCCCGCCGACGTGAGGCAGCTCGTGGAGGACGTGAACGCGAAGCGCCGCGCACACTACGAGGAGATCGCGAAGCGCAACGGCGCGCCGGTCGAGGCGGTGGCCGCCCTGGCGGGCCAGAAGCTGATCGCGAGCCTGCCCGCCGGCACTTTCGTGAACGACGGCAGCGGCTGGAAGAAGAAGCCGTAGCGCCGCGGCGAGCGCGGCGGGGCGCCCTTCAACGCGGCTTCGAGTCGACCTGCTGCGCCTTCCGCACGACCCACCAGACGAGGGCGCCCAGCGCCAGGATCGGCAGCGAGGTCATGAAGATCGTCGTCAGCAGATAGGCAACGCGGCTCTCGTCGCGTCCGGAGAAGCAGACGGCGCAGGCGAGCGCGGGCTGCGCGCCCTGAGCGGCCAGGAAGAGCGCGAGCTTGGTGGAGGCCTTGCCCATGCTCAGAAGTAAACCCGCCAGTAGAGGATCGGCCAGAGGCCGACGACGAAGTACCAGAACACGCGCACGGCCTGGAAGGTGCTCGCGGCAAGCACGCCCGTCGCCAGCCTGCGGTAGGCCCAGCCGAGCGACAGGATCGCGGCCACGCAGTGCAGCGCGTGGATGCCGATGATCAGGTAGAAGAAGCTGCCGTGCTGGCTCGAGGTGAGGGTGAGCCCCTGGGCGAGCAGCTGGGTCCACTCCCAGCCCTGGAAGAGCACGAAGAACGCGGCGAGGGCGAGCGCCGCGAGCATCGGCCGCGACGCGCTGCGCTGCTCGCGGGCGTGGGCGCGCCCCGCCCACCAGAGCACGGCGCCCGAGGCGAGCAGCGCGAGCGTGTTGATCGCGGTCTCCTCGGCCGGGAGGCGCGGCTGCCCGGGCGGCGGCCAGCCCAGGAGCGAGCCCGCGCGCGCGATCGAGAACGCGCTGATCAGCCCGGCGAAGAGCATCGCCTCGCTGAACACGAACATCACCATGCCGAGCACGGCGCTGGGGATCGCGGGCTGCGGCCGCGGGTCGGAGATGACGCGCAGCGAAACGCCGGTTCGGCTCTGCATGTCTTGCCTCCGGGGGAGAGGCTGAGGCGCGGCTAGTGGTGCGCCGCGGCCGGGTTCAGCACGCGCTCGGGCTGGCCCGCGTCGGGGTTCACCTTCATCCAGTTCGCGCCTTGGTGCTCCATCACGTCCGGCGCCGTGCCCGCGTAGAAAAGCAGCATGAACACGAGCACGGTGCTGAGCATGTAGACCACGTAGCGGGGCTGCGCGGTGACGTGCATGAAGTTCTTCGCCACCAGCCAGGCCTTGTAGACCGCGATGCCGAAGGCGGTGATCAGCGTGATCGCGCGCGCCGTCGCGACGGTGATCGAGCCGGCGCCGTGCAGCCGCCCGCCGACGATCGGGCCGGCAAAGCTGATCAGCAGCAACACCAGCAGCAGCACCCAAACGCGCACGTAGTGCTTCTCGTGCGCGGCCGCGTCGCCGTGGTCGCCGTGCGCCGCCTGAGCGTGATCCGACATGTCTCGCCTCACTTCGCGATGTAGAGGAGCGGGAAGAGGAAGATCCAGACGAGGTCGACGAAGTGCCAATAGATCCCGACGTTCTCGACGCGGTGCAGGTACTTGCCCTTCGCAGCGCCGGCGGCGACGAACATCATCACGATCATGCCCGCGATCACGTGCGACGCGTGGATGCCGGCGGCCGTGTAGTAGAACGACCAGAAGCTGCTCGACGAGATCGTCATTCCGTGACTGATCTCCACGGTCCACTCGTAGGCCTTGACGACCAAGAACACGCCGCCGCCGCCGATCGTGTACCAGAGACGACGCGCGGCCAGCTTGCCGTCGCCGCGCTCGGCGGCCGCGTGGGCGAGCACGGCCGAGAGGCTCGAGCTGAGCAGCACGAAGGTGTTGAACAGGCCGATGTAGACGTTGGTGGCCGCCGCTTCTTTCGCCCACCAGTCGTGGGAGAGGCGGTGCATGATGTACGAGCAGAGGACGCCTCCGAAGATCACGATCTCGGAAGCCAGCAGCCACCAAACCGCCAGCGTGCCGGTCGGCACTCCCGCGGTGCTGCGCGACGTTGCGATCGGTGTCATCGCTCTCGAGTCTCCCTAGTCAGCAGCAAGCTGCGCCGGCGAGCACGCTCAGGCCGGTTGGTTTTGCGGCCAGAAGTCTTCCTTGCGGTCCGGATGGCTGTACTCGTAGGGGCCGCGGTAGCAGGTCGGCAGCTCCTTGAAGTTGCCGTGGGGCGGCGGCGACGGGCACTGCCATTCGAGCGTGTTGGCGTTGTACGGGTTCTCGCTCGCGACCGCGCCGCTGCTCATGCTCTTGAAGAAGTTGTAGATGAAGATGACCTGCGCGATCAGCATGACGAGCAGCGAGATCGTCGCGAACTGGCGGATCGACTGATACTTCCACAGCTCGTCGAACAGCTCGTAGCTGTAGATGCGCCGGTGCTCGCCCCACAGGCCGA
>CAYWRY010000201.1:0-6204 GCA_964460485.1 uncultured Spirochaetales bacterium
GCCTATTATGGACATCAGCGGGCTAAGGCGCGAGATTTCTTCTCAGCCTCTCAGCAGTCCTTCAGGAACTCCCGGACTTTGCGGCGCAGCAGCTTCCCGGTCTCGTTGTAGGGGAGCTCGCTCTCGAAGCGCACGAGCTGCGGGACGCGCGACGAGCGCAGGTGCTTTTTCACCCAGTCCTGCAGCTCGCTCGCACTGGCGCTCTTGCCTTCCTTCAGCACGATCGCCGCGGCGACGGCCTCGCCCCACTCCTCGTCGGGCACGCCGACCACGGCGGCGTCGGCCACGGCGGAATGCTCGAGCAGCACATCCTCGATCTCGCCGGGCGACATGTTCTCGCCGCCGCGCACGATCACATCGTCGGTGCGGCCTTCGAGGAACAGGTAGCCCTCGTCGTCCACGTAACCGCCGTCGCGAGTCGGAAACCAGCCGCCGTCCACGAGCTGGCTGCCGCGGCCGACGTACTCGCCGGCTACCTGCTCGCCGCGCACGTAGATCTCGCCGCGCTCGTTCGGGCCGAGCACGCGACCCTCGGGGTCGCGGATCTGCACTTCGACGGACGGCAGCGGCTTGCCGACCGACGCGAGGCGCTTCTTCACCAGCGGGTCGTCGCTGAACGCGGCGACGCGATGGTCGTCGGGGCCGAGCACCGCGATCGTCGAGCTCGTCTCGGTGAGGCCGTAGGCGTTCGTGAAGTCGGTCGTCGGCGGGAACAGGCTCATCGCCCGCTCGATCACGGGCAGCGGCATCTTGCCGCCGCCATACGCGACCGCGCGCAGCGCGCTCGGCGGCGAGACTCCGCGCGCCTCCATCTCGTCGACGATGCGGCCGAGCATGGTCGGCACCACGAACGCGTTGGTGATGCGCTCCTTCTCGGCGATGCGCAGCCAGTCGCCGGGCGTGAAGTTGGGCAGCTGCACGATCTTGCGGCCCGAGTAGATCGAGCTGAGCACCGAGGCCATTCCGGCGATGTGATACGGCGGCACCGACATGAGCAGGCCGTCTGCGTCGCTCGCGCCCATGTACTCGACGGAGCCGAGGATGTAGGAGACGAGATGCTTGTGGCGCAGCACGGCGGCCTTGGGCGCGCCGGTCGTGCCGCTCGTGAAGAGCAGGATCGCGATGTCCTCGGGCTCCATCGACCAGTCGGGATCGGGCGTCGACGCCGCGCCGCTGCGCGCCTCGGCGAGCAGCTCGCTGCGCCGAATCACTTGCACACCCTCGCGCCCGCGCAGCGCGTCCGCGCGCTCGTCGCCCGCGACGATCAGCACGGGCTTCACGCGCTCGATCAGCGCGTCGAGCTCCGCGCCGGTTAGCCGGTAGTTCAGCGGCACGAAGGGCACGCCCGCCCAGGCCGCCGAGAACAGCGACAGCGGCACCGCCGGGCTGGAAGTGTCGAGCAGCGACAGGTGCGCAGCGCCCGAGGCGCGAATCCGCCGCGAGAACCGCCCCGCCGCCTCGTAGAGCTGCGCCGACGTGAAGCGATCCCCGTCGCAGACGACGGCCTCCCGCTCGCCCATCCCCTGCGCTGCCATTTCGAGCAGCATCATCAGGTTCATTGCTCGTCGTCCTCGCTCGCGGCCCGGCGACTGCGCGCCGCGTGGAACTCTCGATCGACCAGCGCGCAAGCACTCAGCCGCGCGCCCTGAGAACTCCCTCTTTCCTGCTGCCTTCGCCTCGGACGAGTGACTCGGACGACGCCCTCGAGCGAGGCCGGGGGCACCGGCCGAGGAGGAACAGATGGCCGCCGCAGGCCGGTGCCCCCGGCCCCGCTCGCGACCTCGCTGCTGTTCAATCCCGCGTCACCCCACTCCCGCTAGTCCGACGAAGGCAGCGCCTTCGCCTCCTTGAGTTTGAGTTTCGCGCCACCCAGCGCCAGCGAGCCCTGCCCCGGCTTCGTGCACAAGAGCTCGAGCTTCCCGTCCTCGTTCACGTAGCGCTTGCCGATCTGCGTCCCGTCCTTGTGGTCCGGATTGATCTCGCCCTTCGCCACCTGCGCCGTCACCTCGGCGAGCGGAGCGCCGCCGCAAGTCAGGGCGAGGTCGCCCGGCGGCGCCGCGATCACCATCACCTGCGTGTCGCACACCGTGCTCTTGAGCCGCGAGCCGGCCTTCAGCTGAGCCATGGAATCCTCCTGAAGGAAACGCACGATTGTTGCACCGCGCCGGCTCGGTTTACCACGGGCAACCGCAACCCAACGCGCGATTCGGCTCGCGGATTCGACGGCCGGCGAGCTTCGCCGGCGCGCGCCGGCGAGGCCTACGCCCCGGCTGCCGGTGGCCTGCCGACTCCGCCCGGCGCGACTCGCGTCCACCAGTGGACGGCCGGCCGCCCGGCGCGAAGAATCGGCCCATGACGCCTCCCGCCCACCCGGCGCCAGACGACCGTGCCGCCCGCGAGCCGCTGCGCTGCGTGCTCGCGATCGGCGGCCTCGTCGCGAGCGGCAAGACCACGCTCGCCCGCGCGCTCGCGCGGCGGCTCGGGGCCGCGCACGTCGAGGCCGATCGGGAGCGCGCGGCGCTGCTCGCGCCCGCATCGGTGATCCACGAGGCGGAGGCGATGCGCCGCTTCGCGCCCGGCGTCGAGGCGCAGGTCTACGCGGCGCTGGTGCACCGCGCGGAGCCGATCGTCGCGCGCGGCCACACGGTGGTGCTCGACGCCTGCTTCGCGCGCGCGCCGCAGCGCCGCGCCGCGCAGGCGCTCGCGCGCCGCAATGGAGCGCCCTTCCTGTTCGTGGAGTGCGTGGCATCGCCGGAAGCGACGCGGGCGCGGCTGGCCGAACGCGATGCGCGATCCGAGCAGCCCGGCTGGAGCTGGTTGCACGCGGAGGTGGCCGCGCGCTGGGAGGCGGCGGACGGATTGGCGCCCGACGAACGCTGCCGCGTGGAGACGAGCGCCTCGCTGGAGGGCGCGCTCGCTCCCGTGGAGGCGCGCACCGCGGTCTGGCGCCGTCCCGCCGTCTCGTGGCCGCCGGCGGAGCGCATCGCGGCGGTGACCTTCGATTGCTGGAGCACGCTGATCTACGAGGCGGATTGGGAGATCGCGCACGCGCGGCGCGTGGCCGCCGTGCGCGAGGCGGCGATCGCCTTGGGCCGACCGACTTCAGAGGCCGAGGCAGCGGCTGCCTACGACCAGGGTTGGTCGCTGCACTCTTCGCAGTGGCGCGACGGCGTCTCGACCGGATCGCCGGAGATCGCGCCCGCCGCCCTCGGCGCGCTCGGCCTCTCGCCGGACGGCGCCGCGCTCGCGTCCCTCGTCTCTCACTTCCAGCAATCCTCTCATTCGGGGCGCGTGGCGGAGGTGCCCGGAGCGCGCGAGACGCTCGAGGGGCTGGCGCGCGCCGGCCTGCGCCGCGCGCTCGTCTGCGACACCGGGCTGACGCCGGGCTTCGTGGTGCGCCGCCATCTCGACGCGTTCGGCCTGCTGTCCTTGCTCGACGTGCAGGTCTTCTCGGACGAAGTGGGCTTCCCCAAGCCGGACCCGCGCACCTTTCGCGCTGCGCTGGACCCGCTCGGCGTGGAGCCGCGGCACGCCGTCCACGTCGGCGACCTGCGCCGCACGGACATCGCCGGCGCGCGCGCGCTCGGGATGGCGAGCGTGCGCATCAGCGCGCACCACGACGACGCGAGCAACCTGCCCGAGGCCGACGCGGTGGTGGGGTCGCACGCGGAGCTGCGCGCGCTGCTGCGCGGCGTGAGCTGAGGGCGCGCTCCGAAGGGCGTCGCTTTGCGCGCCACCTGCGCCCCGGGTCGCGCTCGGTCGACGGCGCGTATGGCACGCTACGCGGAATGAGCTGCCGACTCGCCGCCGTGCTGGCCGTTGCCTCGCTCGTCGCATGCGCCGCCGAGCGCGCCGTGCCGCGGCCCGCCTCCGCGCCGAGCACGCCCGCCGACATCGTCTACGTCGGCGCCCACGTCCTCACGTTCGAAGCCGCGCTCCCGCGCGCGCGCTCGCTCGCGGTGCGAGGCGAGCGCATCGTGTGCGTCGACGCGGGCGACGCATGCCGCGCGCACGCTGGGCCGGCGACGCGCGTCGTCGAACTGGGCGAGCGCGCGCTGCTGCCGGGCTTCGTCGACGCGCACGGACACGTGGCGATGCTCGCCGGCTTCGTCGACCACGCGAACCTGTCGTCGCCGCCGGTCGGCGCCGTGACGAGTGTCGCCGCATTGCAGGACGCGCTGCGCACACACCTCGCGGCGAGGGCGCCCGCGCCGGGGGCCTGGATCGCGGGCTGGGGATACGACGACTCGCTGCTCGCCGAGCAGCGCCAGCCAACGCGCGACGACCTCGACGCCGTCTCGCGGGACGTGCCGATCGCGATCCTCCACGTCTCCGGGCACCTGGCCGTCGCCAACTCCGCCGCGCTCGCCGTCGCGGGCGTGAGCGCCGCGACGCCCGATCCGCCCGGAGGCCACTTCCGCCGCCGCGACGGTAGCGACGAACCGGACGGCGTGATGGAGGAAGCCGCGCTCTTCGCCGTGCTCGCGAAGAGTCCGCTTGCCGCGCCCGTCTCGCCCGCGCAGCTCGCGCGCGCGCTCGACGTCTACGCCGCGAACGGCTTCACGCTCGTGCAGGACGGCGCGAGCGGCCCGGGCGAGATCGCGGCGCTGGAGCGCTTCGCGCGCGAGGGGAAGCCGCGGCTCGACGTCGTCTACTTCGCTGCGGTGCGCGATCCGGCGCAGCCGCTGCCGGAGGTGCCGCTGCGCGAGCTGCGCAATCGCGTCGCCTGGGGTGGCATGAAGCTCGTGCTCGACGGCTCGCCGCAGGGCAAGACCGCGTTCCTCAGCAAGCCCTACCGCGTGCCGCCGCCCGGCCAGCCCGCCGACTACCGCGGATACCCGATGTTCCCTCAACAATTCGTGGACGCAGCGCTCGCGCGCTTCCTGCCCGCCGGCATCCCGGTGATCGCCCACGCCAACGGCGACGCGGCGGAGGACATGCTGATCGAAGCGGTGGCGAAGGCCGTGGCGCTCGCCCCCGGCGTGGACCACCGCACCGTGATGATCCACGCGCAGACGCTGCGCGAGGACCAGCTCGATCGCATGAAGGCGCTCGGGATGGTCCCGTCCTTCTTCAGCGCGCACTCGTTCTACTGGGGCGACTGGCACCGCGATTCCGCGCTGGGTCCGGTGCGCGCGCGGCGCATCAGCCCGACGCGCTCGGCGCTCGACCGCGGCATCGCGTTCACCATCCACAACGACGCGCCGGTCGTGCCGCCCGACGCGATCCGCCTACTCTGGGCGACGACGAACCGCCTGACGCGCAGCGGGAAGGTGCTCGGCGCCGAGCAGCGCGTCGGCGTCGAGCACGCGCTGCGCGCGCTCACCGTGAACGGCGCGCGCCAGTACTTCATGGAGCGCGAGCGCGGCACGCTGAGCGCGGGCAAGCTCGCGGACCTGGTCGTGCTCTCGCAGAACCCCCTCGCGCTGGACCGCGCGAGTCTGCTCGAGCTGAGGGTGGTGGAGACCGTGTCGCGGGGGAGCGTGATTTTCGGGGACGTTCATACCTGGCGGTGACTTCGGAGACACTCCTCAGGGCTGGCACGAAAGTCACAACCACGTATGAACGTCCCCATGCGCGATCTCTCTCTCGATCACTTCTGGCTCCCGTTCACGCCCAACCGCGAGTTCAAGCGCGAGCCGCGCCTCTTCGCGCGGGCGGAGGGCGTGCACTACTTCACGCCCGACGGGCGCAGGGTCCTCGACGGCTGCTCGGGCCTGTTCTGCACGCCGCTCGGCCACGGGCGGCGCGAGATCGCCGACGCCGTGCACGCCCAGCTGCTCGAGCTCGACTACACGCCCACCTTCACGCGCGCGCACCCGAAGGCCTTCGCGCTCGCGACGCGAGTGACGGAGTTCACGCCGCCGGGCCTCGATCGGGTGTTCTTCACCAACTCGGGCAGCGAGGCGGTCGACACCGCCATGAAGATCGCCCTCGCCTACCACCGCGCGCGCTGCGAGGGCCAGCGCACGATGTTCGTCTCGCGCGAGCGCGCCTACCACGGCGTGAACATGGGCGGCGTCGCGCTCTCGGGCCTCGTGCGCAACCGCGAGAGCTTCGGCACGGGCGTGCCGGGCGTCGTGCACATGCGGCACACGCTGCTGCCCGAGAACCGCTTCGCGCGCAGTCTGCCCGAGAAGGGCGGCGAGCTCGCCGACGACCTCGCGCGACTCGGCGCGCTGCACGGCTTCGAGAATGTCGCGG
>CAYWRY010000202.1:0-2701 GCA_964460485.1 uncultured Spirochaetales bacterium
TGCGCGTCTGCGATGCGCAGCTCGGCGAGCACCGCGTACTCGCTGTACGGGTAGTTGTCGATGATGTCCTGGAACTTGTCGATCGCGTCCTGATAGTTCGTGAAGCGCACGCCCAGCAGCGAGCGGTCGGACTCGAGCTGCGCCACGCCCTCTTCGTAGAGGCGATCCGCGGAGGCCACCTCGACCACCTCGTTGCTTCCCGACGAGGCGCAGCCGGCGAGGCTGACGAGGGCGGCGCTGGCGGCCAGGGCGAGCAGCGAGCTGCGGGACATCGCGAGTTCCTCCGACGCGTCGACGCCACCCTACAAGAGCGCGCAGTCCGAAGCGAGCGTGTCGGGGGAGCGGCGCGCAGGGGCCGGCGGGTGCGGGGGCGAGCGGGTGCGGCCCCCGGGGCTGGCGAAGGACGGGCGTGCGGGCCCGCTCTGCGGCGCCGTTCGGCGGCCCTCCGCTTGACCGGCACGCGACGCGGCCCGTAGATTGCGTCCCCTTCCGGCGCAAGGAGCCCTCGTGCAAGAACACGCTTCCAAGTTCCGCCTCGATCGTCGCCTTCAGCAGCGGCGCGGCTGGATCGCCTCCGACCAGCTCGAGAAGGACCTGAGCGGGCTGCCCGACGTCTCGGACAAGGCCGAGGTGGTCGACTCGCCCCAGCACAAGGGCGAGGCTGCCCCCGCGACGGACGGCGCGCGCGCCGACGAGTAGCAGGGCGGGGGCGGCGTGCTGAAGTCGCGCTTCGGCTTTCGCTTCGACGCCACGATCCGCCGAGCGGCGCCGTTCCTCTTCCACCCGCGCATCCATCCGAACGCGCTGACGCTGCTCGGAACGGCGATCTCGCTGCTCGCTGCCGTCGACTTCGCCGCAGGCGAGCTGCGCCGCGGCGCACTGCTCGCGGCGCTCGGCGGTGTCTTCGACCTCACCGACGGCGTCGTCGCGCGCGCCCAGGGCCGGGTGACGCGCTTCGGTGCTTTCCTCGACTCGTCGCTCGATCGCCTGGTCGACGTCGCGCTGCTCTTCGGCCTCGCGCTCCACTACGGGGGGGCCGGGGAGCGCCTCTGGGCGTGGACCGCGGGGGTCGCTCTCGCCGGTAGCGTGCTCACGTCCTACACGAAGGCGCGCGCCGAGCTCTGGCTCCGCGACTTCGAGGGCGGCCTGCTCGAGCGGGCGGAGCGCATCGTGCTGCTGATCGCCGGGGGGCTGCTCGGGTGGATGCCGCTCGCGCTCGCGCTCGTCGCGCTCGGCAGCGTGGCGACCGCCGTGCAGCGCATCATCATGGCGCGGCGGCGCCTCGGCGCCGAGGGGGAGGAGGCGAGGCCATGAGCGAGTCGGATCCGCGCGGCTTCACGATCGTCGACAAGGGTGCGAGCGCACCGGGCGACTTGCCCAAGCCGGACTTCACCGGCTTCCTGATCTCGCTGGGCTCGTCCGCGTTCGTCCACATGGGGCTGATCCCCGACCCGGAGACCGGGCAGAGCCGCGCGCCGAACCTCGCGATCGCGCGCCAGACGATCGACATGATCGAGCTGCTCGAGGAGAAGACGCGCGGCAACCTGACGACCGACGAGTCGACGCTGCTGCGCAACCTGCTCACGGACCTGCGCATGCGCTTCGTCGAGGCAGCGCGGGGTGCGAAGGGCGCGTGAGCCGAGTCGCGCTGCGCGCGCCCGCCAAACTGAACCTCGGGCTGCGCGTCACGGATCGCCGCGCGGACGGCTACCACGAGCTGGCGAGCGTGTTCGTGCCGGTCGCGCTCTGCGACGACTTGGCGATCGAGCTGGGCGGCGCCCCGGGTGTGCGGCTCGCGGTAACCGGCGAGGCGGCGGGTGGCGTGCCCGACGATGCACGCAATCTCGCCTGGCGCGCCGCGGTGGCCTTTGCGCAGGAAGCAGGCCTGACGGCGGGCATCTCGCTGGCGCTGGTGAAGCGCGTGCCGTCTCCCGCCGGCCTCGGCGGTGGATCGAGCGACGCCGGCGCGGTCCTGCGCGGGCTCGCCGCGCTCGTCCCGGGCGCAGTCTCCCCGGAGCGGCTCGCCGGGCTCGCCCTCTCGCTCGGCGCGGACGTCCCGTATTTCCTCGCGCCGCGACCGGCGCTCGTGGAGGGCATCGGCGAGCGCATCACGCCGCTCGGCGGGGTTCCGTCGCTGCCCGCGCTGCTGGCGCATCCCGGAGTCGGCCTCGAGACGCGGGCCGTCTACGCCGCCTTCGACGCCGCCGCTTCGTTGACTCCCCGAAACGCCCCTTCTAACTTGCGCGCCCTTCTCGCCCTGGGGGAGAAGGCGGACGCCGCAGAGGCGCGCTGGCCGGGCTCGCGGGAGCAGCTGCGCGCGCTGGTCGTGAACGACCTCGAGCCGGCTGCGTCGCGCCTGTGCCCCGGGGTCGTGAAGCTCAGAGAGGAGCTCGAGGCGACGGGCGCGCACGCAGTCGGAATGTCCGGCAGCGGCCCGACCCTGTACGCGATCTACGCGAGCGACGCAGAAGCCGCGCACGCCGAGCCGCGCCTCGCCCGCGCCGGCCTGCGAACCTGGCGAACCCGTACCCTCGCGAGCGACGCTGCAGGTGCGATCTGACGAGAACGACGGAGACCATTCACCAACAAGGGCGCCTCGGAGCCGCGAAGACGGGTCCCGAATGAGCCTCCGAGTCGGAATGACCAGCCGATGCCGTCGCGAACGCAAGCGAGCCAGCGCCAGCGAAGCTGGCGCAGCGAG
>CAYWRY010000202.1:2801-6189 GCA_964460485.1 uncultured Spirochaetales bacterium
CGAAGGCGAGCGAAGAGTCAGATCGAACTGGGGCGTCGCCAAATGGTAAGGCAGCGGCCTTTGGAGCCGCCTACTGCAGGTTCGAGTCCTGCCGCCCCAGCCAACGCTTCGCGACGAAATCCCTGACAACCGAGATCAACGAGTCCCGAGGAGATCGACCGTGGCAGACAACGCACTCGTCGCCGAGACCCGCGAGGGCACCGGCAAGGGCAAGGCGCGCAAGCTGCGCGCGCAAGGGCGCATTCCCGCGGTCGTCTACGGGCGCAAGCGCGCGGCGCAGTCGATCGCCGTGAACCCGGAGCAGCTCCAGAAGCTGCTGCGCGGCGCGGCGGGCATGAACACGCTGATCGATCTCTCGATCGGCGGCGCGCGGGCCACGGTGCTCGTGAAGGGCCTCGAGCGCGACCCGGTGCGCGGCCGGTACCTCCACGCGGACTTCTACGAGGTCGACCTCGCGCAGAAAGTGACCGTCTCGGTACCGATCCACCTGGTCGGCAAGGCCGCGGGCACGGATTTCGGCGGCATCCTCGATCACCCGCTGCGCGAGCTGCTGATCGAGTGCCTCCCGCGCGAGATCCCGCAGCGCATCGACGTCGACGTGACGGCGCTGCAGGTGAACGACTCGATTCACGTGAGCGACCTGAAGCTCGCACCGGGTCTGCTCGTGAAGACCGACGGCACGCTCGCCGTGGCGTCGGTGATCCTGCCGGCGGCCGAGGAGGTCGCGCCGGCGGCAGCGGAGGCGGTGCCGGCGGAGGGCGAAGCGGCGGCTGTCGCGGCGCCGGATGCGGAGGCCGCCCCGGCCAAGGGCGAGGCGAAAGCCGCAACGCCGAAGGCCGAGGCGAAGGGCGCCGAGAAGAAGAAGTAGTCGCGCGCCGCGGCGTGACGCCACGCCGCGCGCGCCGCTGTGTCGCGCCTGCGCATGAAGCTGATCGTCGGGCTCGGCAACCCCGGGCCGCGCTACGCGCGCACGCGCCACAACATCGGCGCGCGCGTGGTCGCCGCGCTGGCGTCGGAGCTGGGCGTCTCCCTCGCGGAGGAGGAGCGCTTCTTCGCGCATTTCGGTGCTGGGCGCATCGCCGACGTCCCGGTCGGCCTGCTGCTGCCCGAGACGTGGATGAACGCGTCGGGCGGAAGCGTCGCGCCGGCGGCCTCGGCCCTCGGGCTGGAGGACGTCTCGCGCGACCTGATCGTCGCCGTCGACGACGTGGACCTCCCATTCGGGAGGCTGCGCGTCCGAGCCCGCGGCAGCGACGGCGGGCAGCGCGGTCTGCGCGACGTGCTGGCTGCGCTGGGACGCGAGGACGTGCCGCGGCTGCGCATCGGCGTGGGCCGCGCGGCCGACCCCGCGCGCGACACGAAGAACTACGTGCTGGACGCCTTCTCGCCGGAGGAGGAGGCGGCGCTGCCCGAACTGATCCAGCGCGCGTGTGCCGCGCTGAAGTGCTTCGCGACCGACGGCGCCACGGAGGCGGCGAACCGGTACAACGGCCTCCCTCCGCCGCTCGCCCCCGCATAGGTGACCGGCAGCAGAGCAGCAGTGGAGAGGTCGTAAGGCGAAGCAGCGATTGTCCGGTCTTCGTCCTGGTTAGATGACTCAAGTTCGGGCGCTCAAGTCCTGATTGTCCCGGGTCTGGCTTGGCAGATAAGATGCCCGGCCATGCAGCTCGAAATCCGGCGAGACGAGGCGAGCGGTCGCGGCGCAGAGCCCGTGTATCGCCAGATCGCGGCGCGGATCCGAGAGCGCGTCGAGCGCGGCGAGCTGGGCGAGGGCGATCGACTCCCCCCGATCCGCGAGCTGGCCGCGCAGCTCGGCGTGAACCGCGAGACCGTGAGCAGCGCGTACGAAGAGCTCGCCGCGCAGGGCGTGGTCGACGCCCACGTGGGGCGCGGGACCTTCGTGCGCGGTCGGCGGCCGCGCGCCTTCGCACCCGTGGCGCCCGCGCCGGCGCCGCTCTCCGCGCGCGCGGAGCGGCTGCTCGAGTTCGAGCGCTCGCGGGTCAGCTACGGCGCGGGGCGCGGCGCGATTCCGTTCCACAAGCTCGTGCCCGACGCGCGGCACTTCCCCGTCGACGCGTTCCGGCGCTCCCTGGTGCGCGCGATGAACGAGCTCGGCGCGCAGCTGCTGGGCTACGGCGACCCGCGCGGTTATCAGGGACTGCGCGTGCTGATCGCCGAGCAGCTGCGCGCGAACGGCGTGGTCGTCGGCCCCGACGAGCTCGTCTTGTGCCAGGGCGCGAGCCAGGGCATCGCCCTCGCGCTGCGCTTGTTCGCCGACACGGGCGACGCCGTGGCGGTCGAGGAGCCCACGTATCAGAACGCGCTGGCGGCGCTGGCTGCGCTCGGCCTGCGCGCGGTGCCGGTGCCGATGCGTCGGGGCGGCGCGGACCTCGACGCGCTCGACCGCGCCTTCGCGCGGCCCGAGGTGAAGGCGCTCTACACGATTCCCACGTTCCACAACCCGCTGGGCGTCTCGACGGGTCTCGAGCACCGCCGCGAGCTGCTCGCGATCGCGGCGCGCCACGGCAAGGCGGTGATCGAAGACGCCTACGAGATGGACCTGCGCTACGCGGGCCGCGCGGTTCCCGCGCTCGCGGGCCTCGACGACGAGGGGCAGGTGGTGCAGCTGCTCTCGTTCTCGAAGTCGCTGTTCCCGGGCGTGCGGATCGGCGCGCTGGTCGCGCGCGGGCGCCACGTGGACGCGCTGCTCGCGCTGCGCCACGCGGCCGACCTCGGCGGTGCGCTGCCGCTCCAGGCCGCCATCGCCGACTTCATGAGCACGGGCGCCTACGAGCGCCACCTCGCCGGCCAGCGCAAGCGCCTGCGCGCGCGCCGCGACGCCATGCTCGCGGCGCTGCGCAGCGAGATGCCCGAGGGCGCGAGCTGGACCGAGCCCGAGGGCGGCCTCCAACTCTGGCTCGAACTACCGGAGCCCTTCGACTCGCGCGAGCTCACCGCCGACGCGCTGCGCGCGGGCGTGTTGGTGGCGCCGGGCTTTCAGTTCCACTGCGACGGGCGGCCGTCGCGCGGCTTCCGACTCTCGATCGGCGCAGTGAACGAGGCGGAGATCGCCGAGGGCGTGCAGCGCTTCGGCAAGGTGATCCGCGAGCGGCTCGAGGCGGGAGCCTCGGGCGGGCGCGGGCAGATCCACATCTAGTCCCGTAACAACCAACGGGCAGGAGGCGACGATGAGCGGAGAGAAGCGCGAGGGCGCGCAGTCGTACGAGCTCAAGGTGGGGCTCGCGGAGATGCTGAAGGGCGGCGTGATCATGGACGTGACCACGCCGGAGCAGGCGAAGATCGCCGAGGATTCGGGCGCGGCTGCGGTGATGGCGCTCGAGCGCGTGCCCGCCGACATCCGCAAGGAGGGCGGCGTCGCGCGCATGGC
>CAYWRY010000203.1:0-6144 GCA_964460485.1 uncultured Spirochaetales bacterium
CTACGCGGCGATCCCGCGACACTCTCAAACTACGATTCCTTCACAGGCTCTGAGTGCTCTGAGGCAAGGCGCCGGCGCGGCCGCGGCAGCCGGGCGGGCACGAGCGGTCCGGCGCGGTCCGCCGTTCCCGGGGCCCGGCCCCGACGAACGGCGGTGTTCACTCCGCGCGCTTCGGCTTCACGAAGCGCAGCGTCATGCGGTCGCTCTCGCCGATCGCCGCGTACTTCGCGCGGTCCTTCTCCCCCTCGGCGAAGTTCGGCGGCAGGGTCCAGACGCCCTTCGGGTAGTCCTTCGTGTCGCGGGGGTTCGCGTTGATCTCGCTCTTCGCGTCGAGTACGAAGCCCGCGGCCTCGGCGGCGGCGATCACCGCCGACTCGGGCACGTAGCCCGACTTCGCGCTCTGCGTCGGGTCAGCGCCCGCGGCCGCCCGGTGCTGCACCACGCCGAGCACGCCGCCGGGCTTCAGCACGCGGAACACCTCGCGGTAGACGGCGTCCTGGTAGCCGCCGTTCAGCCAGGTGTGGTTGTTACGGAAGGTGACGGCGAGATCGACGCTCTCGGGCTCGCCCAGCGCGAGTTGGCCGGGCGGCGCGACCTGCCGCACCTGCACCTTGCCGATGCGCGCCTCGTTTGCGGCCAGCCAGTCCGCGTACTCGCGCGCCATTTTGTGCAGGTACTCGTCCTGCGGCCCGTTCGGATCGGCGTTCGTGACGCTGAGCTTGCCGGCGTCCTTCACCACCGGGCCGATGATCTCGGTGTACCAGCCGCGGCCCGGCCAGAGCTCGAGCACGTGCATGTCCGGCGCGAGGCCGAAGAAGAGCAGCGTCTCGACGGGATGGCGGTGCACGTCGCGGGCGCGATCCGCCTCGGCGCGCGCGGGCGAGGCGACTGCGGCGCGCAGCGCTTCCTCGCTCGCGGCGAGCGCGGGTGCAGCCAGCGCGCCCGCCGCGAGCGCGACGGCGGCGAGCGCCGCGCGAGACGAGGACGTGGCGGCGAAGTGATTCCGGCGCCGGGCCATGGGGATTCCTCCTGTCAGGGGGGGCGCGTCTCGCGAAGGCAACGATCGATGCGCGCGAGCACGGCGTCGCGGCCGAGCACGGCGAGCGTCTCGCCGAGGGGAGGGCTCGCGGCGGCGCCGGTCAGCGCGACGCGCAGCGGCTGCGCGACCTTGCCCAGGCCGAGACCGCTCGCTTCGCAGAGCTTCGCGATGCCGACCTCGATCGCGGCGGGCTCGAACGGGGAGAGGTCGGCGAGGACCGCGCGCGCTCTCTCCAGCATCGCGAAGCCGCTCGGCTCGCCCTTCGCGAGCCACTTCGCGACCGCTTGGTCGTCGTAGGCGAAGGCGTCGTCCGCAACGAGCGCGAAGCGGCCGGGCCCGTTCGGGGCGCTCGCCGCGGCGAGCGTCGCGCAGCGTGTCTTCATCGACGCGGCGAAGACGCGCGCGCGTGCGGCGTCGCCGAGCACGCGCTGCGGGTCGGCACCGCTGGCCGCGATCAGCGCGCGGTAGCGGGCGCACCACACGCGCCAGTGCGCGAGCCAGGCGTCGTCGTCGAGCGCGGCCAGCTGCTCCTGGGAGAACGCCTGCAGCTTCGCGCGGTCGAACCTCGCGTTGCCGCGGCCCACGCGCTCCAGCGAGAACTTCTCTGCGATCTCCTGCAGCGTGAAGTGCTCGCGGTCGCGCCCGTCGGCCAGCTTCTCGCCGGGGTTCCAGCCGAGCAGCGCGAGGTAGTTCACGACGGTCTCCGGCAGGTAGCCGGCGTGGCGGAAGTCCTCGACCGTGACGCTCGGCAGGTCGAGGCCGAGCGCCGCCTCGAGCGCGTCCAGCTCGCTCGGCTCGAGCTGCGACTTCGCGCTCGCGAGCCAGGCCGCGAGACGCCTCGGGTCGAGGGCGGCTTCCGCGCGCGCGCGCGCGCTCGCGTCGGCTTGCAGCGCCGCAGCGGCGAGCGCGCGCGCGGCCTTGTCCTTGTCGCGCTTGCTCATCTTCGAGCCGTCGGCGTTCTGGATCAGCGGGATGTGCGCGTAGATCGGCGTGCGGTAGCCGAGCGCGCGCTGGAGGGCGACGTGCTTCGGGGTGTTCGCGAGGTGCTCGGGCCCGCGCAGCACGTGCGTCACGCCCATCGCCTCGTCGTCCACCACGACGGCCAAGTGATAGGTGGGGAAGCCGTCGCGTTTGCGCAGCACGAAGTCGTCGATCTGCTCGCTGTCGAAGGAGACGTCGCCGAGGATCTGGTCGCGCACGAGGATGGTGTCCGCCGGCGCGCGCAGGCGGATCACGTGGGGCTCGCCGCGCTGCATGCGCGCGAGCGCGGCGGCGCGGTCCCAGCCGGCGGCGCGCACGTAGCGGAAGGCGCGCTTCTCGGCGCTCGCCGCGCGGCGCTGCGCCTCGAGCTCTTCGGGCGCGTCGAACGCCGGGTACGCGAGGTCCTTCTCGACGAGCTGTGAGACGGCCGCGTCGTAGCGCGCGAGGCGCTCGCTCTGGAAGAACGGCCCGACCCCGCGCGGGTCGCCGCCGATCCCGTCGTGCGTCGGCCCTTCCTGCCAGTGCACGCCGAGCCAGGCGAGGTCCTCGAGGATCCCACGCACCGCCTCCCGGGAGTTGCGCGCCTGGTCGGTGTCCTCGATGCGCAGTACGAAGTGGCCGCCGAGCTTCTTGGCGAGCGCCCAGTTGAAGAGCGCGGTGCGCGCCCCGCCCACGTGCAGGTGGCCGGTCGGGCTCGGCGCGAAGCGCGTGACGACGGGGAGGCTCATCGGCGCGCGCTCGCCGCTCGTCACTTCAGCACGATGCGCACGACGCCCTTGACGTTCGCGCACGCGCTCGGCGCGCCCGGCACGCCGTCGGGAATCAGCAGGCGGTAGGGGCCGCCCTGCTTCTCGCCGAGCGGTGCGCCGTCCATGCTGTGGACGAGCAGTCCTTCGCGCAGCGCTGCGACGGGCACCGGCTCGCTCGCGAAGCCGTCGGCGGCGCAGACCACCGCGCTCGCGGCCTTCGCTCCGTGCGCGTCGAGCAGGGCCGCGACCCGCGCGGCCGAGCCGGAGCGCTTCGGCACGAGCGCCGACACGTCCGCGACGCCGCCGGGCAGGCCGATCAGCTCGTCTCGCTCGACGAAGCGCGTCCGCCCGTTCGGGAACACCAGCTCGACGCGGTTCGCGCTCGCGGCGCGCTCCTTGTCGCTCAGCGCCGCGCCGGCGAGCCAGTTCTCGATGCGCGCGAAGGCGTCGTCGCCGCCGCCCTCGAGGATGACGTCGAGGCGCGAGTCGCGGCGGAAGGGGCTGCGCTCCTCGTGCATCTGCCCGCCGGCGACCTCGAGCAGCAGCACGCCCTGATCGGTGCGGAAGATGCCCTTCCAGCGCGCGAGCTTCGCGCCGGCGAGGCCCTCGGAGGCGCGCAGCGCCGCGCGCGCCACCCGCTCGCGCGAGAACACGAGCTCGGGCGACCAGCGGAACGAGCGCACGCTGTGGCCCGAGGTGGAGGCGTGGGCGTGGCCGCGGCCTTTACCGTGCGCGGGGTCGTGGCCGGCGGCCTCGCCGCGCGGGATGCGCGCGCCCTCGTTCGCGGGCCAGTCGAAGGCCTCCGCCGGCAGTCGCCCGCGCGTGGTGCGGTGCACCGAGAGGGGCGGCGGCCAGAGCGCGGCGGCGAGGGCGTCGAAGCGCGCGAGCGCCGCGTCGCTGGCGAGGTCGGTGCGGTTCGCGACGAGCACGTCGGCGATGCCCGCCTGCGCGGCGACGAGCTCCGCCTCCTCGTCCGACTTCGTGCCGAGGCGCGCGGGATCCACGAGCACGACCAGCGGGCCGAGCGCGAGCGCGTCCTTGTGGGGCGAGCGGCGGATCGTGTCGACGATGTCCTGCGGCCGTGCGAGGCCGGTGGGCTCGATGATCAGGCGATCGGGCTGCTCCGCGATCACGGCGCCGAGCGCGTCGACGAAGCCCTCCGGCGCCGTGCAGCACACGCAGCCGCCGGGGATGTTGCGGATCGCGAACGACTGCTCGCCGGACAGCACGGCCTCGTCGAGGCCCGCCTCGCCGAAGTCGTTGACGATCACGGCGACTCTCTCGCGCGTGCGCGAGGCGAGCTGGTGACGGATCGCCGTCGTCTTCCCCGTGCCGAGGAAGCCGGCGACGATGTGAACCGGGATGGCCATGGGTCGGTGCGCCCCTCGAAGGGCGCGCAGTGTAACCGCGATGCGCGTGCGGCCTGCCTATGCTGCGCCCCCCATGACGGTGACCCGCGCCGAGCTCGAGACGTCCGCCGCCGCCCGGGCGGGATTTCCTCGCGACGGGCTGCCGGAGATCGCGTTCGTCGGCCGCTCGAACGCGGGGAAGTCGTCGCTGCTCAACGCGCTCGCCGGCCGCAGGGCGCTGGCGCGCACCAGCGCGACGCCCGGCAAGACGCGGCTCGTGAACTTTTTCCGCGTGGAGCGCCGCGAGCGGCCGCCGCTGCTGCTCGTCGACCTGCCGGGCTACGGCTGGGCGCGGGTCGCCAAGCGCGAGCGCGCGGCGTGGCAGCGTCTGATCGAGGGCTACCTCGAAGGCCGCGCGCCGCTGCGTGCGGTGCTGCTGCTGCTCGACGCGCGCCGCGATCCGGGTGACGACGAGCGCGACTTCCTGCCGTGGCTGGCGGAGCGCGGCGTCGCGGTGCGCCTCGTCGTCACCAAGCTCGACAAGCTGCGCGCCGCCGAGCGCGAGTCGCGCCTGCGGGCGATCGCAGGCGAGCTCGCGGTGCCGCGCGAGCAGCTGCTTCTCACGAGCGCAGAGACGCGCGACGGAGTCGACGCGCTCTGGAGCGAGATCGACGCGCTCGTCGCCCGCAGCGACTGAAACCGAAAGGGGTTACACCCCTCGTGGGTTCGCGAAGCGATGGGCCGCGCGCGAACACTCGCGATCCTCGCGCTCGTGCGGCGGCGTCAGTTCTTGCCGTCCGGGATGAAGCTGCTCGTCGCCGCGCCCCACGCAGTGCCCTTTCCGCCGCGCTCCGCGCGCTCCTGCTCGTGCTGCTGGATGGCGGTGCCGATCGCGCTCACCATCGCGCCGATGAAGCGCCCGCTGTTCGCGGACGCCCAGTCGATGCTCGCGTGGCGCGGCGCGTTGGCGCGGTTGACGGCCGGCATCACGTAGCGGGAGATCAGCTCGTAGCTCTTGCGCGTCGCCCCCACGTTCGCGCAGTTGTGCGCGAGCAGCAGGAAGCAGCCGAAGCCGCCGCTGTGCTCGCGCAGCGACTCGATCGCCGCGACCGCGTCGTCGGGCGTGCCGAGCGTGAGCTTGCCGAAGGTGGCGATGCCCTTGTTCACCCACGCGTCGAGCGCCGCGTCGTGGCTGCGCGCGTACTCGGGCTCGATGCCGCCGAGCTTGGTCGTGTAGCGGAGCAGGCGGAGCGTGCCGTGCGCCATGTCGGCTTCGGCCTGCGCGCGCGTCTCGGCGATGTGCATCGGCGCTACCAGCCGCCAGTTCGCGCGGGAAACGCTCTTGCCGTGCTCGCGCGCCTTCTCCTCGCACACGTTCCAGTGCTTGGGCAGCTGCTCGAAGCCCTCCGTCGTGCTCGCCGCCACCGAGAGCAGGCCGATGCCGTTCTGCCCGGCTGCGCGTGCGCCGCTCGGCGAGATCGCGCTGGCGACCGCCAGCTCGAGGTGCGGGTACGTGTAGGGCGGCAGCTGGAGGCGGCCCTCGTTCAGCGAGAACCAGTCGCTCTGGCGCGTGACCGTCTCGCCGCGGAACAGCGCGCAGATCACCTCGATCGCCTCGTTCATGCGCCGCCGCTGGGTCGCGACGTCGACGCCGAGCATGAAGGCGTCACTCGGCAGCTGGCCCGGCCCCATCCCGAGCATCACGCGCCCCCGCGTCTGGTGGTCGAGCTGCTGGAGTCGATCCGCGACGAGCAGCGGGTGGTGGTAGGAGAGCGAGACGACGCCCGTGCCGAGGCGGATCTGACGCGTGATGGCCGCCGCGTGGGCGATGAAGATCTCGGGCGAGCCGATGATCTCGTACGAGCCCGAGTGGTGCTCGCCGATCCACGCCTCGTGGTAGCCGAGCGCGTCCATGTGCTGGACCAGCGCGAGGTCGCGGTGGATCTGCTCGGTCGGGCTCTCGTCGTCGGGATGGAACGGCGCGATGAAGGCGCCGAAACGCAGCGGGGCCGGCATGGGATCTCCT
>CAYWRY010000204.1:0-6125 GCA_964460485.1 uncultured Spirochaetales bacterium
CGCGGCTGGAGAAGCGGATCGCGCCCCACTACCCGAAGGGCGGTGTGGGCCGTCAGCCGTATCCGCTGGGCCAGATGCTGCGCGTTCACTGCCTGCAGCTCTTCTACAACCTCTCCGACCCGGCGCTGGAGGATGCGCTGTACGAGGTCGAGTCGATGCGGCGCTTCGCCGGGATCGCCCTCGCGCGGATCCCGGATGAGTCGACGATCCCGAACTTCCGCCACCTGCTCGAGCGCCATGGGCTCGGCCAGGCGCTCTTCGACGAGATCAAGGCCCACCTGTCGGCGCAGAGGTTGATGCTGCGCGAGGGAACGATCGTGCCGGGCCTCACCAACCTGATGATCGCGCGTCGCTACGCGACCTGACGAAGGAGACGTGTGCCCTGGGGCACGCATTGCAGCGCGGCGAGCTCGGAGAAACCTCCCAACCGCGGCGTGCTTCCGCTTCCGGCGGGCCGCGCGCCGCATCAGCAGCAACCACCCTCCACAGCCCAGCAGCCCCGCGAGGCTCGGCTCGGGAACGCGTGTGATCCGAAGCGTGAAGCCGCCGCCGCCGCACGCATCGTTCCGGAAGAGCTGGAGGTGACTGTCGGGAATGTTCGTATCGAGCAACGAGTAGCCGGAACGAAGCTCCGACAGACCCGGGTTCGCGAGCCAAGCGCTCCCGAGGATTGGCGTCAGGTCGAGGCCCCTGACACCGATTTCGGTGGGACCGGTGCCGGTCGGGTTGTTGCTCGTGAGCGTATAGAGATCGGTGTAGGGGCCGCCGCCGAACGTGGTCGGCGCGGCGACATCGCCGAAGATGGAATCTCCGAGCGCCTCGTCGTTGAGAGAACTGAAACAGCCAGTGGTTGAGCTCCACCAGCTCGACGCGAACGATCTGGCCACTCACCGCGGACAGGTCCCAACCGAGGGTGCCGACACCGAAGGTCGGGTGGTTCCTGGGCGCGCTCAGAAAGGCCGCCCCACCGGACCACGGCCAACCCGTCCAAGATCCACGCGTCGTTGGTGATGAACAACGACGCCAAGTTGCCCGCGATCTTCACGTTGTTCTTGAAGGTCGAGTCCCGACCGGAGCGTACCTGATCTCGAGGATGGGCCATGAGCACATCGGCCGAGTCGTCCACCGAACGCCGCAAGATCGAGAAGCTGTACGCGGAGTACCGCGAGGCCGTCGAGGCCAGCAGCCTCGCGGGTTACCTGCGCGTGCTGCACCCGGACGTGCGCCTGCTCCCGCCCGGCGCGCCCGCGATCGACACCGCGAAGCGTTACGGCGAGTTCCTCCAGGGCGTGTTCGGCGCAGCCACGTATCGCGTCGAGGTGCTGCGGGCACCCGAGGTCTCGGTGCTCGGCGACGTCGCGCTCGCGGAATACGACTACACGATCCATCTCGCGCGCAAGGATCCGAACGTGGGCGTGGCGGAGCCGGGCGCCCTGACCGAGTCGAAGACGACCTCGCGCTACCTGGACGTGCTGCGCCGCGACGCCAGCGGCGAGTGGCGTATCTGGCGCCACTCCTGGCAGCCGCTCTAGCAAGCGAAGCGCGCAGCGAGGCGGAGACTTCGGAGCCGAGCGGAGTTCGAACAGTGGCCTGGTTGCGCGCTGACGACTCGCCGTAGCTGACCGGGCCTCCTGAACGGGGCTCCTCGCGCCGCCGCGTCCTCACGCGGCGACTTTGCGGATCACGCGCTCCCCGAACTCGCTGAGCCGGTCGAGGCCACCGGGGCCCGCGAAGAAGAACGCGGGCAGCATCGCGCGCGCGACGCCGAGTTCGGCGAGCTGGTGCGCGCCGGCGACCGGGTCCGCCATCTGCGCGCCGAACATCGCGTTGACCTGGATTCGGCCCGGCTCGCGGCCGGCGCGCTTCTCGGCCTCGCGCAAGCGCGCGATCAGCGCGCCGAGGCGCACCGCGTCGCCCTCGCCGGGGAAGTAGCCGTCCGCGATGCGTACCGCGCGCGCGATCGCGGCGTCGCTGTCACCGCCGACGAGGATCGGGATCGAGCGCTGCACGGGGCGCGGGCTGCACGTAACCGGCGCGAAGTCGACGAACTTGCCGTGGAACTCGGCGTGCGGGCCGCTCCAGAGCGCACGCATCGCGGCGATGTACTCGTCGTTGCGTTCGCCGCGGCGCTCCCACGGCACGCCGAGCGCCTCGAACTCCTCGCGCAGCCAGCCCACGCCGAGGCCCAATTCGACGCGGCCGCCCGACAGGCGATCGAGGGTCGCCAGCTCCTTCGCGAGCACGACGGGATTGCGCTGCGGGACGATCAGGATGCACGTGCCCAGGCGCAGCGTCGGCGCTGCCGCGGCGGCGAATGCGAGCCAAATCAGCGGGTCGGGAATCGGCGTGTCGGGCTCCGCCGGAATCTTCCCATCGGCGGTGTACGGGTACTTCGACGTCATGCGCGTGGGCAGCACGACGTGCTCTCCGCCCCATACCGACTCGAAGCCGGCCGCTTCCGCGCGGCGACAGATCTCGAGCGCCGCAGGGCCTTCCACGCCCATGCTCGCGGCGAACGCCAATCCGAATTTCATGCTGCGCTCCTTGGACGAGGATTGTTGCGGACCGTTCGGGATGCGCGATCGACTCACACTGTGCGTCCCCGCACTTCGAGGCCGCCGTTCGACTTCGCTCGGCTTCGCCTCGCTGCGCGCTTCGCTTGCTAGGGACCGCCGCGCACGACGATCGTCTGCCCCGTCATCCACGACGATGCATCCGACGCGAGGTAGACGACGGCTGGCGCGATGTCCTCCGGTGTGCCGACGCGGCCGAGTGGGATGTTCAGGCGCTTGCCGAGCTGCGGAATCTCCTCGGGCTTGATCTTGGTGAACTCGAGGAGTCCTCTTCGAGCGGGACGATGCACCGCGCAAAAGCCGAGCGCGACAGAGAACGCGCCAAGATCTTCTCTTCGCGTGAGCCCCGGTCCTGGCCTCGCAGACGCCCGGCCAGCGAGGCGCCGCGGCCCGAAGCCGATCAGCGCCGCCTTGCCTTTGTCGTAGAGCCCCGCGATGCGCGACTCGTTCACGAGCTTCGCGTGCGTCGGCAGGGGGCGGTGCTCGATGTCCTGCTCGCCGTGCAGCAGCATCGCGGGACTGAATCACAGGCCGGGCGTGTTGAAGAGCGAGCCGCCCATCGCGCCGAGAGTCGGGATCACGCCGAAGCTCGGCAGCATCTTCAGGTCATGGCAGCGTCTGGCGCTCTCGCTCGATGCTGCCCGCCCTGGGGGAGAGGGACGCGTCCAATGGGACGCCGACGGTCGTATGCGAGACGCTGCGCCTTGCAAAATGCCCGTCGGGGCACTCGGCGCCGGACGCCTCGCATGCGACCGCGCGAGGGGAGGGCCGTTCGCGTTAGCGTGCTCGCCGCGCCCATTGCGAGCGGCGCGCCAAGGAACGCGCATGGGATTCCTCTCGCGCCCAGGCGGGCGGCAGATCTACTTCGAGCACTACGCCGGCCGCGGGCCGGCGGTGGTGCTGTGCCACGGCTGGGGCATGAGCTGCCGGGCGTGGGACGACACGATCGCGCGCCTGCTCGAGCTCGGCCGCGAGGTCGTTGCCTACGATCAGCGCGGCTGCGGGCGCAGCGACAAGGACTTCGCCGACGTCTCGATCGAGGCGCTGGGGAGCGACGTCACCGCGTTGTGCGGCGAGCTCGGGCTGGACGCCGTCGTGCTGAACGGCTGGTCGCTCGGCGGCGCCGTAGCGGTGGACGCGGCCGTGAAGCTGGGCTCGGCGCTGCGCGGTCTGGTGCTCACCGCCGCCGCGACGCCGCGCTACACGCGGGCGGACGACTTCCCTCACGGCGGTACCGCCGCGGACGTGGCCGCCACGGTCGCCGCGCTGCGCGCCGGGCGCATCGCATTCCTCGAGGGTCTCTACTTCGGCGGCGTCTTCGCCAGGGACGTGGGCGACGCCGTGAAGCGGCGCTGTTGGCAGATCGCGCTCGAGGCAGGCCCCGCCGCCGACGCATCCCTCGCCGCGCTCGCCGGACTCGACCAGCGCGCGGCGCTCGCGCGCATCGAAGTGCCGAGCCTGGTCGTGGTGGGAGCGCGCGACGGCGTCGTGGCCCCCGGCATCGGGCGGGAGGCGGCCCGGCTGCTCCCGCGCGCGACGCTCTGCGAGCTCGACTGCGGGCACGCGCCCTTCCTCGAGCTGCCGGACGCCTACCACGCGGCGTTGTTCGACTGGCTGGAGAAGTGCGGACGATGACCCGGCACGTCAACTTCGGCCTCTGGTACGACTTGCGGAACCCGCCGCCGAGCCGGCTCTCTTTCGAGGCGCTCTATCGCGCGAGCCTCGAGCAGATCGCCTGGGCCGAGTCGCTCGGCTTCGACTCGGTGTGGCTCACGGAGCATCACTTCGTCGAGGACGGCTACACGCCCTCGCCCCTCGTGATCGCCGCCGCGATCGGCGAGCGCACTCGGCGCATGCGCATCGGCACGAACCTGATGCTGCTCCCGCTCGCCGATCCGCTGCGCCTCGCCGAAGACGCCGCGGCCGTCGCGATCCTCACGGGAGGCCGCTTCGACCTCGGCGTGGGACTCGGCTACCGGCAGCTCGAGTTCGACGCCTTCGGCCGCAAGCTCGCCCAGCGCCCGAGCCTGATGGAGGAGGGCGTCGCGATCCTGCGCCAAGCCTGGAGCGGAGAGCCGGTCCAGCATCGCGGCAAGCGCTTCGCGGTGGACGGCCTGCGCGTCACCCCCGCACCCAAGACGCCGCCGCGCATCTTCATGGGCGGCATGGCGGAGCCCGCGATCGCGCGCGCGGCGCGCCTGGGCGACGGTTTCCTCTCGACCGGCGGCATCGGCCACGACCTCTACGTGAAGGCGCTGGCGGCCGCCGGCAAGCCGCGCAGCGCGGGGGCGATCTGCGCGGGTCATTGGGCGATCATCGCAGCCGACCCCGAGCGCGAGGCCGCGAAGCTCGCCGGCCCCATCCTATATCAGAGCAACACCTACATCGGCTGGGGCGCCTTCGGGCCGCCCGACCAGGTGCCGCGTTTCCCGGACGCGGCAGCCGCGCTGCGGGGCGGTCTCTACCGGCTCTGGGACGCGGAGCAGGCGGTCGCCGAGCTCGGCGCGCTGCTGCGCGAGTACCCGGAGATCGTGGACGTGCACTTCTGGGCGCAATTCCCGGGCGAGCCGATCGAGAGCGGCAGCGCGCGCATCGAGTACGTGGCGCGCAACGTGCTGCCGCGCGTGCGTGCGGAGGTCGAGCGCGGCTGAGCGTGCACCGAGACTCGCGAGCCGCGCTCCATTTTGCTTGAACGCGTGTAACCGTGTGGCGTAGGGTGCCGCTTCGCCGTGAGCGTGGGGCGCATTGGGAGGGAACCAGCATGCAGATCGGTCTGCTCATGGTCTTCCAGAACTTCCGCGACGGGATCTCCGATCGCGAGGCGTGGGAGCGCGACATTCGGCTGGCGTGTCTGGCCGAGCCCTTGGGCTTCGACACGCTGGGCAGCGTCGAGCACCACTTCTTCAACTACGCGATGAGCCCGGACAACACCCAGTTCCTGGCCTACATGGCGGCCAAGACCGAGCGCATCAAGCTGCTCACCGGGGCGGTGATCCTGCCCTGGCACGCGCGGCCGCTGCGGGTGGTCGAGCGCATGATCGCCCTCGATCACCTCTCCCGGGGGCGCGCGATCTACGGCATCGGGCGCGGGCTGGCCAAGCGCGAGTACGACGTCTTCGGCATCGACATGAACGAGGCGCGCGACCGCTTCGACGAGGCGGCCGAGATCACGATCCGCGGGCTCGAGACCGGCATCGTCGAGGCCGACGGCAAGTACTTCAAGCAGCGCCGCGTCGAGGTGCGGCCGCGGCCCTACGCGAGCTGGAAGGGTCGCTTCGCTGCGGTGGGGATGTCCTCGGACTCGGTGCCGATCGTGGCGCGGCTCGGCGCGCAGATGATGAGCTTCGCGCAGAAGCCGTGGGCCGAGATGGCGCCCCACTTCGAGCGCTACCGCACGCTGTTCCAGCAGCACCACGGGCGGCCGGCGCCGCCGCCGGTGTGCGTGGACTTTCTGGCCTGCGACGAGAGCGCCGAGCGGGCCGAGGCGCTCGCCCGCCAGCACATGGCCAACTACTACCTGACGGTCATGGAGCACTACGACATGGCCGGCAC
>CAYWRY010000205.1:0-6125 GCA_964460485.1 uncultured Spirochaetales bacterium
CGGAGAGCCCCTCACCTGGCTCCGTCTGACGGCTGAGGGAAGTGAATAGGCAGACTCGGCGGATGCCCCCATCTTCCTCGAGGTCGAGCCGCTCACGCCGCGCGCCCTCGAGCTCGCGATTCGGCTCGACGAAAGCGTTTACGACTGGCTGTACCTCGCCGCCGCGATCGAGAACGACGCCGCGCTCGTGACCGCCGACGCGCGGTTCGCACGCTGCGCGGGCGGCGTGCTCGCGGAAGTTCAGCTGATCGGGCGAAGCGCCGTGCGGCGAAGAAGCGCGAGCCGGGGACCGACCTCGCTTGCGCAGGCAGCGTGCTGGAGCGGGAGCCACGGCACGCAGGTCGCGCGGAGGGGGCACTCCGCGCCGGCTATAGATAGGCGCGTCCGCCCCGGTAGCTCAGGGGACAGAGCGGCTGCCTTCTAAGCAGCGGGTCGCAGGTTCGAGTCCTGCCCGGGGCGCCACGACGGCGCGCGGCACGGGCGGAGACGACCGATGCCCATCGGGAGCGCACGCGGCGCCGAGCGCGCCCGAAGCACCTCTGCGCGAATCAGCGCAGCTGCGAGTAGTCGCTGGAGCGGTACGGCGCCCGCGCGCCAGCCGCCACCCGCCCGACTCGGGCGTCGAGCCGTGGCACTCGCCTACGGCAGACTGTCACCGTCGTCGAGGAGAGATCGCATGCGCAGTGCAAGAGCGCTCCGCGTCCAGGGCTCCGTCGCGCCGGGCTTCGAGTCGGTTCGAGCGCTCTACGAGCAGGAGATGCGGACGATGGCCGAGGAGCACACGCAGCTCTGCGTGTACCACCGGGGCGAGCGCGTGGTAGACCTGTGGGCGGCGCCTGCGGACGACGCCGAGTTTTCGCCCGACTCGCTCGTGAACGTCTTCAGCAGCGGCAAGAGCCTCGAGTCGATCGCCATGGCGGTTCTCGTCGGGCGCGGGCTGCTCGACTACGCGGCGCCGGTCGCCCGCTACTGGCCCGAGTTCGCCGCGAACGACAAGGGCGAGGTCAGCGTCGCGGACGTGCTGCGCCACGAAGGCGGGATGGCCGCCTTCCGCGTCTCGCTCGATCCCGACGACCTGCTGCCCGCGAACCTGAAGCAGAACAAGGTCGGCGCCGTCATCGAGGGTCACTCTCTGCGCTTTCCGGCGGGCGGCCAGGGCAAGCGCGAGTACCACGCGATCACCCGCGGCTGGATCCTGAACGAGGTGTTCCGGCGCGTCGATCCCGCGGGCCGCACGATCGGCGAGTTCTACGAAGAGGAGATCCGCCGTCCGCTCGAGGCCGACGTGATCATCGGCGTCCGAGACGCCGAGCTCTGGCGGATCGTGAAGGTGAGGCCGCTCGGAATCCTCTTTCAACTTCTCCAGAGTCTGATGCCCATGGCTTTGGGGCGGAAGATCAAGCACCACTTCTTCCAGATCGTCGGGCGGATCCTGCAGATTCTTCCAGGCCTGCGGCACGCCACGACGCGCGGCGCGCCGCCTCCGTACCGCGGGATGAAGGGGATCGGCTTCTTCGACGAGCGCAGCGTCGCGATGGGCGAGACGCCGTCGGCAGGCGCGAAGTGCTCGGCCCGCGGGCTCGCGAAGGTCGCGGCGGCGATGGCCGCCCGCGGCCGTTGGGGGGATCGCGAGGTCGTGAGCGAGGCGGCCTGGGAAGCCATGCACGACGCGCCCGTAGAGGCGTTCATGGGCTTCGCGCCGACTTGCTTCACGCAGGGCGGCGTGAACCGCTTCACCGCGGTCGGTCCGAACGCGAAAGCGCTCGAGCGCGCCTTCAACGAAGGGCGCGAGGGCTTCTTCGGCTGGATGGGCCTCGGAGGCTCGATCTTCCAGTGGCACCCGGGGCACGAGATCGGCTTCGCGTTCGTGCCCAGCGCGCTCCACGTGCTCGACATCCTGAACGAGCGCGGGAAGGTCTACCAAGCCGAGGTGCTGCGCTGCGTCGCGCGGCTTCGCGCGTAACGAGTGCCGAACATCCCGAGCCCGAGCGCGCCGGGCATGGTGTAGCCCGCGAGCTTGCTCACCGCCCCTCGGACGCCGCCTCGAGCGTCGCGAGGCCGAGCTTCACCTGCCGGAGCGGGCCGGGCGTCCTCGTATCTTGCCGGCGCGCGCGCTCGGGCTGGCGGGGTCCATGTGGCCGCGACAGAACGAGCAGTGGAAGACGCGGATCATCGGCACCACCGCGCGCAGGCCGGTGTTGTACGCCTGCAGCCCGAGCACGGCGGCGAGCGTCGAGCCGACGCGCCGCTCGTAGTAGACGACGAAGATCGAGCTCGAGAAGACCGCGGTCGAGGTCGCCTGGAAGAGGAAGTAGGTCGGCAGCTGCCGGGACGGCACGGACGCATGCTATCCGGGATCGCACCGCGGCCGTCCGGACGCGAGCTTGTAGCGCACGCCGGCTCGCGAGCGCCCAGCCTCTTCGATGCGCCCGAGAGCGCGCAGGCAGTAGGCCATGCGCTGCGCCAGCTCGCGCGGGATTCCGGCGCCGCGCGCGAGATCGCGCGTCGTGAACGGTTCGGGCAGCTCCGGCGGCAGGAGGCGCGCGAGGTCGCAGGCGCTTGTTAGGACGGTGCGCTCCACGACGCACCAGATCGCGCGACCCAGCGTGCGCCACCCGCCGAGGCGCCGGCGCAGGCTCGGGTCGCGTCGCCGGTGCACGTCCTCCTCGATCAGGACGAGCTCGAGCCGGAGGTTCGGGTGATCGAGCAGCGTGGGGATCGAGACCAGCTCGTGAAAGACGTGGTGGACGCCGCGGCGGATCGGCGAGCGGCGCGTCGGCCGGCCCTCGACGTGAAGCCAGGTCCGCACCGCGATCGGGTGCACGATCGTCACCGGGCGCGCGTCGAGGAGCGCGTCGAGCTTCGCGCCGAGCGGTCCGAGCGGCCCGGTCTGGATCTCGATCAGCCGCTCGCCGCGCACGATGTCGATGACGTAGCCGCCGAGCGCGACCTCGAAGCGATCGCCCGGCTCGGCGATCAGCGCCTTGAGCTGGCGATGCAGTGTGCCTTCGTTCAGCGTTCCGATCTGCGCCACGCGGTCGACGGTACAAGTCGGCTGCGGGAATCCGCGCGGTTGCGGGTCCTCCGCCGTCGAGGCGCGCTGGGAGACTTCCGAGGCCGCGCGCTGCTAGGGTCGCTCGGTCCGCGCGCCTGCGCGCGCAGCTCGCCAGGCCGAGTCCCGAGGATGTCGTGAGCTTTGCACCGGTCTTCGTCGTCTCCACAGGCCGTGCCGGCTCGAAGATGGTCGCCGAGGCCCTGCGCGTTCACCCGCAGGTGCTCGCGCTCCACGAGCCTCGGCCTGGCCTGCACCGCGAGGCATACCTGGCCTGGTCGGGGAAACGCGACGCGCGCTGGTTGCGCAAACGCCTGGACTCGAAGCGCCGTGTGCTCGTCGAGCAGGTGCTCGCCAACGGACTCTTGTATTTGGAGAGCGCGCACTACTGCTCCCACCTCGTCGTGCCGCTTCGCGATCTGTTCCCGAGCGCGAAGTTCGTCTTCCTGCACCGCGACGGGCGGGAGTTCGTGCGCAGCGGCCTCGAGCGCGCCTGGTATCGCGGCAGGGAAGAATCGGCCCTCGCCCACGTGGTGAAGTTCGCTCGCGACTGGCTGCGCTTGGATCTGGGCAAGGCCGGCTGGGATCACCGGCTGAAACCGCCCGCGAGCTTGCGGTCGCGCGCGCAGCGCATCGCGTGGCTGTGGGCCGAGATCAACCGCAGCATCGAGAGAGGGCTCGCGACCGTGCCCAAGCAAGACCAGTTTCGCGTGCCGCTGGCGGCGCTCGGCCTCGAGAGCCTGCGCGCTCTGACGGGGTTCCTGGGCGTCGACGGCGACGAGCGGATCTTGCGCCAGATGATGGAGGTCGCCGCCCGCCGCCCCAACAAGACGCGGGAGCGCTCGGTGCCGCCGTTCGAGCGATGGACGCAGGAAGACCAGCGGGAGTTCTTCCGGATCGCCGGACCGACGATGGCGCAGCTCGGCTACCCGACTCCCGCGCCCTGAGGCGCCGGTTGGGTCACGCAGACGCGCTGGTCTCGCCCGCGTAGCGCTCGATGCGATTCCAGAAGCGGGCCATCGCGCCGAACAAGTCGGCGTCGCGAGAGCGGACCAGCACCTCGAAGTTGCTGCGCAGCGAGCGGCCCGACCAGTTTGCGCTCCCGAAGTAGGCCTCCCGCGTCGTGCCGTCCTCGACCAGCATCAGCTTGGCGTGCATCGGCAGGCGCGCCGCGGCGGAGAGCCGCGTGACGTGGATGCCCGCGCTGCGCAGCCGCTCCTCTTGGCGGGCGGGCACGCGGCGCTGCGTGCTCTCGGCCAGCACGTCGACGCGTACCCCGCGCTCCGTGCAGCGCCGCAGCGCGGCGAGGGCGAGGCCTCCGGACAGGTGCGACGCGGCGATGCGAACCCGAGCAAGGGGAGACAGCGAGCCGAGCCGCGCAATCAGCGGCGAGCCGGCTGCGTGCGGGAGGAACCAGAGTGTGTCCACGCCGCCCTTCCACTCGCGCGGGCGCGGTCGGACCAGGGGCCCGAGGCGCAGAAAGCTCTCCCGCTGGAGCGCGTCGGCCTGCTCGAAGAGCCACGCCGCAAACGCCGGGTCGCCGAGCTCGACGAGCAGGTTGAAGCCGCGGTCCTGGTCGCCGATCTCGGCGATCACCTCGGGCTCGAGCTCCTCGCGATCGTTCGAGGGGTTGAAGGATCCGATCAGCGCGCTCGGGGCCGGTCCCGAGAAGAGATAGAGCTTCGCGTGGATGCGCGAGCTGAGCGGCCCAGAGACCACGCGTAGCCGATCGCCGAGCACGGGCCGGAGCAGCGCGATCACCCGCTGGTTGGCGGTTCTCCGGCGCGGCAGACCGTCGAGCAGCACGCGCACGTCGACGCCCCTGCGCTGCGCAGCGATCAGCTCGTGCGCGAGATCGCGGTCGCGGAAGTAGTAGGTGACCCACGAGATGCGGCCGCCCGCCGGAACGGCGCGCACGCGCTCGGCGAGCAGATCGCGCAGCGCGCCGTCGGGCTCGCCCGGCCCGCCGAGGTGGAGCGCGTGTTTGCTAACTGACGGGGGCGCGCCCGGCTGCGCGGTGGTCGAATGCATGGTCACGCCCATCGTCCATATCGGATACCACAAGACGGCCAGCACCTGGTTTCAGCAGTCCGTTTATCCGCGCGTGCGCAATCTCGCCTACGTCGAGCGCACCCGCGTGAAGCGTGCCTTCCTGAGCGCGAGCGCTCTGCACTTCGATCCGGACTGGGCGCGCGCGCAGCTGGAGCTCGACCCGAGCAAGGCGCCCATTCTCTGCGAGGAGGAGCTGAGCGGCTACCTCCAGAACGGCGGGCTGCTGGGATACCTCTCGAAGGAGATGGCGCAGCGCATCCGGCAGACGTTCCCGGACGCGCGCATCGTGATCTTCGTGCGCTCGCAGCCCGAGATGATCGCCGCCTGTTATCAGCAGTACCTGCGCGCGGGCGGCACCCACGCGCCGCGCCGCTACCTGTGGCCGAGCGACGCGCTGTACGGCGCCGCCGCCACGCCGTACAAGGCGCCGCGCTTCAGCTTCGACCACTTCGACTACGACCGCCTGGTCTCCCACTACATGGCGCTGTTCGGGCGCGAGAAGGTGCGCGTCTACGCGCACGAGGAGCTTCAGCGCGACGCCCGCGGCTTCCTGGAGCGATTTGCCAAAGACCTCGATCTCGACCTCGACCTCGCTGCGGTGTCGCTCCGGAAGCAGAACCCGTCCTACAGCCTCCCGATCACCCGGCTCCTGCGCGTCCTCAACCGTTTCACCAACCGAACGGTGATCGACAAGCGCTACTGGCTGCACATCCCGGGCTGGTATGCGACTCGCCGACTGCTGGCCGAGTCGCTGAACCGCAGCGGTTGGTTCGGGAAGCGCGCGGATCCCGACTCGCTGCTCGGCGAGCGGACGACCGCGTGGATCCGGCAGCGATTCTGGCAGTCGAATCGGCGCCTCGCGGCGCTCGTGCCGTGGGATCTAGCGGCGTTCGGCTATCCGATCGATTCGCCCGCCGAGCCCGTGACGCGCCCGCGTCGCCCGAGCTGGCTGCGCTGGACCGTCTACTAGGGAACCTCTGCAGAAGTGACCGCAGTGACTTCGCAAAGTTCCAGATGAGCT
>CAYWRY010000206.1:0-6046 GCA_964460485.1 uncultured Spirochaetales bacterium
GCTAGGGCGCGACGCCGAGCATGTCTCGCGCCAGCGCCTCCGCGAGCTCGATGCCGTCGACGCCCGCGGACATGATGCCGCCCGCGTAGCCCGCGCCCTCGCCGCCGGGGTAGAGGCCGCGCACGTTCAGGCTCTGCAGGTCCTTGCCGCGCGTGATTCGCAGCGGCGAGGAGGTGCGCGTCTCGGTCCCGGTGAAGACGGCGTCCCGCATGGCGAAGCCGGGCAGCTTGCGCTCGAAGGCGGGCATCGCCTCGCGGATCGCCTCGAGCGCCCAGACGGGCAGACTCGGTCGCTCCGCGTCGGCGAGGTTCGTCATGCGCACGCCGGGCCGATACGAGGGGAGCACCGAGCCGAGCGCGCTCGACGGCACCCCTTGCAGGAAGTCGCCCACCAGCTGGCCGGGCGCCTGATAACTCCCGCCGCCGAGCTCGAAGGCGCGCGACTCCCAGGCGCGCTGGAAGGCGATGCCGTCGAGGGGATGGACGCGGCCTGCTGCGTCGCGCCGCAGGGCGTAGTCGTCGGGCGTGAAGCCCACCACGATGCCGGCGTTCGCATTGCGGTCGTCGCGCGAGTACTGGCTCATGCCGTTGGTCACGACGCGCTCGGGCTCGCTGGTCGCGGCGACCACCGTTCCGCCCGGGCACATGCAGAAGCTGTAGACCGAGCGCCCGCTGCGCGCGTGGTGGACGAGCCGGTAGTCGGCGGCCCCGAGGCGGCGATCGCCCACGAACGGGCCGAAGCGCGCGCGGTCGATCAAGGACTGCGGGTGCTCGACGCGCAAGCCGATCGACAGCGGCTTCGCCTCGAGGAACACACCGCGCGCGTGCAGCGCCTCGAACAGGTCGCGCGCGCTGTGTCCCGGCGCGAGCACGGCGCGGTCCGCGCGCAGCTCCTCGCCGCCCGCGAGCGTGAGCCCGCGCAGCGCGCCCCGCTCGACGAGCACGTCGACGACGCGCCGCTCGAAGCGGATCTCGCCGCCGAGCGCCTCGATCCGCGCGCGCAGCTTTTCGACCATGCTGACCAGCCGGAACGTCCCGATGTGCGGCTTGCCGGAGCTGAGGATCTCCTCCGGCGCGCCGGCCTCGACGAGCTCGCTCAGCACCTTGCGCGTCAGGTGGCGCGGATCGCTGATCTGGCTGTAGAGCTTGCCGTCGGAGAACGTGCCCGCGCCGCCCTCGCCGAACTGCACGTTCGACTCCGGGTGCAGGATGCCGCGCCGCCACAGATCCCAGGTGTCCTGGGTGCGCTCGCGCACGCGCTTGCCGCGCTCGAGCACGATCGGGCGCAGCCCCATCTGCGCGAGCACGAGCGCCGCGAAGATCCCGCACGGGCCGAAGCCCACCACGACCGGGCGCAGCCGCCCGTTCGCGAAGAAGCCCTCCGGCGCGCGCCCGACGAAGCGGTATCGCATGTCGGGCGTGCGCGAGACGTGGACGTCCTTCGCGCGAGCGGCGCGCGCGAGCAGCTTCTCCTCGCCCCTCACCTGGCAGTCGACGGTGAAGATCCACGCGATCGCCGACCTCTTGCGCGCGTCCCAGCTCTTCTTGTGCACCGTGAAGCCGCGCAGCTCCGCGTCGCGGATGCCGAGGCGCGCCACGATCGCGGCGCGCAGCGCGGCGGCGTCGTGGTCGAGCGGGAGGCGCAGGTTCGTGAGGCGCAGCATGCGCGCCGCGCTTTAGCAGCGCGGCGAGGCCGCGCCACGCGCGGCGCCGGTCACTCCAGCGCGACGAAGATCGAGCGCCGCGGCTCCGCGTCGAGCGCGCGGCTGAGGTGGCCGCGGCCGGTGGTGTCTTCGGCCAGCAGCACGTCGCCCGGACCGAGGACTCTCTTCTCGCCGCTGCCCACCTCGAGCTCGACGCGGCCGCCGGAGAGCATGATCACGAACTGGCGGCGCGGCGCGGTGTGGAAGCCGAGGTCGTAGTCGGCGCCGGTCTCGCGGAACACGATCGACTTCGCCGCGAGTGGCTTCGACATCGCGCCGATCGCCCCGAGGTCGCCGAGGTCGAGCTCGACGTCCTCGAAGTGAGACTCGCCGTCGGGGCCGGTGTAGATCCGGAGAATGCGTTGAGTGGCCATGTGCGGAGTGTGGCAGGCCGGGCGCAGATCACGCGAAGGCGGACGCGGCCGACTGCGCCGTCCGGTGCCGGCCGCCCGGGCGCACCGGGGTGTGGGGACGTCAGCGACCCTCGCGGCGCCCGAGGAGCAGGAGTCCGCACGCGCCCGCGCCCAACAGCGCGAGCGTGCCGGGCTCGGGCACTGCGTTCACGACGTAGAAGCTGGTGAGCCCGATCGAGTCGCCCGGCGTGAGCGTGAAGGTGTGGGTGATCGAGATGGCGCCGTTCGCCGCGACGCTGGCGATCGTACCGCCCGGCAGGCCCGCGTTCTCGCTGACGGTCGCGGAGCCGCCTTGGAACGGCACGTTCAGCGGCAGAAACGTCGGGCTTCCCAACAACTCGAGCGTCGTCGTTCCGTCGTTCCGCGCCGTGAACAAGTAGGAAGAGCCCGCCGCGAGGTCGACGACGCCCACGCCGTCGAAGTTCGTGTCCGTCACCGTGACGCCGATCGAGCCACCGATGCTCGACACCGGGACGACCGGCGGCACGATGGGCAACGTCACGGTGAAGGTGTAGGTCTGCGTGATCGCCGAAGAGTTCTGGATCGTGAAGTTGCCGTTCACGAACGGATCCGCGTCGGCGGTGACGTCCCAGACGAGGCTCCAGCTGCTGGCGACGTGCTGGCCGACGAACTGCTCCTCCTGCCCGACCCCGGTGGGCGTGCCGACGAGCGGCGCGGGCGCCCAGGTGGACGTCGCGCCCTGACCGTTGATCCAGGAGAGCTCGACCTGGAGCGTGGACGCCGCCGCCGGCCCTGCGTGCATCAGCATTGCCAAGAGCGGCGCCAGTCGACGAATCCACTGCATGGGAACCTCCTCGGCTGCAACCGCGCTGCACTCGTGCGTGCGGCGAACGACGACAAGCTACGGCCGAGCGGCGCGATGGGTCGGGAGGATTCGGAGACGAGATCGCGTCGAATCGCTCCGCGCGCCTGCGCCCGCGTGGCGCGCGCGTGGATGCTGTGCAGGGCGCGAGGCGAAGGGGCGAGGGGCGAGGGGCGCGCGGGGAGAGGCGTCAGAGCGCCGTCGGCCCGAGGTCCCCGATCATGCACTTCACGCTGCCGCCGCCCTTCTTCAGGAACTCGCTCACGTCCACCACTACCGGCGTGACGCCGCGCTCGCGCACGCGCGCCTGCAGCGCGTCGGAGATTCCGCCGGGCATGAGCAGGAACGACTCGCCGCCGCGCGTCAGCGTGAACGAGTTGGCGGCGTAGCGGGCGGCGTCGGCCGGCGGGATCTCGACGAGGCTCGCGGAACCGAACGCCGCAGCGAGCTTCTCCCAGCCACCGGGCGCCAAGGCGGCGCGGTAGACGAGCAGGTGCTCGCGGCGGGGGCCGAAGGCGCACAGCGCGGTGTCGCCGTGGTAGTGCGCCTCGAGCACGAGCTCGATGCGCTCGATCTCGCGCGGCGCGACGATCTCGCGCAGCAGCGGCTCGACGGCGGCGTCGGTGCGAAAGCCGTAGACGCGCTTCCACGGCGGAAAGCCGAGCGCGGGCACGAAGCGCTGCCGCTCGATGCCACCGTGCGTGAGCACGTACTTCCCCGCGACCGGGAAGAAGTCCGCCTCGCCCTCCATGCGGAAGCGCACGTCGATCTCGCGCACGTCGAAGCCGGCGGGCGCGAGCACGCGCCGGTAGTGCTCCTTCTCGCCCGCGCGCGTGGGCAACAGGTTCGCGAGGTAGAAGCGCTTCTGGGTGTGGGGCTCCTCGGCGTCGAGGTCGGTGAGAAAACCGGCGTTGGCGGGGTACACGAGGCCGGGCTGCGCGGGATCGGGCGGGACCACCAACACGCGCACACCGAGGTCGCGCAGCGTGTCGCGCAGGCGCGCCCATTGCTGCTGCGCGAGCGTGCGGTCGACGGCGCGCTTCGTACCCCAGCGGGTGCGCGTGTGCGGATTGGCGCCGCCCTTCACCGAGAAGTGGGAGGGATCGCCCATTAGGACGGTGCGGTGCGTGGTCACGTGCGCGACTTCCATCGAGCGATGGACGCAGGGTGGTGGGGTGCGAGCGAGTGCTCGTCGCGGCGCTCGGCGGTGGCGCTCGGTGCGGGGCGGCCGTGATCGACGGCGAGACGGGAGTGCGGCTCCGGCCCGGCTTCGAGCCGCGACGGACCCGCTGCGATGCGCAGTGCTCTGGCGCTCCTCGCGGAGCGCTCGCCATGGCGAGCCGGGATCGGCGCACGCGGCCGTCCACGGGCGCGCGGGTGATTCGGTGCGCGCGGTGCCCACACGGCTAAGGCTCCGGGACGCCGGGCGGCAGCGTCTTGGGATCGAAGCCGGCTTCGCTCAGCATCATCGATTGGGGCTCGGTGCAGTAGAGGGTGGCGAGCACGGCGGCGGGGCGGTGGTTGCCGCTTCTCTTGGTGCCGCCGAAGGGCAGCTTGCCGCTGGCGCCGATCGTGCCGCGATTCCAGTTGAGCACGCCGGTCTGGATGCGGCCGACGCAGCGCTCGAAGACCGCGCGGTCGCGCGTCACGACGGAGGCGGCGAGGCCGAAGTCGGAGTCGTTCACGGCGGCGATCGCCTGCTCGAGGTCGTCGACGGGATAGAGCGCCGCCTCGGGGCCGAAGATCTCCTCGCGTTGATACGGATGCTCCTGCGCGAGCTTCTCGAAGCGCACGAGCGAGGGCGCGATGTAGGGCGCGATGCGCAGCGTCTCGCCGCGGAAGAGCCGCTCGCCGCCGGCGTCTGCGGCGAGCGCGCGGTAGCGCATCACCTTGTCGAAGGCGGCGCGCGAGACGAGCGGACCCATGAAGACGCCCGGCTCGAGGGGCGGCCCGATGCGCAGTCCGGAGAGCACGCGCACGAGGCGCTCGCTGAATTCGGCCTCGACCCCGCGGTGCACGAACACGCGCGAAAGGCACGAGCAGCGCTGGCCCGTGGTCGCCGCGATCGAGAGCGCGGCCTCGACGGCGGCGAGGCGCAGGTCGGCGTCGCGCCAGACGATCATCGCGTTCTTACCGCCCATCTCCAGCGCGAGGATCTTGCCGGGCTGGTCGAGCGTGGCCTGCGTGAGCGCGCGCCCGACGTTCCACGAGCCGGTGAAGAGGATGCCGTCGACGCTCGGGTGCAGGGCGAGCGCCCGACCCGTCTCTGCGCGTCCCTGCACGAGTTCGAAGACGCCCGGCGGCAGGCCCGCGGCGCGCAGCGCGCGCATCAGCCACTCGCCGACGGCCGGGGCGAGGTCGCTCGGCTTGAAGACTACGCAGTTGCCCGTGGCGAGCGCGGGCACGATGTGGCCGTTCGGGAGGTGCGCCGGGAAGTTGAAGGGCCCCAGCACGGCGAGCACGCCGCGCGGATGGAAGACGGCGCGGGCGGCGGCGCCCGCTTCGATCGGCGCGACGAAGCGCATGCCGTCGTCGAGCGTGACGTCCACCTTCGGCGCGATCAGCGCCGCCTCGCCGCGCGCGTCCCAGAGCGCCTTGCCGACCTCGCGCGCGATGAGGAGCGCGAGCTCCTCCTGCCGCGCTCTCGCCACGTCGCGGAAGCGGCGCAGCACCGCGGCGCGCGCCTCGAAGCCGGCGTCGCGCCAGGTTGGGAACGCAGCGCGGGCGCGTCCCACCGCCTCGTCGATCGCGAGCTCTTCCCAGATCGGGAAGCGCCCGATCTCGTCGTTCGGGTCGGCCGGTGAGACGCTGCGCAGAACTTCAGACATCGCGAGCTTCGGCTCCGATCGGGGCTCTCGCCGCGCCGCGGGCGCGCATCGCGTGCCGCGCACGGTAGAGCTTCATGGTGTAGCTCGCGCGTCGAGGCCGTGATGGCGTCGCAGGAACGAGTACGGGTCGTCGATCTCTAGCTCCGTGAAGTCGACGTCTCGCACCCAGCTCATGGCCGAGAGTTCGCGCCCGTCGGCCGAGCGCGCACTACGGCAGCGGCGTCACGCTGACGCGGTCGCCGCTCTTCACCGAGAGCGCCTCGCGCACGTCGGCGGAGAC
>CAYWRY010000207.1:0-6013 GCA_964460485.1 uncultured Spirochaetales bacterium
CGCGTCGATTCTGAGCCGCACCGTGGGCCTCGACCTCGGCATCGCGCTGGCGCTGGCGGGCGTCGCCTTCGCCGTCGCCAGCTACCTGCTGCGCCCGCTGCACGTGCTGTCCGAGTGCGCCAAGCGGCTCCGCGACGGCGAGTCGAACGTGGCGCTGCCGGTCGTGTCGGCCGACCACGAGATCGGCACGCTCGCGCGCAGCTTCGCGGAGATGGTGGAGAGCCTCACGCGCGCGAACGAAGCGCTGTCGCAACTGGCGATCACCGACGGCCTCACCAAGATCCACAACCATCGCTTCTTCCAGGACCAGCTCGCGAGCGCGATCCGCCATGCCGAGAGCACCCGCACGCCCCTGTCGCTCGTGCTGCTCGACATCGACGACTTCAAGTCGCTCAACGACCGCTACGGCCACGCCGCCGGCGACGGCGTGCTCGAGCAGCTCGCGCGCCTGCTCGCGGGCCGCGCCCGTCCGAGCGACGTCGTCGCGCGCTACGGCGGCGAGGAGTTCGCGCTGCTCGCGCGAGGGGCCGACCTCGCCTCCTCCATCGCGCTCGCCGAGCAGATCCGCCTGGCCGTGCACGAGCACGGGTTTCTCGGTCCGGTTCCCGGCATCGAGATCCGCGTGACCGTGTCGATCGGCGTCGCCGCCTATCGCGGCGACCGCGTGCGCTTCTTCGCCGACGCAGACCGCGCGCTCTACGCGGCGAAGCACGCCGGCAAGGACTGCGTGGAGGCTGCGCCGGCCTGAGCGGAGCTCAGCGCTTCGCGAGCAGGTCCGAGTGAACGAAGCCCACGCGGCCGGTGGCGGTGCGGACCAGCGACCAGTCGCCCTCGCGGTTCTCGACGAACACGGGCAGGCCGCGGCCGAGCGTCGCCAGCACGCTCGCCGCGGGGCTCGGGCCTTCGCGCAGATTCACGCGCTCGCCGCGCACGAAGTGCGTCCTCGGATCCGAGGCGACACGGTCCGCCTCGGCCGACAGCGACTCCGCGATGCGCTGTGCCCGCGACACGAAGAACACCGCGGAGCCCACGTGATTCACGCCGAGCTGGCGCTCGGCCTCCGCGAGCTTGGCGCGCGCCTCGCCGGCCTCGTCTCGGCGCCACGGCGCGCGGCGCGCGGCGCGGTCGACCTGGACGCGCGCCTCGGCGAGGGCCGACACGGCTTCCGCCCGCCCTTGCAGCCCGCGCATCCCCGACTCGACCGCGAGCAGGGTCTGCTCCGCCGCGCGCAGATCCGCGCGGAGGCGCTCCACTTCCAGCTCGAGGGCGCGGACGCGATCCGCCTCCACGCGCTGGCGGATCTCGGGTGAAGGTGGGCTCTGCGCGACCGGCGGCGGCGGCGGCGGCGGCGGCGCGGGCGGTGAGGGCAACGGCGACGCGCAGGCGCCCAGCAGGATCGCGGCGGCGAGAATGCGATTGCGCATGGGCATCGGGGCCGGGGGCCGACGGGGCCTGCGGCTTGCCTCCGCCATCGGTGCGGCTCCGGGCCGACTTGACTCGCATCCTCGCCGCGCCGGTCGCCTACTCCAGGGTTGCGTAGGCGGTGCCGCGATCCGCCGCGCGCTTGCCCGCGAGCTGCGCCGCGCAGGCCGCGAGGTCCTCTGCCCACGCCTCGATTGCGGGCGCATTGGCGGCGCACACGGTGCTGTGGAGCGAATCGGGCGGCGTCTGCCGGTCGTGGAACCAGCCGCCCCGGGCGAGCAGCGCATCGCCCAGCGCGAACGCGTCCAAGCCCGATTCCGCCAGCGCCGTGAACGCGACGATCTGCGCCTGCGGCTCGCCGAGCACGCGCAGGCCCGGCACTGAGCGGATCGCCGCGAGCATGCGGTCGCGCGTGGCGAGCGTGACGCGGGTGAGGCGGTCGTAGCCTTCGAGGCCCAGCCGCTGCATCACCGCCCAGGCGCAGGCCATCGGCAGGCCGGCGCGCGTGCCCTGGATGCCAGGCGACGCGTAGAACCCGCCCAGCCACGCGTCGAACACGAAGGTCTGGTACTGCCGCAGCGACTTGTTGCGGTGCAGGATCACCGAGGCGCCCTTCGGCGCGTAGCCGAGCTTGTGGATGTCGGCGGAGATCGTGGTCACGCCGGCCACGCGGAAGTCCCAGGGCGGCACCGCGTAGCCGAGCCGCTCGGCGAAGGGCAGCACGAAGCCGCCCATGCAGGCGTCGACGTGCAGCGACGCGCCTGCGCTCTGTGCCAGCTCGGCGAGCGCGGGGATCGGGTCGATGACGCCCTGCGGATACTGGGGTGCGCTGCCGACCACGAGCGCAGTGTTCGCGTTCACGCGCGCCGCCATCGCCGCGACGTCGGCGCGGAAGTCCGCGGCCACGGGCACGCTGTGCACGCGCAGCCCGAAGTAGTGCGCGGCCTTGTGGAAGGCCGCGTGCGCGCTGTTCGCGAGCACGATCTCCGGCGCCGTCACGCCGCGCTCGACGCGCGCGCGCTCGCGCGCCGCCTTCACCGCGCACAGGATGCTCTCGGTGCCGCCGCTGGTCATGAAGCCGGCCACTTGCGCGTCGCCGTGCAGCAGCGACGCCGTCCAGGCGCACACCTCGCTCTGGATTTCGCCGAGCGACGGAAACGCCCTCGTGTTCAGCGCGTTCTCGTGCAGGAACTCGCGCGCCACCGCCTCCGCGACCTCGTGCACCTCGGGCCCGCCGTCGTAGACCATTCCGAACGTGCGGCCCTCCCTCCAGCGCGCATCGCGTGCGCGCTTGGCCGTCAAGGCGGAGAGGATTTCGGCGACCGGCCTGCCGCGTTCGGGGAGCTGCATGCCGCATAGTATGCGCGAACTACCCCCGCCCGAACGCGGCGAGCGTGCACGAGCGATTCACGGGATCCACGGAAGCATCACGAGCGGCTCGTACCTCGCCGCGCCCCAACAAGCACCCCAGCGCCGCGGGAGGCGCGGCCGCAGGCCGTGCCGATCCGCGCCCTCCCCTCCTCCCCGCATCCGGCTCCGCACTGCAGGCGCCGAACCGGCACGAACCTCCGCGGCGGGGCCGGGGGCGCTCTCCGTCGCCACCCGTGACGTCTCAAAACGTCACGACGGTCCGAATCGACTTCCCCGCGTGCATCAGCTCGAACGCCTCGTTGATCCGCTCCAACGGCAGCACGTGCGTGATCAGCGGGTCGATGCGGATCTTCCCGTCCATGTACCAGTCCACGATCTTCGGCACGTCCGTTCGCCCGCGCGCGCCGCCGAACGCGGTCCCCTTCCACACGCGCCCGGTCACCAGCTGGAACGGTCGCGTCTTGATCTCCTGCCCCGCGCCGGCGACGCCGATGATGATCGACTCGCCCCAGCCGCGGTGGCAGCACTCGAGCGCCTGACGCATCACGTCCACGTTGCCGATGCACTCGAAGCTGTAGTCCGCGCCGCCGTCTGTGAGCTCGACGAGGTGCGCCACCAGATCGCCCTTCACCTCCTTCGGGTTCACGAAGTGCGTCATGCCGAATTCCTCGGCCATCGCCCGCCGCGCGGGGTTCAGGTCGACGCCGACGATCTTGTTCGCGCCGACCAGCGCGAGGCCCTGGATCACGTTGAGGCCGATGCCGCCGAGGCCGAACACCACGGCGTTCGCGCCCGCGCTCACCTTGGCGGTGTTGATCACCGCGCCGATGCCCGTGGTCACACCGCAGCCGACGTAACAGATCTTCTCGAACGGAGCGTCTTTGCGGACTCTCGCCACCGCGATCTCCGGCAGCACGATGTGGTTCGCGAACGTGGACGTGCCCATGTAGTGGAAGATCGTCCCGCCCTTGCCCGAGAAGCGGCTCGTGCCGTCGGGCATCAAGCCCTGGCCCTGCGTCGCGCGAATCGCCGTGCACAGGTTCGTCTTGCGCGACGTGCAGCTCTTGCACTGCCGACACTCGGGTGTGTAGAGCGGGATCACGTGGTCGCCGGGTGCGACGCTGGTCACGCCGGCGCCGACCTCGCGCACGATGCCCGCGCCCTCGTGTCCCAGAACGGCCGGGAACTTGCCCTCCGGATCCGCGCCGGAGAGCGTGAACTCGTCCGTGTGGCACACGCCCGTCGCCTTGATCTCGACGAGCACCTCGCCCGCTCTCGGGCCGGCCAGCTCGATCTCCTCGATCTCGAGCGGCTTGCCGGCCGCTCGCGCCACCGCTGCGCGCGTCTTCATCGCTTCTCCCCTCGCGAGGGCGCGCATCTTACTCTTGGGGCGCGCGGGATCGCTGCGCGGCCGCGAGCTGCTCTACCGCGGCATGCGCCGGAGCGGCTGCGGTGGCGCGCGGCGCGCCTCAGCGCCCGGCGGCTCTCTCGCGCAGCGCGCGCAAGAGGCGCAGGGCCGCGAGCACCTCCGCAGCGTCGCACGACTCGGCGAGGCGATTCAGCGCCTGCGCCTGCTGCTGCGCGCCTTCGGCGTAGACCCGCCGCCCGAGGGACGTGACGCGCAGCAGCGGCGCGCGGCGGTGGCGCGGGTTCGGGACGCGCTCGACCCAGCTCTCGGCGAGCAGTGCGTCCACGACGCGCAGCGTTGCCTGGCGCGTGGCGCCGCGCTCGCGCGCGAGCTCGCTCGCGGTCTTCTCTCCCTGCAGGAGGCTGTGCAGCAGCGCGAGGCGCGCGCCGCTCAACCTGCCCAGCGCGATGCCTTCCTGGCTGAACCTCTCCAGTTCGCGCACGAGCTGATGAAGGGCAGCGCCGCACGGCGTGTAGCGCGGTGCACTGCGCGAAGACCCCACGGGTGACGCCATCATCGGACCCCCTCGCTCTACGAGGACGTTAGAGGGGTTCAGAATCTTGTCACTGCACTGACAGTTCTTTCGAAGATCAAAGATCCTCCCATACGAGACATAGATTTATTTTGAAGATGGCTTTTCCCCTCGTATTGAACTTTCTCTCACGCGGCGGTGCGGGGGGTCCGACCATAGGGCTATTGCTTGCCACCCGGAGGGCGCAGCGATGGCCGACGCAACCCGCGACATCGACCCGGACGAGACGCAGGAATGGCTCGACGCGCTCGACTCGGTGCTGCGCACGGACGGCGTGGAGCGCGGCCACTTCCTGATCGAGCGGCTGATCGACAAGGCGCGCCGCTCCGGCGCCCACCTGCCCTACAAGGCAACCACCGCCTACCTCAACACGATTCACGCGAGCGAGGAGCCGTCGATGCCGGGCGAGCCCGGGCTCGAGCACCGCATCCGATCGCTCGTGCGCTGGAACGCGCTCGCCATGGTGGTGCAGGCGAACCGCGCGAACAGCGAGCTCGGCGGCCACATCGCGACTTGGGCGAGCGCAGCCACGCTATACGACGTCGGCTTCAATCACTTTTGGAAGGGCCCCGAGCACCCCGAAGGCGCGGACCTCGTCTACATCCAGGGCCACTCGTCTCCCGGCATCTACGCGCGCGCGTTCCTCGAGGGGCGGCTCACGGAAGAGCAGCTCCACAACTTCAGGCAGGAGACGGGAGGGCGCGGAGTCTCGTCGTATCCGCACCCATGGCTGATGCCCGACTTCTGGCAGTTCCCGACCGTCTCGATGGGCCTCGGGCCGATCCTGGCGATCTATCAGGCTCGCTTCATGAAGTACCTGGAGCACCGCGGCCTGGCGGAGATGAAGGGCCGCAAGGTGTGGGCCTTCATGGGCGACGGCGAGATGGACGAGCCCGAGTCGCTCGGCGCGATCGGCCTCGCAGCACGCGAGTCGCTCGACAACCTCGTGTTCGTGGTGAACTGCAACCTGCAGCGCCTCGACGGCCCCGTCCGCGGGAACGGCAAGATCATCCAGGAGCTGGAGGGCACCTTCCGCGGCGCGGGCTGGAACGTCATCAAGGTGATCTGGGGCGACGCCTGGGACGCGCTGCTCGCGCGCGACAAGAAGGGAATTCTGCTGGAGCGCATGGAGCGCGCGGTGGACGGCGACTACCAGAACTACAAGTCGCGCGGCGGCGCCTACACGCGCGAACACTTCTTCGGCGCGCATCCCGAGCTGAAGGCAATGGTCGCCAACATGACCGACGACGACATCTGGAACCTGAACCGCGGCGGCCACG
>CAYWRY010000208.1:0-5995 GCA_964460485.1 uncultured Spirochaetales bacterium
CCGAGACGCTCGCCCACACCTTCGCGCCGGAGAAGAGCGCGGCATGAGCGAGGCGACCAACGCCGGCGCGGCGAACGGCGCGGCGCCGAAGCCGAAGGGTGGCGTGCTGCGCCACGCGATTCCGTGGGCGATCACGCTCGCGTGCTTCGCATACATGTACGTGCGCATCGGCCGCGGCGCGCCGGCCGGAGAGTCGGTGCCGGCGTACCTCGCGAGCATCTTCGCCGGGGTCGACTGGATCGCCTGGCTCGCGTTGATGATCCCGTACTCGCTGCTCTACCTGGTCGTGGACACGGCCGTGCTCTGGCGCGTGGTGAGCTGGTTCAACACGCGCGTCGCGTATCGCGAGCTCCTGCCGGTTCGCGCCAGCGCCTACATCATCTCGATCCTCAACGAGCAGGTGGGAAAGGGCGCGATCGGCTGGTTCCTGAACCGCCGGCATGGCGTGCCCGGCTGGCAAGTCGCCTCGAGCATGCTCTTCATCATGCTGTGCGAGCCGCTCTACCTGCTGCTGTGGGCGGCGCTCGGCGTGCAGCTCACTTGGGATCGCCTGCCCGCGCTGTTCCACTGGATCCCGGCGATCGCTGGGGTCGCCGCCCTCGCCGTATCCGCGGTCTGCGCCTTCTTCCGCCTGCCGGCCTTCGCGCGCGTCGCGCTGCGCGAGCGCCAGATCTTCCACGCGTTCCGGCAGGCGCGTCCACACCAGTACCTCGCGGTGCTCGCGCTGCGATCGCCGGCCCTGCTCGCGGCGGTCTTCGTCTACTCGCGCTCGGCGGCGCTGTTCGGCGTCGAGATCCCGCTGGCCGACATGCTCGGATTCTTGCCGGTGATCTTCTTCGGAACCTTCGTGCCGGGCCCGTTCCGGGCCGCGGCGGTCACGATGTGGACCGTGCTCTTCCCGGAGCACACCGCGCAGATGGCGGTGTTCGGCCTGGTCATGCACAACTTCTTCGTGCTCTTCAACGCGGCGATCGGCGCGATCTTCCTGCCGCGAGCGAATCGAGAGCTGGCAGCGGGCTGACGCGGCCCCGGCCCGTTGGCGCTGTGGCGCGGGGCCCGCCGCGCCTCGCGCGGCTGCGGATCTCCGCCGCAGGCGGGCGCCTAGGGCGTTCGCTCGCGCGTCCCTCTGCGTGGCACGGGCGCTGCACCGAGGCGGCGGCGAAGGAGCTCAGCGTGGCGAAGGCTCATGCGCCGGAGACACTGGTTCGCAACGTCTTCTTGTTGACGCTCGTGGGTGTCGTCACCGAGATCTTCGCGATGTTCGTGATGCCTCACGTTCGGTTCTAACTCGCGCCCGGTTGTGCGCTCAGGCGCGGCGGAGTGGGAGCGAGCGATCCAGCATCGACGCGAGCGTCGTCGCGACGAGCGCCCAGCCCAGCGCGCGTACGAGGGCGTCCGCCGGCCAGCCGAGCGCGAGGCCGTCGCGCACCACGGGAATGCCGAGCAGCGCGAAGTAGGCGATGCCGTTCCAGCGGCCGAGCGCGCTCGCGCGCAGCGCGCGGCCCGCGAGGGCGCGCGAGTCGAGGGCGTACTGCGCGAACGCGGCCACGACCAGCGGCGGCAGCAGCGCCGGGACGGAGCCGCCGAAGGCGAGGGCGGCGAGACCGCTCGCGACGAAGGCCGCGTCGGTGGCGTGGTCGAGGAAGCCGCCGAGCACGCTCGTCTCGCCGAAGCGGCGCGCGACGCGACCGTCGGCGAGGTCCGTCAGCACGGCGAGCGTGAAGCAGGCGAGCGCGAGGGCGTGCGCCTCGGCGCAGATCGCCCAGACGATCAGCGGAGCGAGCCCGAGCCGAAGCCCCGTCAGCGCGTTCGCGCGCGTGGCGAGGCGGGGGCGGAGCGAATCCGTCGTCTGCATCGGGCGCGAACGTAACGGGCGCGGGCGAGCGCTGGAGAGGCGCCTCAGAGGGCGCGCGACGGGTGCGTCCTCGCGACCGCTCGGCCGCCGACCGAGGTGCCAGATCCCACCGCGGGCCACCGCCCTGCGGCTACTCTGCGCGCGCCCTCGGAGGCTCGATGCGCTCGCTCGCGCTGCTCGCCGAACTCGCTGCGCTGCTCACCCTCGCTTGCTCCGGCGAGCCGGCCGACGAGCGAGCGGCGCTCGTGAAGCGCGGCAAGGTCGTCTACGACACGAACTGCACGGCGTGCCACTCGCCGGACCCGCGCAAGGATGGGCCCGTGGGCCCCGCGAATGCCTGCAGCTCCGCGGAGCTGCTCGCCGCGAAGGTGGTCCACAACGCGTATCCGCCCGGCTACGTCCCGAAGCGCGACACGCAGGCGATGGCTCCGCTCCCGCACCTCGAGAAGGAGCTGCCCGCGCTCGCCGCCTACCTGGGCTCGCTCGGCTGCGCGGAGTAGGAACGCGCGCTCAGCCCGCGCGCACCACGGTCTCGAGCGGCTTCGGCTCGTCCGGTTCCGAGTAGAACTGGCGCGCGAACTGCCGGTAGACGGCGATCGGCTGCTCGCCGTCGATCAGCGCGGGGCGCGCCACGTAGCGCTTGCGGCTCCAGATCGGCACGTCGGCCATCAGGTCGCTCGTGTAACCGCGCACGAACAGCTCGCGCAGCAGTGGCGCCACGAACGGGAGGCGCGGCTTGCGGATGCGCGCCGCGAAGTTCAGCTCGACCTCGTCCGCGCTGATCGGCGTCGGCATCACCAGCAGGTCGGCCTCGACGCCGACGCTCTCCATGCGCGCGTGCACGCGCGAGAAGCCGAGCCCGAACACCTCGGCGGAGAAGACCAACGGCGCGCGGCGGTTCGGCAGGCCGAGGAAGTCGAGGCTGCGGTGCATCGCGTAGTCCACGCGCAGCACGTGCCCGTCGACCCGCGGCGCGCCGAGCGCGTGCGGGTCGCCGTAGCCGTGGGTCGGGCCGAAGTGCACGAGGTCCGAGCTGTTCTCGCAGATCTCCTGTGGATGCCCGCGGAAGGCTCGGCGCAGGAACTTGAAGGCGGTGAAGCCCGGCTGGTCGAGGGGCGGCGGCTCCCAGTGCGGCGCCGCGCCTTCGGCGTGCCAATACGCGAGCACGACGCCCGAGCTCTCGCGCAGCGGGAGCGTGCGCAGCCGCACGCGCGGAGGTGTGCGGCCGTCGGGCGTGGCGGCGCAGGCGCCGTCGCGCGCGTACTCGAAGCCGTGGAATGGGCAGCGCAGGCGGTCGCCGCGCACGCTGCCGCCGCCGAGGTGGGCGCCGAGGTGCGGGCAGTAGGCGTCCTGCATGACGGGCGCGCCGGTGGAGCCGCGCCACAACACCCACTCGCGGCCGAAGTATTTCTTCTCGACTACCCGGCCAGGCGGGAGCTCGCGCGTGGTGGCCACGGAGAACCAGCCGTTGGGGATCGACTCGTAGGGGACGGTCACGCGCGGGGCCTCGGCGACGAGTCGCGCACTCTAGGCGTCGTCGCGCGGAAGCGCCGCCGCGCCGTCGCCGTAGCCGCGGACCCGCCAGCGCTGCCAAGCGAGCCTCGAGCGGCGCGCGAGGCGCTCCGGCCAGGTCGCGCGGCGCTGCCCCAGCACGGTGCCCGCCCGCAGCCGCACCACCGAGTCACCGCAGACGACGATCTCCTCCCCGCCCGCCAGCAGCGTGCGCGCCGGCGCGTCGTCGCGCAGGACGTCCGCCACGCGCGTGATGCGCACCGGCATCGCCTCGCGCCAGCGTGCGACGATCGCAGCGAGGCGCGGATTCGCGTCGCTGGCGCCGGGAATCGCCTCGCGCACCGCGAGGAGCGTGCTCGCGCCCTCGTGCGCCAGATCGAGCACGGCGCCGAGGCGATCGGGCCGATCCTCGAGGTCGAGCTTGCCCTGGAGCCAGAGGCAGCGGTACGCGCGGCAGATGTGCGGGCGGCGCGCGTAGATCGTGCAGCCGCCCGCGTCGAGCGCCGCGCACGCGACGCCGCCCAGCTTGCGCAGCTCGTCCACGCGCAGGACGGTGCAGCACAGCGTGCAAGCGCCGCAGAACCTCTCCCGAGGATCCTGCGGCGATCGCGTCATCGGGCCCGCCGCGCCGCGCGGCTCGCGTTCAGGAGTTGAGCAGCAGCCCGGCGCCGTAGAGCACGACAGCGAGGGCGAGCCCGTAGTGGATCACGCCGGAGACGGTCGTCAGATACTTCTGGCGCGCCGGCGCCGCCGGGCCGACCGCGTTGAACTCGAGCAGGCCGACCACCACCGCGAACACGACCCAGTAGACGAGGTCGTTCTCGCCGTCGTTGAAGCCCGCGGGCGCGTGGCGCGCGGAGCCCATGAACAGCAGCATCGGAATCGAGAACATCGTGTTGGTGCGCGAGGTGCGACCTGCGAGCGCCGCCTTGTCCGGCGTGCCGTCCACCGGCTTCCCGCCCGCAGCCACCTGCTCCGCGCTCTTGATCACGAAATCGCGCTGCGCCGGCCAGATCACGAACCAGACGTTGAACCACATCAGCGTGCCGAGCAGCCCGCCGGTGAGGATGCGCGTCATGTAGCCGTCGCTCAGCGCGACGCCGTGGCCGAGCTGCATCAGCACGATCAGCCAGCCCGACAGGAACGTGAACATGGCGCCCCAGCGGAACCACCACATCGCGTTGGGCACGAGGCCGCGCGTCATCGCGCCCTTCACGCCGCCGCCGAGCTCGGTACCGAAGAACGGCGTCTGGACCAGGTTGAAGTAGTAGAGCATGCCGATCCAGACGATGCCGGCGAGGAAGTGCAGCCAGCGGAATCCGAACTCGACGTATTGGGTGAGCGCGCTGTCCATGATGGCCCCTCCAGGTGCGCGCGCATTCTATGGCCATGCGCATCGGGAATGAAAGCCCCAGGACTTGGGAAATGTCCTGAGGTTGTCGAGTCAGCGGGTCGATTCCACGGTTGTTGGGGGGGCCGCCGTCGGCGCGGCTTCGAGCCGCGCCGACGGCGTTGCGGCATCCCGCTTGCTCGCACTTCGAGCGTGCGCGGGGGCGCGGGGCGGTCCCCTCGCGTTCGCAAGGCCGAGGCGGGGAGGCGAGATCGGTCAGCGCGGGTCGGGGACGCGGTCGGCGATGCGGCCCCAGCCGAGGCGCGCGCAGAGCGCGGAGAAGGCGGCGCGGTCGGCGCCGCGCCAGGCGGTGTCTTCGGCGCGAGCGGTGAAGCCCGGCACGTCGCGCACGAGCGTCGCGAGCTCGCGCACGCGCAGCGCTTGAGCGCGGTGTGCGCGCCAGCTCGCGGCAAGCTTCTCCGCGCCGCGGACCGGCACGCCGACCCATGCCTGCGCGTCCACGGGCATCGCGTCGAGCGAGCCGAAGGCGGCGAGCGCGGCGGCCGCGCTCTTCGCGCCGAAGCCCGGCACGCCGGGCAGGTCGTCGACCTTGTCGCCGAGCAGCGCGAGGTAGTCCGGGATCTGCGCGGGCGCGACGCCGAACTTCGCGCGGACGCCGGCCGCGTCGAGCGTGTTCTCGCGCGCGAGGTCGTGGAAGCGCGCGCTTCCGTCCTCGCGCACGAGCTGCGTGAGGTCCTTGTCGGAGCTCACGATCTCGGCGGCGAGACCAGCCTGCGCGGCGCGCTCCGCGAGCGTCGCGATCAGGTCGTCGGCCTCGTAGCCCTTCGCTTCGTAGGCCGCGATGCCGAGCGCGCGCGTCGCCTCCATGCAGAGCGCGAACTGCGGCTCGAGGTCGGCCGGCACCTTCGTTCCGCGCGATGCCTTGTAGCCGGGGAACAGCTCGTTGCGGAAGCTGGTGAGCGCGTGGTCGAAACATGCCGCGAGGTGCGAGGGCGAGCGCTCGCGCAGAAAGCGCAACAGCGTGTTCGCGTAGCCGTAGGCGGCGCCCGTGGGCGTGCCGTCGGGCGCCGGCATCGCGGGCAGCGTCACCCAGGCGCGGAACACGTAGACGGGTGCGTCGACGAGATGCACGACGCTCAACGGCGGCTCCTCGATTTCGAGCCCGAGGCCCCTGTTCGACTCCGCTCGCCTGCGCGGACTCCGGCTCGCTGCGCGCTTCGCTGCTAGCGCCGCCCCTCGAACACCGCTTCCGACACGAAGTCCGCCGCCTTGTGCAG
>CAYWRY010000209.1:0-5933 GCA_964460485.1 uncultured Spirochaetales bacterium
CGGCGTTGAACACGACGAGGTCGGCGGGCGCGAGGCCGGGGCCTGGCGCCATCGCGCGATCGAACAACCGCACGACGTCGTCTTCCCGCGCGGTGTCCATGGCGATCGGCTCCGCGCTCCCACCCGCGAGCGCGATAGACTTGGCGACCCGCTCGACCTTGCTCACCGTGCGACCGGCGACGAGCACGTGATGACCCTCGGTTGCGAAATGCCGGCACAGCGCCGCGCCGAGCCCGAGCTCCGCTCCGACGCCCACCACCACCGCCGTCGCCCGCGCGCCGCTCTCCCCCGCGCCGCCTGCCTGCGCGCTCACAACGCCTCCACGCGCGCGGGCGTGTGCTTGTGCCACGGCGTGCCGGCGACCCAGTCGCGGTCCTCGCTGCGCGTGAGCTCGTTCGGCGCGACGCCGGTAGGCACGCGCTCGCCGCTCGCGCCCGGGAAGTCGAGGCCGAGACCGTTGGGGAGCGAGACGTGCCCCGGCTGCATGCGATCGCTGATCTCGACCGCCACCTCGGCGCTCCCGCGCTTCGTCGTGAGCCGCACGCGCCCGCCGTTCGCGACGCCCGCGCGCTTCGCGTCCTCCGGATGCATGCGCAGCGCGCCGCCGCGGTCCTTCTTCCGCCACTCGGGATTGCGGATGATCGTGTTCGCCGTGAACGAGCGGCGCTCGCCCGCCGAGAGCACGAGCGGGAACTCGGGATCCAACGTGCGCGGCTCGCGCGGCAGCGCGTCCAGCTCGTCGAACAGCTCGGGGACAGCGAGCTGCACGCGACGGTTCGGGGTGCGGATGCGCGCGAACGTCTCCTCCCAGTCGTCCACCGAGAAGACGACCGCGCTCTTGCTGGAGAGCAGCGCGTCGAACAGCGCGTCGGCGGCCTCGGGCGGCGAGCCCGTGAAGCCGGCGCGCGCCAGCGACTTCGCGTTCTTCTGCGCAGCGATCTGGCACAGCCCCCAGACGCCGGCGCTCTCCGCGAGGCCTTCGGGCAGGAGGTCGCCGATCGCGCGATATAGGAGCACGGGCGCGATCGCGAAGAGCCGCGCGTCCGCAGAGAGCAGCTCGAAGAACTTGTTGCGGAACGCGACTCGGCCCTCGAGCCACGCTTCGCGCAGCGCGTTCGCGGCGTCCTTGGGCAGCGCGCCGAGCGCCTCCACGAGCCGCGTGTGCAGCTCGGCCTCCGAGAACAGCCCCGGCAGCGGCGGCATCAGCGCCTTGCGCACGTGGAAGTAGTTGTTGGGGAACTCGAAGTTGAAGAACGTCGCCTCGGCCTTCTCGAACTGGCTGGCGACCGGCAGCACGTAGTGCGCGAGCCGCGCGGTCTCGGTGAGGGCGACGTCGATCACCACCACGAAATCCAGCGCGGCCAGCGCCTCGCGCATGCGCACGCTGTCCGCGATGGAGTGCGCGGGGTTGCCGCTCTCCACCAGCATCGCGCGGAAGCGCTTGGGGTGATCGGTGAGAATCTCCTCGGGGATCACGTTGCAGGGCGTGAGCCCGCCGATCACGCGCGCGCCCGTGACAGGCGTGCGCTTCGCGTCGCCCGCGCCGCCCTCCGCGCCCGACGCGAGCTGCACCAGCGACGAGAACAGGTAGCCCGCGCCCTGCTTGCCGAGGTTGCCGGTGAGCAGCACGACGAGCTTGTGCAGATAGGAGACCAGCGTCGAGTGGCGATTCATCTGGACGCCGAGGTCTTCGAACGAGGCGACGCTCTCGGCGCTGGCGATTCGCCGCGCGGCCGCGCGCACCCGCTCCTCGGGCACGCCGCTGCGCGCGCAGTAGTCGGCGATCGGGAGCTGCGCGAAGTGCGGGAGCACCTCCGCGAGACCGTCCGCGTGCGCGGCCAGCCAGTCCTTCGCGATCAGGTTCTCCTGTACGAGCACGGCGATCAGGGCCGCGAGCAGGAACGCGTCCATGCCCGGCTTCACCTGGAGGTGGATGTCCGCGATCTCGGCGGTCTCCGTGCGGCGCGGGTCGATCACGATCAGGCAGCGCTTCGGATCGTTCGCGATCTCGCGCAGCGTGAGGCGCGCGCGCGGGATGCTGTGGGAGAACCAGGGGTTCTTGCCGATGAAGAGCGCGACCTCGCAGTGCTCGAAGTCGGCGCGCGCGTAGCCGCCGAGCATCTTGGCCGCGACCCAGAACTCGCCGGTCTTCTCCTGGGCGAGCGCGCTCGAGCGATGCACTGAGCCGAGCACGGCGCGCGTCGCGCGCGAGTAGGCGCCGGGCAGGTGATTGCCTTGGCCGCCGCCGCCGTAGTAGAAGATCGAATCGCCGCCGTGCGCGTCGCGCACCGCCGCGAAGCGCGCGGCCACCTCGCGGATCGCCGTCTCCCAGTCGATCTCTTCGAAGCTGCCGTCGGCGCGGCGGCGCAGCGGCTTCGTCAGGCGGTGCGGGCCGTTCTGGTAGAAGTCGAGGCGCGAGGGCTTCTCGCACGCGTAGCCGCGCGAGGCGGGGTGCGCGTCGTCGCCGCGCACCTTGGTCAGCCGGCGGCCGTCGCCGCCGCCGAGCTGCACCTCGATCCCGCAGTTGCATTCACACAGGATGCAGGCGGTCGACTTCCATTCGGAGGTGGACATGCGTTCTCCCGAAACAGGCGCGCGCGAGCGAAAAGTCGGTCACCAGCTCTCTCCGAACGGGCGGAGGTCGAGCTCGAAGGTCCAGGCCGAGCGCTCCTGGTGCGCGACGTGATGCACGGCGTCGGCGATGCCGGAGGGCTGGATGAAGAAGGCGTCCGGCCGATCCGGGTAGGCGCGGCGCGTCCAGGGCACGTCGATCACCGCGTCGATCACGACGTAGGCGACGTGCACGCCGCGCGGGCCGAGCGAGCGCGCCAGCGACTCGGCGAGGATGCGCTGCGCGGCCTTGGTGGGTGCGAAGCCGGCGAAGCCCGCCTTGCCGCGCCACGCCGAGGTGTTGCCGGTGACGACGATCGCGCCGCGGCCGGCCGCGATCATCGCCGGCGCGAGCTCCTGCGCGAGCACGAGCAGCGAGGTCACGTTCACGCGGAAGCGCTGCTCCAGCGCCTCGGGCGTCACGCTCGCGAAGTCGCCGAAGCCGCCGGCGACCGCGTTGTGCAGGAGCACCGACGGCGCTCCGAGTCGCTCGCGCACGGCCGCGAGCGCGGCGCGCAGCGCGTAAAGATCCGCCACATCGACGGGGAAGGCGGCGCTCCCGGGAATCTCCGCGGCCAGCTTCCGGAGCCGCTCCGCGTCCCGCGCCAGCAGCGCCACGCGATAGCCGTCGGCCGCGAAACGCCGCGCGAGGGCGGCGCCGGTACCCGGTCCGGCTCCCGTGACGACGCAGACGCGATCCATCGTTCGGGCAGACTAAGTTATTTGGTATCGTTACGCAACCAAAACCGAGGCTAGAGTCGCGCCCATGGGAAGGAAGCGTTTCGACCGGATGAACTGCGGCATCGCACAGGCGCTCGAGGCCTTCGGCGACTGGTGGTCGCTGCTCATCGTCCGCGACGCCTTCTTCGGCGCGCGGCGTTTCGGCGACTTCCAAAAGAGCCTCGGCATCGCGAAGAACGTGCTGTCGGCGCGCCTCCAGCACCTCGTGGACCACGGCATCTTCGAGCGCGTCGACGTGGGCAGCGAGGGCGAGCGCTACGAGTACCGCCTCACGCCGAAGGGCGACGCGCTGCTCACCGTGCTGACCGCGCTGCGCGAGTGGTCCGACGAGTGGGTGTTCGGGCGCGGCAACGAGCCCGTGGTGGTGCGCGACCGGGCCACGGGCCGGCGCGTCGCGAAGCTGCGCGTCACCGACGCCGACGGCGTGCCGCTCGGCCGCCGCGATCTGCGCACCGAGCCGGGCCCGGGCGCGAAGCCCGAGACGATTCGTCTGCTCGCGCGCGCACGCAGAGAGCGGGCGAGCGCGAGTTCGTGAGCGGCGGCGGGGCCCGGCGGCCCGCGCGCGCGCAGCGCGGTCGGAGGCCTCGTTGCCTCGACGGAGCGCCGCGCTCCGGGTGCGCCGCTGCCCATCACGAACGCGACTCGCCGGGGTCGCGCCCGCGCGGATCGCGCGGGACGAGCGTAGAAGCCGTCTCGGCCAGAACTACCTGCGCGCCGAGGCCGGCCGTCAGCTGGTCGGAGCGGCTGACTTCCTTCCTCATCGTGCAATGGGAGGTGGCTTGCAAGCGCGGCGAGCAGCCGCCCGCCAGCCTGCTCTCGTCGGCCTGGGCCCCGTGGTCGGAGTTCCGCTTGGGCCGGCGCGTCCCGGCCGCCGAGTTCCGGCCGGTTCCGCGCACGGACGCCGGCGTGAAGACTGCGACGCGGCGCCGGCCGGCGCTGCTCCACCCGGCCCTCGCGCGCGTGGGCCGGATGTGTCCGCGCGCACTGGCCGGCCGCGCCGCTCGAGACCTCGCGGCGCGAGTGAGCGCGCGAGCGCCCCTCGATGGTGCGCTCAGCTCCCGAGCTTCCAGGTCGCCTCCGCCTGGAGCCGCTGCATGAACGCCTCGCCGTAAGCCTCCTCGGGCGCCTCGCGCACGAGGCGGTCGAGCACCTCGGCGTCGTGGCCCACGAGGATGCGCCAGCGTTTCGCGCGCACGCCGTCGAGGATGATCTTCGCGGCTTGCGCCGCCGTGGTGGGCGCGTCGTTCTCGAAGGCGTCGCCGCCCGCGATCAGCGCGAGGCGAATCTGCTCCGCTGTGAGTCCCTCGACGGGCAGACCCATGCGCGTCATGCGGTCGCGCGCCTCCACGAGCTTCTCGTCGGGCAGCTCCTTGGGATCGCGGCCGAGCACCTTCGCCGAGTTCTTGACGATCGCCGTGCCGATGTGGCCGGGCATCACCACGGAAACCGCGACGTGCGGCGCGTTCACCCTGAAGTCGTTGATCAGAGCCTCGCTGAAGCCCTTCACCGCGAACTTCGCGGCGCTGTAGGCGCTGTGTGCGCTCTTGGGGCCGAGCGACGCCCAGAAGCCGTTCACGCTGCTCGTGTTGATCAGATGCCCTTCCGGTGCGGCGACGAGCATCGGCACGAAGGCGCGCGCCGTGTGGTACACGCCGCCCCAGCACACCGCGAAGGTCTTCTCCCACTCCGCGCGGTCGTCGCGCACGAAGCTGCCTCCGCCGCCGATGCCCGCGTTCGCGAACACGAGGTGCACGCACTTCGTCGCGTGCTCGCGTGCAACCGCGTCGCGGAAGGCGTTCAGCTGCGCCTCGCTCGAGACGTCGGCGACGCAGATGGTGACGCGCACGCCGCGGTTCTCCCGCGCACACAGCGCCTTCGTCGCCTCCATGTTTTCCGCTGACACGTCGCACATCGCGATGTGGCAGCCCTCCGCAGCGAGCTGGCGCGCGAGCTCGCGGCCCATGCCGGTCCCGCCACCCGTGATCACCGCGATCTTCCCGCCGAACTGCTCCATCTCTGATTTCTCCCTGGATTCGCAGGCGCACGAGCTTGCCGCGCCGGCCCGCGCTTCGCGACACTGCAACGCGTTTCATTTCCGTTCCCTCACCGAGGAGCCTCGCGATGGCCGCTCCGCGCAGTCCACGCTTCATCGTCATCGGTGCCGGCATGGCCGGCGTGCTGAGCGGCATCCGCCTGCGCGAGGCCGGCTACGAGGACTGGGTGATCTACGAGAAGGGCGACTCGGTCGGCGGCACCTGGCGCGAGAACACCTACCCCGGCCTCTCGTGCGACGTGCCCTCGCACATCTACAGCTACGCATTCGAGCCGAATCCGGACTGGAGCCACCGCTTCTCGCCGGGCGCCGAGATCCGTGAGTACTTCGAGGGCGTCGCCAAGAAGTACCGCGTGCTGGAGCGCATCGTGTTCAACGAGGAGGTCGAGACGCTCGACTTCTCAGGCGGGCGCTGGCAGGTGGCGTTCAAGAGCGGGCGCCGCGATGCGGGCGACGTCGTGATCGCCGCGACCGGCGTGCTCCATCACCCGATGATCCCCGACCTCGCCGGCCTCTCGTCCTTCGCGGG
>CAYWRY010000210.1:0-5783 GCA_964460485.1 uncultured Spirochaetales bacterium
GGTGCCGAGCGCGTTCTTCACCGCGCAGATGCTCTCGCCCGACGCCGCGCTCTCGATGGCGACGCCCGAGCAGATGGCGCCGCTGCGCAACGAGTTCGACAACGTGCTGCGGCGCGTGCAGCAGGCGCGCGCGAACGGGATGAAGGTCGTCCTGGGCGACGACTACGGGATCATCGTGCTGCCGCACGGGCGCTACATGGAAGAGCTGGAGTTTTACGTGAAGCAGGTGGGGATCCCTGCGCTCGACGTGATCCGCTGGAGCACGAAGCACGGCGGCGAGCTGATGGGCGGGGCGATCAAGACCGGGATGGTTCGGGCGGGGTACTACGCGGATCTGCTCGTCGTGGACGGGGACCCTTCGGTGGACATCGCGGTGCTGCAGGATCGGGCGAAGGTGCGGGCGATCCTGAAGGGCGGGGCGTTCGTGAGGGATGCGCTCTAGCTCGGCGGGCTCGTGCTCGGGCTCGGGATCCCGACCGTCAGTCTCTGGGTGGGGAGGTGCGGATCGGCGCGGCTTTGAGCCGCGCCTCCCGCGTGCTGGCGCACGGTTCGGGGCGCGGCGCCGTTGCGGTGAAGGGGCGGGGTGGAGTCGGCGTTGCCTTGGGGGCCAGGCTCGACTAAACACCGTTCAGCTCGCTGAACGGTGTTCAATGCCGGCCCCCCGACGAACGCTGCCTCGGCCTTCCGCGCGCGATGCACGCGTGGAGCGCTCGCGCGGCGATACGCGGGAGCGCATCGCGGAGGCGGCGCTCCAGCTGTTCCTCGACGAGGGCTACGACCGCGTCTCGATGCGGCGGATCGCGGAGACGGTCGGGTACACGCCCGGCGCGCTCTACGCCTACTACCGCGACAAGGACGAGATCCTCTACGCGTTGCACGTGGAGGGCTTCGCGCGGCTGCGCGAGTCGATTCGGGCCGTGGACGCGCTGCGGCTCCCCCCCGGCCCTCGCTTCTATCGGCTCGGGGAGCAGTACCTGCGCTTCGCCTTCGAGAACCCGAGGCTCTACGAGCTGATGTTCGTCACGAGCCGCGTCGGGCAGCGCATTCGCGAGGACGAGAAGTGGCAGGTCGGACTCGACAACTACGAGCGCCTGCGAGACGCGGTGCGCGCTTGCATGGAGGCCGGCGTGATGCCGCGCGCCGACGTGGAAGCCGCGACCTTCTCCGCCTGGGCGGAGGTGCACGGCATCGCGAGCCTCGTGATTCGCGGGCGCACGCACAGCGTGATCGCCCAGCGAGATCTGCCGCGCGTCGTCCGCGACGCGTACCGCTTCGCTTTCGGCGGGCTGCTCGAACGGCCCGCCCACGCAGCTTCCCAGCGCCCAACCGGAGCCGCGCGGCGATCGCGGCGGAGGTGAAACGATGTCGGGCCTGAGAAGCTCCGCGCATGCCGCGCTGCTGGCGGCGGCCAGCTCGTGCGCCGCGCTCGCCGGCTGCGCGCCCGAGCCGCCGGCCGCGATCACGATCGAGGAGACCCAGCCGGTCCGCCTCGCGCCGGTGCGGCGCGCGGAGGCCGCCGCGCCCGTCCACGCGACGGGCGCGATCGCGGGCAAGGAGGAGGCGAGACTCTCGTTCAAGATCCCCGGCTTCGTCGAGCGCATCCTGGTGGACGAGGGCGCCGTCGTCGCCGCCGGTCAGCTGCTCGCGACGCTGAAACCCGAGGAGGCGAGCTCGCGCGTCACCCAGGCGCGCATGGCCCACGAGAAGGCGCTGCGCGACGTGAAGCGCGCGGAGGAGCTGTACGAGGCGGGCGTCGGCCCGCTCCAGCTGGTGCAGGACGCCCGCACCGCCGAAGAGGTCGCGCGCGCGAGCCTGCGCATGGCGCGCTTCGACGCGCAGCACGCGGAGATCCGTGCGCCGGCTGCCGGCGTGATCCTCGCGAAGCTCGCGGAGGAGAACGAGATGGTGGGCGCCGGCGCGCCGGTGCTCGCGTTCAAGACCAGCGCGCAGGGCTGGGTGGTGCGCGTCTCCGTCGCGGACCGCGACGTGGTGCGCCTGCGCCTCGGCGACGCCGCGAGGATCGAGACGAACGCGTATCCGGGCGCCCCGCTCGCGGGCAGCGTCGCGCAGATCGCGGCGGCCGCATCGCCCGCGACCGGCACCTTCGACGTGGAAGTCGCCGTGGCGCCGGGCGCCGCAGCGCTGTTCTCGGGCATGAGCGCGCGCGTGGAGATCGCACCGAGCGGCGGCGAGCCAGTGGCGCTGATCCCGCTCGCGGCGCTCGCCCTGGGCGACGGCGACGCGGGCGTGGTCTACGCGCTCGACGAGCGCGGCGAGCGCGCGCGCCGCCACGACGTGCGCGTCGCGTTCCTGGCGGGCGACGACGTCGCGCTCAGCGACGGGCTCGCGGGCGTCGAGTCCGTGATCACGGACGGCGCCGCCTACCTGCGCGACGGCACTCCCGTGCGCGTGATCCACGAAGACCTCGCGGCCGCGCGATGAAGATCGCGAGACTCGCGGTCGAGCGCCCGCAGCTCACGCTCGTCCTGTTAGGCATGCTGATCGCGATCGGCATCTCCGCGCTGCGCACCATCCCGCGCGCGGAAGACCCGAGCTTTCCGATGCCGATCTACATGATCACCGCGGTGCACCCGGGCGCGAGCCCGCGCGATCTCGAAGAGCTCGTGGTCGACCCGCTCGAGGAGCGCGTGCGCGAGCTCGACGACCTGAAGGACGTCGAGAGCTCGATGCAGGACGGTTTCTCGATCACGGTGGTCGAGTTCGACTGGGACGCCGACACGGAGAAGAAGTACGAGGAGGTGGTGCGCGAGGTGAACGCGCTGCGGCCCGAGCTGCCGCAGGATCTCGCACGCCTCGAGATCGAGCGCATGCGCACGACCGAGGTGGCGATCCTCCAAATCGCGCTGCTCTCCGAGACCGCTCCTTTCCGCGACCTCGAGCGCGCCGCGGAGCGACTCGAGGACCGGCTCGAGGTGCTGCCCGGCGTGAAGGAGGTGGAGACCTGGGCCTACCCCGAGTCGCAGGTCCGCGTGCGCCTCGACCCGGCGAAGCTCGAGCAGCTGAACGTGCCGATCGGCCGCGTGCTGGCGGCGCTGGAGGCCGGCGCCGCCAACGTGCCCGGTGGCGCCGTCGAGCAAGGTGGGCGGCGCTTCAACGTCGAGACCGGCACGCACTTCGAGTCGCTCGGCGAGGTCCAGCGCACCGTCGTCGCCGGCGACGGCGCGCGCCTGGTGCGCCTCGAGGACGTCGCCGACGTGCGCTGGGGCTACGCGGAGGAGACGCACTGGGCGCGCGTCGACGGCGAACGCGCCGTGTTCGTGACGCTCGAGCTGCGCGAGAACGAGCACATCTTCCGCGTGCGCGACCGCGCGATGGCGGAGCTCGCGAAGTTCGAGCGCACGCTGCCGGCGGGCGTCCGCGTCTCCGTGGTGTTCGACCAGTCGAAGAACGTCGCCCACCGCCTGAACGGGCTGTACCGCGACTTCGCGCTCGCGATCGGCCTGGTGCTGATCACGCTGCTGCCCCTCGGACTGCGCGCCGCGCTGATCGTGATGGTCTCGATCCCGCTCTCGCTGGCGATCGGCGTCGCCCTGCTCCAACTCTTCGGCTTCTCGCTAAATCAGATCTCGATCGTCGGCTTCGTGATCGCGCTGGGCCTGCTCGTCGACGACTCGATCGTCGTGACCGAGAACGTGACGCGCTTCCTGCGCGCGGGCGCGACGCGCCGCGAGGCGGCGATCCAGGCGACCGGGCAGATCGGCGTCGCCGTGCTCGGCTGCACCGCCACGCTGATGCTCGCCTTCCTGCCGCTGCTCACGCTGCCCGGCGGCGCAGGCAAGTACACGCGCGGCATGCCGCTCGCGGTGATCTTCACCGTGGGCGCCTCGCTGTTCGTCTCGCTGACCATCATCCCGTTCCTCGCGGCGGCCTGGCTCTCGACGACTCAGCGCGAGGGCAACCGCGCGCTGCGCGCGTTCAACCGCGCGATCGAGGCCAGCTACCGGCCGCTGCTGCACTTCTCGCTCACGCGTCCCGCGCTGACGCTGCTCGGCGCGCTGGCGTTCTCGCTCGCGTCGTTCGCGCTCGTGCCGCTGATGGGCCTCTCGTTCTTCCCGAAGGCGGGCATCCCGCAGTTCCGCGTTCGCATCGAGAGCGCCGAGGGCGCGCCACTCGGGGCCACCGACGCAGCCGCGCGCTTCGCCGAGGCCGTGCTCGCGAAGCGCCCCGAGATCGAGCGCGTGATCACCAACGTCGGCCACGGCAACCCGCAGATCTTCTACAACGTGCGGCCGATCGGAGAGAACACGCGCATCGCCGAGCTGCTCGTGCAGCTGCGCGAGTGGGATCCGTTCTCGTCGCCGCAGCTGCTCGACGCGCTGCGCGCGGAGCTGGCCGACTTCCCGAACGCGAAGATCCGCGTGCTCGAGTTCCAGAACGGGCCGCCGCTCGAGTCGCCGATCCGCATCCGCGTCACCGCCGAGGAGCTGGAGCAGCTCCCCGCACTGGCCCGGCAGGTGGAAGAGCTGCTGATCGCGACGCCGGGCACGCGCTACGTGGACAACCCGCTGCAGCAGCCGAAGGTCGACCTGGCGGTGCGCGTCGACAACGAGCTGGCGGGGCGGCTCGGCGTGCCCGAGCTGGAGATCAAGCGGGCCGTGCGGCTCGCGATCGCGGGCCTCGAGGCCGGCGTGCTGCGCGACGGGGCTGGCGAGGAGCACGCCGTGCGCGTCACGCTCGACCAAGTGGGGCGCGCCAGCCTCGCCGCCCTCGACCGGCTCTCGGTGGGGAGCGCCGGCGGCGCCCAGGTTCCCCTGCGCCAGCTCGCGGACGTCGCGCTGGAGGAGGCGCTGCCGCGCGTCGACCACCGCAACGGCGTGCGCTCCGCGAGCCTCTCCGCCGACGTCCGCAACGGCTTCAACACCGACAACGTGACGAAGGACGTGCTCGGGCGGCTCGCCGCGATGCGCTGGCCCGCCGGCGCGGGCTACCTCGTCGAGGGCGAGCTCGAGGAGCGGCAAGAGAGCTTCAGCGGACTCGGCACCGCGATGATCGTCGCCGCCTTCGGCGTGCTCGCGGTGCTCGTGCTCGAGTTCCGCACCTTCAAGAGCACGCTGATCGTCGCGAGCGTGATTCCGCTCGGCATCGCCGGCGGGCTCGTCGCGCTGTGGGTGACGGGGCAGACGCTCTCGTTCACCGCGCTGATCGGCTTCGTCGCGTTGGTGGGCATCGAGGTGAAGAACTCGATCCTGCTCGTCGACTTCACCAATCAGCTGAGAGCGCGGGGCGTCGCCCTCGACGAGGCGATCGAACGCGCCGGTCGCGTGCGCTTCTTCCCGATCCTGCTGACGACGCTCACCGCGCTCGGCGGGCTGCTGCCGCTGGCGCTCGAGGGCTCGCCGCTCTACTCGCCGCTGGCGATCGTGATCATGGGCGGGCTCGTCAGCTCGACGCTGCTCGCGCGGCTCGTGACGCCGGTGCTCTACAAGCTGCTCGCGCCGGAGGTGCAGCTGGAGGACGCGGGCGCGCCAATCGAGATGGAGGCGCAGGAGCCGGGCGCGGGCGGTGTGCTCGCGACCTGAGCACTCGCGCCGCTCGGATCACGCCGTGGCAGGCAGCCGGACTGCGACCTCGAGCCCCGACCTGAACGGCAGCGTGGTCGATGCGAAGCCGTGGCCGGAGTGCACGCGAGCGACGAAGGACGCCAGCGTCTTGCGGAAGGTGCGCACGTTGTCGGCGAGCACGAGCGCGCCCGGACGCAGGCGGGGCGTCAGCAGCTCGAGAATCTCGACGTAGAGATCCTTCCAGCCGTCCAGGAAGAGCAG
>CAYWRY010000211.1:0-5702 GCA_964460485.1 uncultured Spirochaetales bacterium
CGAGAGCGCGGCGTCGGGCGAGAGCATCTGCGCGGTGAAGAACGCGCTCGGCACCCAGAACACGCCGCGCTCGACCATCGCGTCGGCGCACTCGTCGTCCAGTTGGTCGCCGTGGTCGATCAGATCGATGCCGGCCGCGACGGCCTCGAGGATCACGTTCTTCCACGCACAGTGGGCGCGCACCTTGGCGTGGCGCGCATGGGCGGTGCGAATCACCGTCGCGAGCTCCTCCTGCGAGAGTGAGGACGCGCCCTCGTACTCGGGCACGGCATGCCCGCCCGAGAGGAACAGCTTGATCATGCGCGCGCCGCGCTTGATCTCCGTGCGCACCGCGCGCTCGAACTCGGCGGGCCCCGAGCACAGCAGCTGCGCGCCCTTGTTGCCGAGGTTCCACCACCACTTCTCGGTGTCGGTGTAGCCGCCCACCGCGTCGAGGCCGCGGCTCGCCGGAACCATGCGCGGCCCGGGGATCAGCCCTTCGGCGATCGCGAGGCAGACGTCCGCGTCGACCGTCCCCGCGTTGGCCCCGCTCGAGATCACGCTCGTCACGCCGCACTCGAGCGCGAGCTTCAGGTTCCGCGCCGCGACCAGCGCGAGATAGTTCTCGGGGCGCTCGACGCCCAGCGGCTCGGGCTGGATCGTGATGTTGTCGTAGGACGCGTGGAAGTGGCCCGAGACGATGCCCGGCATCACGGTCTTGCCGGCGAGATCGATCACGCGGTCGCCCGGCTTGGCTGCGACGGGCGCGGCGCCCAAGCTCGCGATGCACTCGCCCTCGATCACGACGTTCGTGCCCGGCTTCGCGGCGCTGTCGCCGTCGAGCAGGTTCGCGTTCTTCAGGATGAGTCGGGGCATGGGTCACTCCTTTGCGAGCTTCGCTCGGCGGAACTGCCGCTTCGTTTTTCGGCCGAGCCCTCGGCTCACGCTCTCCGAAACGCCTCCAGCAGCTCTGCTTGCTTGTGCCGCGCCGCCTCGAGGTGGCGCTCCTTCACGCTGTCGAAGCCGCGCACCATCTCGGGCAGGCTCGCGATCTCGACGGCGATCGGGAGATTCTCGCGCGTGAGCGAGTCCAGCAGCTCCGCGAGCGTGGCCTCGTAGCGCGCGATCTCGGCGCGCTCGTCGCGGCGGTGCCGCGTCCAGCCGAACGGGTCGAGCGCCGTCCCGCGCAGGAACCGCAGCGCCGCCATCGCGCGAAAGGCCGGCAGCATCAGCGCCAGCGGAATCGTCCACTTCTTCACGCGCCCGCTCTCGGGATCGCGCGGCGCGAGGAAGGCGGGCAGGAACTGGGGCGAGAGGTGGAGCGCGAGCGCGTAGTCCCCCTCGAACTCGCGGGCGACCTGCGCCTGGAACGAGCCGTCCGTGTAGAGCCGCGCCACTTCGTACTCGTCCTTGTAGGCGAGCAGCTTGAAGTAGTACCGGGCGACCGCCTTGGCGAGCGCGTCGTGACCGCGCGCGACTCGCTGCTCGCGCTCGGCGACGCGCGCGACGAAGGCGCGATAGCGCCCGGCGTAGGCGGCGTTCTGATAAGCGGTCAGGAACTCCGCGCGCTTGGCGACCAGCGCGTCGAGGCCCGCGTCGCCGACGGAAGCCGGCTCGCGCAGCAGCGGGCGCGCGGCGCGCTGCACGGCCGCCGGATCGTGCGCGAGCAGCCTGCCCCAGGCGAAGGCGCGGCGGTTCATCTCGACGCCGCGTCCGTTCAGCGCGATCGCGCGATCGAGCGCCGCGCGGCTCACCGGCAGCTTGCCGCGCTGCCAGGCGACGCCGAGCAGCAGCATGTTGGAGGCGAGCGCATCGCCCAGCAGCGCGACCGCCAGCTCGTTCGCGTTCACCGCGAGCGTGTTCGCCTCGCCGCAGATCGCGCGCACGGCGCCGACCATCTCGTCGGCGGAGAGGTCGAGGTTCGCGTTGGTCGCGAACTCCGCGGTCGGCTGCACGTGCACGTTCACCAGCGCGAAGCTGCGCGGCGAGAGCTTCGGCAGGTTCTCGAAGCCGGTCAACACCACGGGGTCGCAGCCGATCGCGAGGTGCGCGCCGCCCGTGCCGATGCGCGTGGCGTGGATCGCCTCGGGCGTCTGCGCGATGCGCACGTGGCTCGTGACGGCGCCGTTCTTCTGCGCGAGGCCCGTCACGTCGAGCTCGCTCGCGCCGCGCCCCTCGAGGTGCGCAGCCATCGCGAGGATGGCGCCGACGGTGACGACGCCGGTGCCGCCGATGCCCGTGAGCAGCACGTTGTAGGGCGCGTCCAGCGCTGGCAGCGTGGGCTCGGGCAGCGCGGCGAACAGCGCGGCCTCGTCCACGCTCGCCCGCTGGGTCTCCGCCGTGCGCCGCTTCCCGCCCGTGACGGACACGAAGCTCGGGCAGTAGCCCTTCAGGCACGAGTAGTCCTTGTTGCAGCTCGACTGGTTGATCTTCCGCTTGCGGCCGAAGTCGGTCGCGAGCGGCTCGATCGAGATGCAGTTGCTCTGCACCGAGCAATCGCCGCAGCCCTCGCACACCAGCTCGTTGATCACGATGCGGCGGTCGGGATCGGGGAACTTGCCCTGGCGTCGCAGGCGGCGCGCTTCCGCAGCGCAGGTCTGGTCGTAGACGATCGCGGTCACGCCCGGCGTCTCGCGCAACGCCTTCTGCACGCTCATCAGGTCGTCGCGGTGCTTGACGTCGACGCCGCTCGGAAGGCTGCCCTCGGCGTACTTGGTCGGATCCTGCGACACGACGACGACCCGCTTCACGCCCTCGGCGACCAGCTGCCGCGCGATCTCGGGGCAAGTGATCTCGCCCTCGAGCGGCTCCCCCTCTATCGGCTGTCCGCCCGTCATCGCGACGGCGCCGTTCACGAGCACCTTGTAGGTGATGTTCACACCCGCTGCGACGCAGGCGCGGATCGCGAGCAGGCCGCTGTGGAAGTACGTGCCGTCGCCGAGATTCTGGAAGACGTGGCGCGTCTTCGAGAACGGCGCGGTGCCGATCCAGTTGGCGCCCTCGCCGCCCATGTGCGTCGCGCCGAAGGTGCGGCGCTCCGGCAGCCACACCGCCATGCCGTGACAGCCGATGCCGCCGAGCGCGATCGAGCCCTCGGGCACCACCGTCGAGGTGTTGTGCGGGCAGCCGGAGCAGAAGCTCGGCAGGCGCACCAGCGCGCTCGGCGGCGCGACTGGCAGCGCGGCCTCGGCGGCGCGCAGCAGCGCGGCGTGCTCCGGCGCGCGGCGCGAGAGCCAGCCGCGCAGCACGCCGGCGACCGCGCTCGGCGCGAGCTCGCCCTCGTTCGGCACCAGCAGCTCACCGCGCTCGTCGCGCTTGCCCAACAACTTCGGCCGCTGCGCCTCGTTGTAGAGGATGCGCGCGAGCTGCTCCTCGACGATCGGGCGCTTCTCCTCGACCACGAGCACGTCTTCGAGGCCCGTGCAGAACGCGCGGATGCCGCTCGGCTCCAGCGGCCAGGTCATCCCCACCTTGTAGATGCACAGGCCGAGCGCCGCGCACTCCGAGGCGCCGAGGCCGAGCTCGTCCAGCGCCTGCCGCACGTCGAGGTAGGCCTTGCCCGCCGTGACGATGCCGAAGCGGCGCCGCGCTGCGTCCAGCGCCACGCGATCGATGCCGTTCGCGCGCGCGAAGGCCTGTGCCGCCGGCAGCTTCACCTGATAGACGGCGCGCTCGATCTCGAGCGGGACGTTGTTCATGGTGACGTGGTGGTCGCGCGGCGGGAACGCGAACTCCGGTAGGGCGATGCGCACGCGCTCGGGCCCGACCTCGACCGACGCGCCGCTGTCGACCGTGTCGGTGAGGCACTTCATCGCCACCCAACATCCGGCGAAGCGCGACATCGCAAAGCCGTAGAGGCCGAAGTCGAGGTACTCCTGCACGCTGGCGGGATTCAGCACCGGGATGCCGGCGTGGATCATCGCCTGCTCGCTCTGATGGGCGATCGACGACGACTTCGCGCCCGGGTCGTCGCCGCACAGGGCGAGCACGCCGCCGTGCTTCGCGGTGCCCATGTAGTTGCCGTGCTTGATGGGATCGAGCGAGCGGTCGACGCCGGGGCCCTTCCCGTACCAGATCGCGAACACGCCATCTTTGGTCGGGCCGGGCTGCACCATCGCCTGCTGCGTGCCCCACACCGCCGTCGCGGCGAGGTCCTCGTTCACGCCGGGCTGGAACGAGACGTCGTGGCGCTCGAGGTGCGCGCGCGCGTCCCAGAGCGCGAGGTCGTAGCTGCCCAGCGGCGAGCCGCGGTAACCCGAGATGAAGCCGGCCGTGTTCAGGCCCGCGGCGCGGTCGCGCTCGCGCTGGAGCATGGGCAGGCGCACCAGCGCCTGCACACCGGTCAGGAAGACGCGGCCCGACGCGCGCGTGTAGCGGTCGTCCAGCTCGTAGCTGGAGTCGAGGAGGGGAGACGGCGCCGGCATGGGGTCGGTCGGTGGGCGTTAGCGCCGACGCCGCTCGGAATCAAACGATAGAGTGCGCTCCCTTCGTTGGGAGCCGCGATGAAGCTCGGCGTCACGATCCACGCCACCGATCTCGCGATGGACGTCGCCGAGCTCGCGCACGAAGCCGAGCAGCGCGGCTTCCATTCGCTCTACATCCCCGAGCACACGCACATTCCGGCCAGCCGCCGCACGCCGCCGCCCACCGGCAGCGCCGAGCTCGAGACGCAGTACTACCGGAGCCCGGATCCGATCGTCGCGCTCGCGGCGGCCGCCGCGGTCACGCGGCGCATCCTGCTCGGGACCGGCATCGCATTGCCCGCGCAGCACGACCCGATCGCCTACGCGAAGCAGATCGCCACCCTCGATCGCATCTCCGGCGGCCGCTTCGTGTTCGGCATCGGCTTCGGCTGGAACGAAGACGAGATGGAGAACCACGGCGTCGACCCGCGCCGGCGCCGCGCGCACGTGCGCGAGGCGATGCTCGCCATGCAGGCGCTCTGGTCGAGCGAGCTGGCGGGTTATCAGGGCGAGTTCGTGCGCTTCACGCCCAGCTACCAGTGGCCGAAGCCGGTGCAGCAGCCGCGGCCGCGCGTGCTGATCGGCGGCGCCGCGGGCCCGCAGCTGTTCGCGCACGTCGCCGAGTATGCCGACGGCTGGATGCCCATCGGCGGCGCCGGCATCAAGCAGGCGCTCCCCGAGCTGCGCAGCCTGCTCGAGGCGAGAAGTCGAGACCCTCGCGCCCTGCACGTCGTCCCGATGGGCGTGTACCCGGATGCCTCGAAGCTCGACTACTACCGCGAGGTCGGCGTGACCGAGTGCGTGCTACGGCTCCCGTCGGCGCCGCGCGGCGACGTGCTGCCGGTGCTCGACGCGTACGCGCGTCTGCTCTGAACGAAGAACCCACGAGATAAATTCCGGCTCCCCCGCTAACTCGTCTTCGCATGGCGAGTCCAGAGCGCGGAGCCGCAGCGGCCAGCGATCTCTCCGGCCGGCTCGAGCCGAAGCTCGTGACGGTGCTGCGCGAGGGGCTCAGCGCCCGCGACCTGGGACGCGACGTGATCGCCGGCGTGATCGTCGGCATCGTCGCGTTGCCGCTCGCAATCGCGTTCGGCATCGCCTCCGGCGTCTCGCCGGCGCAGGGCCTCGCCACCGCCATCGTCGCAGGCTTCCTGATCTCGGCGCTCGGCGGCAGCCGCGTGCAGATCGGCGGCCCGACCGGCGCCTTCGTCGTGATCGTGTACGGCGTGGTGCAGCGCCACGGCGTCGAGGGCCTCGCGC
>CAYWRY010000212.1:0-5699 GCA_964460485.1 uncultured Spirochaetales bacterium
GACGATCGGCACGCCTTGGATGATCTGGCTGTAGGTCGCCGAGATCAGCGCACCCGCATTTGCCGAAGCAGCGGCGAACATCGCCGCCACCCCAGCCACTAATCGCAGCTTTCGCATGATCTGCTCTCCTCTGACCGCGCCGGGCTAGGGGCACCCTGCCGAATGCGCGACGCGGCCGAACAGCCAGTCCGATTTGCAAGGCGGGTGCCGAGGAAGCGCCGTCTCGTTGCGCTCGGCCCGCGGCTGTTAACGTCCTGATTTTGCAGGGATTTCGAGGTGACTGAGAGTCTCCCGACCCGCTTCTGCCGCGCGCCGGGGGAACGCCCCTTCCGTCTGGCGCGGAAAACTCTTTCCACCCGTTTCAGGGGATGGGGTTTCCGCGTCACCAGCGGAGGATCCCTCGCTACTCCCCACCGGCTCGAAGGTTCCGCCCGTTCCGCGCGTTCGGGGTGGGGCCTCGCGCCGAGCTTGGTGCCCTCCGAACGAGGAGATCTCGATGCGTGGAACTGCGCGAGTGCAGCTCGCCTTCGCGGCGGCCTGTGCGATCGCCTTTGCGATCTCGCTGGCGAGCTGCGGCCGGGACGGCGCGAGCACGCTCGAGGAGGTGAAGCGCCTCCAAGAAGCGGGCTCGCACGCGCAGGCCGAGGAGCTCCTCCGCGAGCACCTCGCCGCGCATCCCGACGACGCCGAGGCGAGCTTCCGCCGCGGTCTCTCGCTGATCGCGCTGGGCCGCGGCAGCGAGGCGGTGTTCCCGCTGCGCAAGGCGCTCGACTCGCCCGAGTTCGGCAAGCAGGCCGCGCTCGTGCTCGCCGGCACGCTGCTCACCACGCGCAACTTCGAAGCGGCGATGGAGACCGCGGACCGGGTGCTCGAGACCGAGCCCGACAACGAGTCGGCGCTCGTCACCCGCGCGCGCGCCGCGATCGGCGCGCTGAAGTCGGAGGAAGCGCTGCGCAGCATCGACGCGCTCGCGAAGCTGAAGCCCGATGCGCTGATGCCGCGCGTGCTGCGCGCCGAGGCCGTGAGCCTCGTGCCCGAGCGGCTCGCCGAATCCGAGAAGCTCTACGAGGAGCTCGAGTCCGCGGACTGGGGCGACGACGAGGCCGGCCCGGGACGCGCCTGCCTCACGCGCGCGCGGTTGCTCCACGACAAAGGCCACGACGCCGCGCGCGCCGGCGCGCTCGCGCTCCAGTGCGCCGAGAAGTATCAGGCGCTGCCGACCATCGTGCTCGGCACTGCCTCGCTGCTCGACCGGCTCGACCGCGGCGAAGAGGGCACGCAGCTCGTGCGCGCCCATTTCGAGAAGGACCCCGGCAACCTCGCGCTGCGCGCCGGGCTCGCGCAGCGTCTGATCTCCGAGGACGAGTTCGCCGAGGCCGAGCAGCTCGTCGTCGAGGAGGCGGAGAAGCGCAACACCGCCGCGGGCTGGTCCGCGCTCGCGAGCTTGCGCCGCCGGCTGCGCAACCCCGACGGAGCGCTCGAGGCGATCGACCGCGCGATCGCCGCTTCACAGGCCGACTCCGAACGCGAGGAGCTGTGTGCCGACCGCGCGGACCTGCTCCTGGACATGGGCCGCCCCGAGGAGGCGAAGGACGCGCTCGACCAGATCGAGAGCGCCGTCTACCGCAACGTGATCGAGGGACGCCTGGCGGAGCTGCGCGGCGATGGCCAGGAGGCCCTCTCGAAGTACAGCGCGGCGCTCGAGCAGTGGCCGGACAACTGGAGCCTGCGCACGCGCGCCGCGAAGGTGGCCTTCGACCTCGGCGACGTGGACCGCGCCCTCGTCGAGCTGCGCGAGGTGACGCGCCACGCGCCGAAGGAGACGGACGCCGCGCTCCAGATGGCGCAGATTCACCTCTCGCGCGGCGAGCTGCAGGAGGCCTACGCGTTCGCGATGCGCCACATCGCCGAGCGCGGCGCGACCGGGCCCGACGGTCACCTGGTGGCGGCGCGGGCGGCCGCGGCGGCGCGCCGGGGCGAGGAGGTGTCGCGAGTTCTCGCCGACCTGATCTCGCGCAACGAGGGCAAGTTCGCGGCGGCCGGGCTCGCCGAGCACGCGCGCCTGGCGGCGACGATGCGCTCGCCGAAGGAGGCGCTCGACGCGCTGGACGGAGCGGTCGAGAAGTCTCAGCTCGATCTGTCGCGGCCGGAACACTTCGTCGCGCTGCGCCAGGGCGCGATGCTGGCGTCCGAGATCTCGGGGCTGGGCGCGGGCCTCGCGCGCGTCGACGCGGCGCTCGCCAAGGCGCCGGGGCGCGCGGACCTGCTCGCGCTGCGCGCGCTGCTGCTCGCCCAGGCGGGCCGCGCCGAGGCGAGCGAGGCGGTAGCGGCGGCGCTCGCCGCGAACGCCGATGAATCCCTCGCGCACCTCGCGCTCGGGCTGGCGCGGCGCGGCGGCGGCGACACCAAGGGCGCCGTGGAGAGCTTCGACCGCGCGCTCGCCCTCGACGCGACGCTCTCGGACGCCGGCTACTTCGCCGCGCAGACGCTCGCGATGAGCGGCGATGCGGCGGCCGCAAAGCAGCGCCTCGAGCAGCTCGTGCGCGTCTACCCCGACCACGCGGGCGCGCTCAACGACCTCGCCTGGATGCTCGCGGAGGAGGGCGCCGATCTCGAGCGCGCCGGCAAGCTCGCCCAGTACGCGACGCGCCTCTCCGGGCGCGCCGAGATGTTCGACACCTTCGGCTACGTGCGCCTCAAGCAGGAGCGCTACGAGGAGGCGGCGCGCGCCTTCCGCGCCTCGCTCGACAAGAACGGCGCATATTCCACCGCGCGTTACCACCTCGGCCTCGCGCTCGAGCGCAGCGGCGACGCCGCGGGCGCGAAGAAGGAGCTGCAGCTCGCCGTCGCCAGCGGCGAGTTCCCCGAGCTGGCGGCCGCGAAGACCGAGCTCGCGCGCCTCGAGGGATCCAAGCAATGAGCCACACGTCCAGGATCCTGATCGCGGCGCTCGCTGCGCTGGCGCTGGCGAGCGCGGGCTGCGGCTCGGGCCAGGGCGCCGCGCAGCGGCTCGCGAAGGCGCAGACGCTCGCCGACGCGGGGAATCTCGACGAGGCGCTGATCGAGCTCCGCAACGCGCTGAAGGAGGAGCCCAAGAACGCCGAGGTGAACTTCCGCCTCGCGAAGCTGCTCCACCAGCGCGAGGAGATCCCGGACGCCGTCTTTTTCTACGAGGAGGCGCTGCGCATCGATCCGCGACACGCGGACGCCGCGCTGGGCCTCGCCTTCCTGATGCTCGGCGACGACGTCGACTACGCCCAGCGCCTCGTCGACGGTGTGATCGAGCGCGACCCGAAGAACGCGCTGGCTTGGGTGCGGCGCTCGGACATCGCGCTCGCGCGCGGCGACGCGGAAGCCGCGCTCTCGGCGGCGCTCACCGCCGCGGAGCTCGGCCCCGAAAGCGCGCGCGTCCAGATCCAGGCCGGCCTCGTGCATCGCGCGCGCATCCGCAAGCACGCGCTGCTGGGCGAGCCCGTTCCGGATTCGCTGTACCAGGACGCGCTCAGCGCCTTCGAGCGGGCGCGCGACGCCAAGGACGACTCGGCCGACCACGAGATCGCGGTGATGGCCTGGGTGGAGCGGGCGAACACGCTCGCGACCTGGCCGGCCCGCGAGGGCGAGGCCGCGCAGGCGTATCGCGAGGCGTTCGAGGCGGCCGTGAAGCTCGGCGGCTCCCACGACCGCGCGCTCGACGCGACCATCGCGTACGCGCAGCGCAAGCAAGACGTCGCGCTGAGCCAGTGGGCGCTGGAGAAGGGCGTCGAAGTGCACCCGGAGCGAATCGACCTGTGGCGGCGGCTCGCACGGGTCGTCGACCCGCAGGACGCCACCGCCTCGCCGACGCTCGCGCGCCTGATCGCGCAGCGCCCGCAGGACGCCGACGCCCACTCCGTCTACGCGCGGGATCTCGCCGGACGCGGGCGTGCGACCGACGCGCTGGCGCACCTCGAGAGCGTGGCCGCCAAGGTCGACGCGCCGGAAGTGGCGCGCTTCGCGCAGCTCGAGATCGCAGTCGCAGCGAACGACGAGGCGACGGCGAAATCTGCAGCGGAGCACCTGGCGAAGGAGCACCCGAGCAGCCGAGAGAACGGTCTCGCGCAGGCGGTGATGCTGCGGCGCGCCGGGGACTACGGCGGCGCCGCGGACGCGCTCGCGCGCGTCGCCGACGCGTTCGGCACCACGGCGGGCATGCAGGCGCGGCTCGCCGAGCTGCGCCTCCAGCAGGGCGACGCGGCCGCCGCGCTCGAGGCGGCCGAGCGCGGCCTCGCGCTCGCGTCGACGCCGAAGCAGCGCCTCCCGCTCTTGCGGGCGCAGTCGCGCGCCCAGCTCGCGCGCGGCGCCTTCGACGCGGCGGCGCACACCTTCCGGCGCATGAGCGAGATCACGCAAGGCAAGGTCGCGACGCCCGACCTAGTGCCCTACGCGCGCGCCCTCTACCGCACCGATCGCCCCGACGCCGCGCGCGCCCTGCTCGAGACCGCGCTCGAGCTGCCCGAGCCGCCTCTCGACGCGATCGTGCTGTTCGCGCGCAACGAGGGTGCGAAAGATCGCGCGCGCGCCGAGGCGCTGATCGCGAAGGCGCTCGAAACCCATCCGCGCAACCCGACGCTGCTCGAGGAGGCCGCGCGCTTCGACATCGCGGCCGGCCGCGCCGAGCAGGCGAAGCAGCGACTCGGCACGGCGATCGAGTCGGCGCCGAGCTACGCGCCCCTGCACGTGACGCTCGCGCGCATCCGGCTCCAGACCGGGGACGCCAAGGGGGCGATCGCCAGCGCCGAGGAGGCGCTGCGCCTCGATCCCGAGAGTCCGAACGGCATGGCTGCGCGGGTGCTCGTGGCGGCGTACAACGAGCTGGGGAGGGCGAAGGAGGCCGTCGCCGAGCTCCAGCGCACGCATGCGGGGGGAAAGCTCGGGCTCGGCGGGCAGGTGCTGCTGGCGCAGCTTCTGACGGTCGAGGGGCGGCGCGCCGAGGCCATCGCGGTGCTGGAGGGGATCGTCGCCAAGACGCCGAACCAGGCAGGGCCGAAGAACGATCTCGCCTACCTGTTGGTGGAGGCGAACCAGGATCTGGACCGCGCGCTGAGTCTCGCCCAGGAAGCGCGCGCCGCCCTGCCCAGCGTCGGCAGCGTGGCCGACACGCTCGGCTACGCGTACCTCGCCAAGAACCTCCCGGAAGCGGCGCTGCCCCAGTTCGAGGAGGCCGTCGAGCTGGCCGCGCCCAAGTCGCCCGAGTGGGGGCTCGCTCAGCTTCACAGGGCGCAGGCGCTCCAGGCGCTCGGCCGCGCCGAGGCTGCAGCGGAGGCCGCGCAGGCGGCGCTCCAGGCCGACGCGTTCGTGGGGCAGCAAGAGGCGCGCGCGCTGCTGAGCCGGCTGTCCCAGGCCGGATGACGCGGCGCGGCACTGACCTGCGTCGGGCATTTGCTTGGATGCTGCTCGCTTTTTGAGCCGGACGTGACACTTCCGAGCGCTTTCGCCCACTCCCTCCCTGGCGACCCCCCGACCAGAGGGCCGCGCTGATTTGGGCCTCGCCGCAACTTGGCAGGGTGCCGCTGGCGCGACGAGGCTGGGACAAAGGAAGACGCATGAACAAGCTGCGATTACTTGCTGGGGCCACCGCGCTGCTTTTCGCCGCCTCGGCGAACGCGGGCGCGCTGATCTCGGCGACCTATAGCCAGATCATCCAGGGCGTTCCGATCGTT
>CAYWRY010000213.1:0-5685 GCA_964460485.1 uncultured Spirochaetales bacterium
GGCTCGCGTAGCTGCTCTTCTCCGAGAAGATGATCGTCCCGCCGTGATACAGGTGCGTGATGATGTGCGGGTGGGCGCGGCCGCTGTCTTCGCTCTGCACGTGGAACAGCACGCCGCAGTGGCGGATGTTCGTGTTGAACCCGGTGAGCATGTTTCGGGCCTAACTCCTCGGAAACCCGAGTGCGCGCGAATCTTCGACGACGCCGCATGGGCTTTCAAGGAAGCGCGCCGCCTGCACTATCGGCCCGCCCGGAAGCGCCCTGAAGAAGAGAGGCCCCGGCGCGCGCCGACGGGCAGACGCGCCGGGGCGAGGTGCGCCGAGCGCGCCGCGACTACGCGGTCGCGGGTGCCGAGAGGCGCCGGCGCAGCAGGAAGGCGGCCGCGGGTGCGAACAGCAGCAGCGGGCTGGCTTCGGGCACGGGCTTTAGGGCGACCGCGCCGGCGGTCGGCGCCGCCGCGACCCAGTCCGCCGCGTTGTCGTTCGTGTCGACGTCGGCGAAGCGGCGCGCGATCGCGCTGCCGGCCGCGGGGTCGACCGTGGCCGCGCCCTCGCCTGCGAACACGTCGCCAGCGGCGAAGACGCCGTAGCCGACCGCGTCGAGCACGCTGCCGGCGTCGCGCAGCACCACCGAGTCCGGGCCATTCTGGAAGTCGAAATCGAGGATCAGGTCCGCGTTCGCGACCAAGGTGGTCGCGCCCCCGGCGAGGTTGTCCGCGATCACGAACACGCCGCTCGGCCCGATCGCCCCGCTGAGCGCGAGCGAGTGCGTGACGCCGCCGCCGGATCCGTTGATCGCCTCGACCACGAGCCCGGCGAGCGAGGTGCCCGGCGCACCCCAGAGCTCGACGAAGCTGAGGCCGTCGTCCGCGCCGACGGCGTCGTAGAACACCTCGGACAGCACGAGCGGCGCGGCGCCCGCCTGAGCGGCGCCGAGCACGAGGGCCGCGCCCAGCGCGGCGTGAAGCGACTTCATGGCGTGATCTCCACCTTCGAGGAGGGACCTTCGGGCGAGGCAGTCGCCGCGCGCGCGCTCCACCAGCCGCCCGTCCAGGCGTCGAGGCCGGCGGCGAGCTCGGCGGCGCGCAGCTCGAGGCGCGCGGCGGCGTAGGCATCGGGCTCGCGCGACGCATCGAGCAGCGCGCGCCGGCGCTCGAAGTAGAGCTGCGCGACCTCGTCGAGCACCTCGTCGCGCAGCTCGATCCACTCGCGCGCCTCGCGCGAGGCGTCGATCTCCTCGGGGTGGTAGATCGCGGCGCCGAAGTCCCAGACGAGCCGCGCACCGGCGTCGTAGTCGCGGCCGCGCTCGCGGTGGCGGTCGAGGAACTCGCGGTCGACGCCGGACGTGAAGGCCTGGTCCCAGTCGCGCTCGCGGCTGCGGCCGCCGCCGACGCCGCCGAACAGCTCGAAGGACGGCGCCAGCGCGCTGCGTCGCGGGCGCTCGAGCAGCGAGGCGATGCGCGCGGGCGCGAGCGCGAGGTAGCGGAGCGCGGCGCGCTGCGCGGCGAGCACGCTCGGCTCGCCGGACGCGACCGCCGCGACCCTCGCGCGCGCGTCCTCGCGAGCCGCGGGAAGCTGCGCGCGGAGTTCGCCGCGTAGCGCGCCGCGCGGACCGCCGAGCAAGAGCTCGCGCCCGGAGCGCACGAGGACGCCGAGGCTCGCGCTGCCGGCCGGCGCGCCCAGCCGCTCGAAAGGGCCGCGCGCGTCGCGCGCCTGGAGCGCGCCCGCGCTCGTCGCGATCACGACGCCGCTCTCGCTCGCGAGCAGTCGCGCCGGCTCGGCTCCGGGCGGCAGCGCGAGCGGCACGCGCTGCCAGACGCCTCGGGCGTCGCGCCGCGCGAGCCCGCGCTCGCGCAAGGCGAGCGCGTCGCCGTCGGGCAAGCGCGTCAGGTCGAGCGGCAGGCCGTCGCCGGCCGGCAGGTTCTCGCGCTCCACGCCTGCGACGCGCCCGCTCGCGTCGAGGGCGATTCGAGCGATCTCTCCGCCGACGATGCCGAGCGCTTCGCGCGGGCCCAGCGCGGCGAGCGCCCTCACTGCGCCGCCAGGCGCGGCGCCGTTCGCGCGCGCGAAGGCGGCGCCTGGCGCGCGCACCGCGAGGCCATCCTCGGTGCCGGCGAGGAGCGCGGCGCCGAGCAAGAGCAGCCGCGTCGCGCGGCCGCTCGCGCCCGTGCCGAGCGCGTGGGCGGTGGCGCGCGCGCCTTCCAGCGACAGAAGTCCTCGCTCGGCGGCGATCCACAGCACGCCGTCCGCGCCGAAGGCGAGGTCCCGCACGTAGCCCGCCCGTAGCGCGCGCTGCGCGACCGCTCCGCGCTCGGCGAGCCAGACGCTGCTCGCGGTGCCCAGCGCGACGCGCTCGCCCGACGCGTCGACGGCGAGCGCGGTCACGCCGCGCACGCGCTCGAAGCCGGGCAGCGGCGCAAACTCCTGTGCGGCGGCGCCCGTCGCGCAGCAGCCGAAGCCGAGTGCGAGGGCCAGTGGAGCCAGGTGCGCGCGGTGGCGGCGTTCGAGCACGACGCTGCGGCTTCGCAAGGCGCGTGCCGCAGGAGCGCGCACCGAGTCGAACCGAAGAATGGTCGTATTTCAGATACTTGAGCCGAAATCGTGAAGCCGGAACACGAGCTTCGAGAACGCGCGGCGTTCACTCGCCGCGAACGCACGGCCCGGCTTGACCCGTGCGGGGAGTCCCACAAGACTGCGCCGCATGCGCCCCACCCGCTGCTGGCTCGCCGTCGCCGTGCTCTGCCTCGCGGGCAGCGCGCTCGCGCAAGAGGACGCGGCGCCGCGCATCTACCGCTGGATCGACGAGAACGGCATCGCCCACTACACGACGAACCCGGAGCGCGTGCCCGAGGAGCTGCGCGATCAGCCGCTGCGGCGCGAGGAGGTCTCCGCACAGGCGCCCCCTGCGGTCGACGCGTGGGTGCAGCGCGAGCGCATCCCCGAGCCGCCCGCGGCTGACGCAGGCGCGCCTCGCGCCGCTGCCACGAGCCGGCTCGCGGCGCTCGACGCGCGCATCGCCGAGCTCGAGCAGGCGATCGCCGACGACGAGGAGCTGCTCAAGGGCGACCTCACGGGCGCGGGCACGCCGGCCTCGAACGCTTCGCTCGAGGAAGTCGCGGAGCGCATGCCGGGGCGCCTCGCCGAGCTGAAGAAGCTGCAAGCGGAACGCGACGCGCTCGCGGCGCCCGGCACCGAGTAGCGCGTGCGGGTCGTCGCGCTCGCCGGGGGCGTGGGCGCGGCGCGCTTCCTGCGCGGCGTGGTCCGCGCGCTCGATCCCGCCCAGCTCACGGTCGTCGTGAACACGGGCGACGACCGCGAGTTCTACGGCGTCCACGTCTCGCCCGACGTCGACATCGTCACCTACACGCTCGCCGGACGCGTCGACCCGGAGCGCGGTTACGGCATCGCCGGCGACACGTTCGCAGTGGTCGAGGCGCTCGCCGCGTTCGGCCATCCCACCTGGTTCCGGCTCGGCGACCGCGACCTCGCGACCTGCCTGCACCGCACGCTGCGCCTGCGGGCCGGCGCCGGGCTCGCGCAGATCACGGACGAGATCCGCCGCGCTCACGGCCTCGCCTGCCGGATCCTGCCGATGAGCGAAACACCCTGCCCGACCTATGTGCAGCTCGCCGGCGGCGTGCGCGTCCACTTCGAGGAGTACCTGGTGCGCGACGGCGCACCGGACGACGTCGAGGCCGTCGACCTCGCTGCCGCCCGCGCAGCGCGTCCGGCCCCCGGCGTGCTGGAGGCGATCGCCGGCGCCGAGGCGATCCTCGTCTGCCCGAGCAACCCGCTCGTCTCGATCGGTCCGATCCTGGCCGTCGCGGGAGTGCGCGAGGCGATCGCGCGGGGCGGAGCGCCCGTGGTCGCGGTGTCGCCGATCGTCGGCGGCGTGCCCGTGAAGGGCCCGGCGGACCGCCTTTTGCGCGGCGTCGGCGCCGAGGTCTCGGCGCGCGGGGTGGCCCGGCTGTACGCCGATTGGTGTCACGGCTTCGTGCTCGACCAGCGCGACGCCGCGCAGCTTCCCGACGTGGCGGCGCTCGGCCTCGCCGCGCGCGCGGTGGACACGCTGATGCGCGACGTGGCCGTCAGCGAGTCACTCGCGCGGACGTGCCTCGCGCTGGCGGCAGAGCTGTCGCGCGTCCCGGCGAGCCGGGGCGAAGCCGCTCGGTGACGCTCGCGCTGGTGCCCGTGAAGCGCCTCGGCGCGGCGAAGTCGCGCCTGCGCGGCGCGCTGGGCGAGCGCGCGGACGAGCTCACGCTCGCGATGCTCGAGGACCTGCTGGACGCGCTGGTCGCCTCGCCGCAGCTCGCGCGCGTGGTGGTGGTGACGCCGGATTCCGCGGTGGCACAGGTGGCGCGCGCCCGAGGCGCCGAGGCGCGCGTCGCCGAGGACGCGGGCCTGAACGAGGGGCTGGCTGCGGCGACCGCGGCGCTCGCCGCCGCGGACGAGGCGGTGCTCGTCGTGCTCGGCGACGTGGCGGGCGCAACACCGCGCGAGATCGCGGCGCTGTTCGAGGCGCTCGCACAGCTCGGCGGCCGCGGCGTCGTGCTCGCGCCGTCGCGCGACGGGGGCACGGCCGCGCTGCTGCGTGCGCCGCACGGCGCGATGGACACGCGCTTCGGCGCCGGCAGCGCAGCCGCGCACCGCGCCCTCGCCAGCGAGCGGGGCGCGCCGTACCGAGAGGTCGCGTTGCCCGCGCTCGCCATCGACCTCGACCGCCCCGAAGACCTCGCCGCGCTGCTCGCCAGCGAGAGCGCCGCCGCGCCGCGCACGCGGGCGCTGCTCGAGCGCCTCGGCTACCGAGCCGCCGCCCCGGAGGCGCGATGAGCGACGCGATCACGCTGACGCCCCTGCGCGGCTTGCCCGAGGTGACGCCGGGCGCCGATCTGGCGGCGCTGCTGACCGAGGCGGCCCGGCGCTCGGGCGTGTCGCTGCGCGACGGCGTGCTGTGCGTGTGTCAGAAGGTGGTGTCGAAGGCCGAGGGCGCGCTCGTCGATCTGCGCACGCTCGTGCCGCGCCCCGAGGCGATCGCGATCGCCGAGGAGGACGGCAAGGACCCGCGCCACATCGAGCTGATCCTGCGCGAGAGCGTGCGCACCGTGCGGCGCGCCAAGTACGTGCTGATCACCGAGACGATCCACGGCTTCGTGTGCGCGAACGCGGGCGTCGACCTCTCGAACGCGCCGGACGACCACACCGCCGTGATCCTGCCGCGCGACCCGGATGCCTCGGCACGCCGGCTGCGTGCCGCCTTGGAGGCGGCGAGCGGCGGGCCGGTCGCCGTCGTCGTGACGGACACGTTCGGCCGGCCCTGGCGTGAAGGGCTCGTGGACGTCGCGATCGGCGTCTCCGGCATCGCGCCGCTCGACGACCTGCGCGGCAGCGCCGACCGCCGCGGCCGCGAGCTGCAGGTGACGATCCCGGCCACCGCAGACGCCCTGGCTGCGGCCGCCGGCCTGCTCATGAAGAAGGCCGACGGCGTGCCGGCGGTGTGGATCACGGGCGTCGCGCCGCGCGGCGACGGCAGCGCGCGCCAGCTGATCCGCGACGCGAAGCTGGACCTGTTCCGCTGATCTCGTGCGGGGACGTTCCTGGACGAACGGCGCCGGCTCGTCCAAGAACGTCCCCGGCGCGATTGCGCGCGCAGATCCGCCCGGCGAACCGGGGTAGCCTCGGCGCACTCC
>CAYWRY010000214.1:0-5659 GCA_964460485.1 uncultured Spirochaetales bacterium
GCCTATTATGGACATCAGCGGGCTAAGGCGCGAGATTTCTTCTCAGCCTCTCAGAGCTCCAGCGCCACCGAGAGGCGCACGCTGCGGCCCGGCAGCGGCGCGAACTCCTTCAGGAAGGACACGTGGTTGCGTCCCTTCGCGTCGAGCAGGTTGTTCCCGTCGAGGCGCAGCGAGAAGCGGGGCAGGCGCTCGAGCGGGCGCCACGCCACCCCCGCGTCGACGAAGGCGTAGGAGGGAGTGCCGCGCTCGCCGGGAGCGGTGCGGCTCTGCCGCGCCGACCAGAGGAAGCCGAGCCTCGCGTCCACGTGCGGCGTGAGCAGCGCCAGCTCGCCGCGCAGTCGCAGGGGCGCGACGCGCGGAAGCGGGTCGCCGTTCGCGCGCTCCGCGCGCGTCCAGTCGAACGATCCGCTGAGCTTGAGCACCGCGTCGCCGAAGTGAGCGAGATCCGCGTCGCCCTCGATCTCGACGCCGAGGAAGCGCGCGCCGGTCGGCGCGTAGACGCGCTCCGGGAGGCCGTCGACGACGTTGCCGGTGTCGCGCAGGAAGACGAAGGCGTCGAAGTGCGTATAGAAGAACGTTACGCCGGCGCTCGCGTGGGCGGCGCGCACCCGCCCGGTGAGCTCGAGGCCGGAGGCCACCTCGGGGTCGAGGGTCGGGTCACCCACCTCGAAGCTCGCCGACGCGAAGTGCGGGCCGTCGGAATAGAGCTCCTCCGGCGCCGGGGGGCGCTCGGTGCGCGAGAGCGTCGCGCCCAGCAGCACGGCGTCCACCGGCGTGAAGCTCGCGCCGAGCGATGCGCTCCAGGTGTCGAACGTGCGCGACGGCGCGCCTGCGGCCTCGGCGTTCGTGCGCTCGTAGCGCAGCCCCGCCTCGACGCCGACGGGATCCGCGTGCCACTCCTCCACCACGAACAGCGCGATCTGGCGCCACTCGCCCGGCGGCACCAGCGCCTCCGCGCCCTGTGCGGCGAACTCGCGGCCGTGCCACTGGAAGCCGACCACGCCGTCCAGGTCGCCGGCCGCAGCCTGGAACAGCTCGACGCGCAGATCGTTCTCGTCGTTGTCGAAGACGGTGCCGGGCTCGTCGCCTTCCAGCTCGGTGTGCGTGTAGTCGGAGCGCGTGAAGCGGAAGCCGGCGCGCTCGAAGGGGCCGAGCGCGGTCTCCAGCTCGCCCGCCGCGTCGTAGCGGTTCTGCGCGAGGTCGACGTCGATCGGCTCGCCCTCTTCGGAGACCGGCACGCCGTAGCGCGACTCGTTGCGCACGTAGCTGAAGCCGGCGAAGCCGCGCTCGGACACTCGCGACGCGCCGGCGCGCGCGCTCCAGCCCTCGAGCCCGGAGTTCGGGACGTCGCCACGCACGTCCGAGCCGAACGCGGGCCCGGTCGCCGCGCGCTGCGCGGCCGTCCACGAGGAGCCCGCGATGTCCACGTTGCCGGCGCGGCGATAGAGGCCGTCGAGAGCGAGCACGAAACCGCCGCCGAGGTCGCCCCGGATCGCGCCGGCGACGTCGCGCGCGTCGGCGTTCAGGTCGTAGGAGCCGCGCGCGGCCGCGTCGAAGCGTCCCTCCGGCCGCTCGGCAGGGATCGAGCCGTCGATCACGTTGACGACGCCGCCGATCGCGCTGCTGCCGTAACGCAACGTGCCCGCGCCGCGCAGTACCTCGATCCGCTCGACCAGCAGCGGATCCGTCGCCACCTGATGATCGGCGCTGACGGTCGACACGTCGCCCGTGGCGACGCCGTTCTGAAGCACGCGCACGCGCGGGCCGTCCATGCCGCGGATCACGGGCCGGCTCGCGCCGGCGGTGAAGCCACTCGACGCGATGCCGGGCAGGTGGCCCAGGGTGTCGCCGAGCGTCGCGCGCGCGTCGCGCCCCAGCGCGTCGCCGGAGAGCACGTTCGTGCTCTGCAGCACGTCGAAACGCGAGCGCACGTGGCCGGAGGCCGTGATCACGATCTCTTCGAGCGCATCGCCAGCGTGAGCGGGGTCGGCGTGGGCCTCGGCGTCGGCGGCGCGCGGGGATTCGGGGGACGCGGACGGTGCGCCGCCGGCGTCCTGCGCGGCGGCGGGTGCGAGAGCGAAGCAGGAGGCGAGCGCGAACGCGCCCGCGAGCGGAAGTCGCATGGAATACCTCGGCATGAGAGGGCTGAGCGGGGCTTCGCGGCACGCTGCGCGCGAAGCGGGGCGCGCGGGCGGCCGCGCGGGGCCTCAGCCGATGCGAGGTGGAGCGCGGGAGTCGGCGGGCGCGAGCCGCGCCGCGCGAGGCGCGGTCGCGTCCGGCTCAGGCGCGCGAACGCGCGGAGCTGCGACGTCCAGCGGCGGAGCAGGCGTGAGCGCCGCACCCTGCGCGAGGCGCGTCGCGGTGGCGCAGAGCGCGCAGTCGAGATTGGGTAGCGCGCTCGCGTCGCCGCGCGCGGGCTCCGCGCCGGCGGAGAGCGCGTCGCCAGCGTGCGCCAGCGCGGCGTGCGCGTGGCCCGAGCCTGCGAGCGAGGCCGACAGCACCAGCGCCGCGACGAGCGCGGAGGCGATGCGGCGGAGGCTCCCGGTGAAGCGCATGCGGTAGACCAAGAAAGCGGACGCGCGCGGGCGCGGCAACGGAGCGCGCGGGATCGAGCGGGCTCGGACGCGGGCGAGCCACGGCTAGCGCAGCCGCCGCGCAGCGCGGATGCTCCGCGGCGCATGGACGCGCACGCGCACTCGCACCACGGCCATGGCCATGGGCACGCCGCCCACGCCCCGCCCGCCCGCGCCTCGTCTCGCCGCCGGCTCGCCGCAACGCTGGCGCTGGTCGCCGCCTACATGGCCGCCGAGGTCGTGGCCGGACTCTGGACGGGATCGCTCGCGCTGCTCGCCGACGCCGGGCACATGCTCGCGGACGTCGCCTCCCTCGCGCTCGCGCTGTTCGCCATCTGGCTCGCCGAACGCCCCGCACCCGCCGCTCGCACCTTCGGCTATCGGCGCGCGGAGATCCTCGCTGCGCTCGCGAACGGGGTCGCGCTGCTGGTGGTCGCGATCCTCGTCGCGCTCGAAGCCTCCTCGCGCTTCGCCGCGCCGCCGGCCGTGAACGCCAGGCCGGCGCTCGCCGTCGCCGCGGGCGGCCTCGCTGTGAACCTCGCGGGTCTGGCGCTGCTGCACGGCGCCCGCGACGCGAGCCTCAACCTGCGCGGCGCCTGGCTGCACATCGCCTCCGACACGCTGGGCAGCTTCGCGGCGATCGCCGCGAGCGCCGCGATCTGGCTCGCGGACCTGCGCATCGCGGATCCGCTCGCGAGCCTCGCGATCGCGGCGCTCGTGGCGCGCTCGGCGTGGCTGCTCTTGGGCGAGACCGTCGACGTGCTGCTCGAGACGGCGCCGCCCCACGTGGACGTGGACGCGCTGCGGCGCGCGCTCGAGCACGAGCGCGGCGTCGTGTCCGTGCACGATCTGCACGTCTGGACGATCACCAGCGGCCTCGTGTCGCTCTCGTGCCACGTCCACGCCGAGCCCGCCTGCGACGGCCACGAGCTGCTGGATCGCCTCACGCGCGCGCTGCGCGAGCGCTACGGCATCGCACACGCGACGATCCAGCTCGAGCCCGAGGGGTTCCGCGCGCAGGAGCAGGTGTGTTAGGGAGGCGCGCAAGGCGAAGCGCGGCGCTCGCCTTCGCCCTCGCGCTGTGCGCGGCCGCGCGGGCGCTAGCGGCCCCCGAGCCGAGCGGCGCGCCGCTGCGCGTGGTCGCCACGATCGAGCCGCTCTGCATGCTGGTGCGCGCGCTCGGCGGCGAGCACGCGGCGTGCACGACGCTCGTCCCGGCGGGCGCGAACCCGCACGCGTTCGAGCCGCGCCCGAGCACGATGGCCGCGATGGCACAGGCGACGCTGCTGCTGCGCGCCGGCAACGGCATCGACGACTGGGCCGCGCGGCTCGCGGGCGCCGGCGACGCGCCCTGGACCGTGCTCGGCCCCGCCTGCGCGTCCGAGGACGCCGCGTGCGCGCACTTCTGGCTCGACCCGTTGCGCACGGGGGACGCGGTCGCCGCGCGGCTCGCGCCGCTGCTCGCGTCGCATGCTCCCGATCACGCGAGCGACCTCGCCGAGCTCGAACGGCGCTTCGGTGTGGATCTGCTCGCCGCCACCTACGACGCGCTGGAAGTCCTCGCTCCCGCACGCGGCGCAGCCTTCATCGCCTTCCATCCCGCCTGGGGAGACTTCGCGCGCTTCTTCGGCCTCGTCGACCTCGGCGCGATGCAGGCCCACGGCGCCGATGAGCCGACGCCGCGCCGGCTCGCGGAGCTGCTCGCGGCCGCGCGCGCGGCGAACGTGCGCGCCGTGCTGATCGAGCCCCAGCTCGATGCCCACACCGCGCGCATCGCGGCCGAGGAGCTGGGCGCGCGGGTTGTTACGGTGGACCCGCTCGGCGACCCGCGCGACCCGGAGCGCGCGAGCTATACAGCGCTGCTGCGCTGGAACGCGCGGCAGCTGGCTGCAGCGCTCGCACAGGAGGCGCCGTGACGGAGCCCGTCGTCACCCTCGAGGGCGTGTGCGTGAAGCGCGGCGCCGACGTCGTGCTCGAGGACATCGGCTTCGCCGTGGCGCCGGGACAGTTCGTCGGCATCTGCGGCCCGAACGGCGCCGGCAAGACCACGCTGCTGAAGGCGATCCTCGGCCTGCGCCCGATCGACGCGGGCACGATCCGCGTGCTCGGTGCTGCGCCGGGCGAGCACGCGCGGCGCGGCATCGGCTACGTGCCGCAGCGCAGCGCGATCCCCGAGTCGTTCCCTGCGAGCGCCCTCGACGTGGTGCTGCTGGGCCGCCTGGGCGGCGGCTTCTCGCTGCGCGCGAGCCGCGCCGACCGCGACGCCGCGCTGGGGGCGCTGGCGCGCGTGGGCATCGCCGAGCACGCGCAGCGGCCGGTGGGCCAACTCTCGGGCGGTCTCCAACGCCGCGTGACGCTCGCCCAGGCGCTGTGCGCGAGCCGCGCGCTGCTCGTGCTGGATGAGCCCACCATCGGTCTCGACCTGCCCGCGGAGCACGAGTTCTACGCGCTGCTGCGGGTGCTCCAGCGCGACCTCGGGCTCGCGGTGCTGGCGGTCTCGCACGACCTCGTCGCGCTCGCCGGCCAGGCCGACCAGCTCGTCTGCATCAACAAGCGCATGCACGTGCACGGCCGACCGGACGAGGTGGTGCACAGCCACGCGCTGAAGGCCGCCTACGCCTGCGAGTTCGACTTCCTCGCCGGGGAGCTGGACCACCACGGCCGCCACGGGCCGGGGCACTAGGTCCCGCGATGCGCGTCGCGCTGGGCTGGAAGGCGCACTCGGGCTGGGCCGCGCTGGTGGCGGTGGGCGGCGGGCTGCGCGCGCCGCGGTTGGTCGAGCGCTCGCGCGTCGCGCTGGTGCCCGACGACGAGCCCCTCGCGAAGGCGCCCTATCACGCCGGAGAGCGGGTCGGCGGCGCCGAGGCGCGCGAGATCGCGGAGCGGGGCGTGGCATCGGTGCGGCGAGCCGCGCCGGGTGCCATGAAAGACGCGGTGAAACGCTGCACGGATGCGGGCCACGAGGTGTGTGGCTGCGCGGTGCTGGTGGGTTCCGGCATGCCGGCGTGGACGACGGAGGAGATCCTCGCCGTGCACTTCCGCATGCACAAAGCCGAGGGCGAGCTGTTCCGCGACGCGCTCGTCGC